>NZ_DATBTY010000006.1:0-207423 GCF_036516575.1 Cerasibacillus sp.
ACGACAGTTTAACTGAGAAAGCACTTTTATTGGAACAAGAATATGTCGACTTAGTTAATGAATACCATAAAATAATGGAAGAATTAGCAAAAGAACATAGCGTTGAATATGAAGCGAATCAGAATGAATAGTTTATGATACTCAATATGACAAGCAGGATAAATGTCGATGTGACTTTCTCTGCTTGTTTAGTTGCAAACGATTTTTGGATGAACCTTTCAATCCAGCCTCTCGCAATGAAAACTTTCCACGAGACACCGCGTTGCGATTTCAATACGGCCTCTCGCGGTGAAAACTGTCAACGAGACATCGCGTTGAGCCTTCAATGCAGCCTCTCGCGATGAAAAATCACCACGAGACAACGCGTTGAAGCCTCAATGCAGCCTCTCACGATGAAAAAGCACCACGAGACACCGCGTTGAGCCTTCAATACAGCCTCTCGTGATGAAAAAAGCACCACGAGACAACGCATTGAGCCTTCAAAGCAGCCTCTCGCGATGAAAAATCACCACGAGACACCGCGTTAAGATAGCGACTAATGATGAGGTCACTTTGCCGCTTATCAAACTGTTCTCATCTTTTTATTTTCCCTTTATCATATTAAAGTTGAATAAGAAGATTGTTATTGTGAAGTCTGAAATATTGCTTTGAAATGATATAGTTGATAAGAAGTTTGTTTCCCTTTATTCTAAAACATAGAAGTATGAAAGGAAATGAAACCATGACTACTAAAGAAAAAAGTGCGAAATTAGTTAATCAACATGTCCATATATTCAGATGTCCACTGTGCAAAGAACCGATGCAGGTAGTTGAGCTAGAAAGTCTTATATGCATTAACAAGCATACATTTGATTTTTCCAAACAGGGTTATGTCAATATGCTGACGCGTGCTGTTAAGAGTCAATATGACAAAACGTTGTTTGAATCAAGGCAACAGATCATTATGGATAGTGATTTGTTTGGACAAGTACATAAAGAGATTGCGAATGTTGTAAAACAATATATAAATGACACAAATACACATCTCCATATTCTCGATGCTGGCTGTGGTGAGGGCTCACATTTACAACGAATTTTAGATGAATGCAACAATAAAACAATAATAGGAATTGGTCTCGATATTTCTAAAGAAGGGGTTTTACAGGCAGCGAAGAATTATAAGGAATCGATTTGGTTCGTCGGTGATTTGGCAGCTACTCCATTAGTAGATCAGTCGTGTGATATTATATTAAATATTTTATCTCCAGCCAATTATGAGGAATTCAAACGGATATTAGCGCCGGGAGGGCTAGTTGTAAAAGTTGTTCCGCGGAGGAATTATTTAAAAGAGTTGCGTGAAGTGCGATTTGGTGAAACAGAAAAGACATCCTATAATAATGATGAAGCGGTATCGCTATTTAAAAAGCATTTTGACATCGTGCACCAATTTACATTGAGCTATACAAAAGTGCTTAACAAATCAGAGTTAGAAAATCTTGTTCACATGTCACCACTCGCTTGGAATTTAGAAAAAGAAGATATGAAAGCCTTTGTTAATCAAGAGACTAAAGCAATAACCGTAGATTTAGATATATTGATAGGTGAGCTCTAATAACAAATAGTCAACGTATTTTTAAAAGAGTAAGCACGCACGATATGTGTGAAAAATGGAGGAAAATAAATGGCATCACAAAAATATTATGTTGTATGGTCAGGTAAGAACACAGGGATATATAATTCATGGGAAGAATGTAAAGAGCAAGTTCACGGTGTGAAAAGTGCTCGGTATAAATCATTTAAATCGTTAAAAGAAGCCGAAGAAGCATTTGCAAAAGGAGGTGCTCCAGAAAGGCAATCCAATCGACCTAATTCATCATATATTGAAGAAAGTCTAAGTGTTGATGCAGCATGTAGTGGAAATCCGGGGAAGATGGAGTACCGTGGTGTTGACACAAAAACGGGTGAGGAAATTTTTCATTATGGTCCAGTCGACAATGGGACGAATAATATCGGAGAATTTTTAGCGATTGTTCATGCGTTAGCTTTATTAAAAAATGAAAATAAGACGACACCGATTTATTCAGATTCGCAAACAGCGATCAGTTGGGTTAGAAAAAAAAGCGCAAACACGACGCTTCCAAAAAATAAACAAACGGAACATATTTGGCAAGTGATTAAACGTGCTGAAACGTGGTTAAGAAACAATTCATATTCGAATCAATTACTAAAATGGGATACGAATCATTGGGGCGAAATTAAGGCGGATTTTGGCCGGAAGTGATTTGTTTACCTGCAAGCAAAATGTTGAAGCACAAAAAGTTGAAGGGGATCAAATATGAGTGAACAAAATATATATATAATCATTCATAACACCCGTGATAAAATGAGCAAATCGCAACATAAAATTGCTGATTATATTTCGAACCACACTCAGTCCCATTTTTCACAGGTGCAAAGTTAGCTGAATTAACGGGGGTTAGTGAAGCAATTGACATAGAATTACTGAAGTTAGGAATTTATTTAAAACCATTAAATCGCTATGCAACGTCTACTGCTCATACAATTGAAGATATTGAAAAGGCAGTTTGGCTTCATGAATATGCAATTAATCGAGTCTTTCATCAAAGTGAACTACTCTACGAGATAAAATAAGTGAATCATATGACATAGCCCCCACGATGTGATGGGGGCTTTTTAATGCGAAAAACGCAATAATTTATTTTATCCCTTGAACAAATGCCATGTAGTCACGATAATTTTTATCATTTGTAGAAATCAAGCTATTATGTCTCGTCGTTAATAGCCATTCACCATCATCTTTTTTTAGAAAAATGATGTATTGACCGTTTCGCTTTATTTTGTGTGAAGGAAGGAGTAAATCTTCAACATGAAATTTTCCTTTGTATGTTTCTAAAACAGTATAATCGACCACTGAAACACTTCCTTCATTTTCAATTTTTTCAATGGTGATTTCAGCAACGATGTCTGATTCGTCCATTAGGTCTTGTAGATCATAAATTTCATTTGGGATAGGAACATAAGGTGGTTTTGTTTTTATATTTTCGTGGATGTATTGTTTTAGCCCTGTTAATGTATTGTATTGAGTTTCAACAAATGGCTGTTCATATGTTTTTTCAAAGGCATCTTTAAGCCGTAATAACTGATTATTTTCTTCAAGTTTGATAATAAATTCTGGGTGATTAAGATAGAAGAAGTCATCATATATCGGGGAGTCAAATGGTTCTAAAAAGAAAACATATTTTTCATCTTGCTCAATTAACTCTTCATCGAGATAGACAAGAACGGTGTCATCATCTGTCTCTCCATAAATATGCTCTTGAATCTTGACTGAAAAAGCTGGTTTTTCGCCATTGAGCAATGTTGTTCCAACAACTTTTCCGACGACAACTGCATTCGCGTCTTCCATGAGAGAAGAAAAGGTCAATTCTTTTTCTAAAACACCCATGGTAGAAGAAACCATATTGACTTCTGTTAATATTATCTTATCTTTTTTATTGATGACAAAGAAAACAATGATAAGAGCACTTAAAAATCCGAGACTCGCCAACCATAACCATTTTTTCTTCATTTATGAACCTCCTTTGTATATTGACTTAATTTTATTATAATTTAATTTATATGTCGATATATAATTATAAAGTTGCCTTTATTATACGGGCAACTTTATGCTTTCGGGGTATCGTTTGTTAATTTCCAATATCCTTATAACAAAACCACCAATCGAAGCAGTTTATCTCTCCAGCTTCTGCTTGTTGTATTCGCTTGTTTTTCTCTTGAACATCTGAAGGTGGTGGGATAATTCCTTTATTTCCGATAATGCTATTGTGTGGCCAATCAGCTGGTAGAGCAACATGATATTGATCAGCCGTTTGAAGTGCATATAATGTTCGATAAATTTCATGTAAGTTACGTCCTACTTCAGCAGGATAGAAAAAAATTGCACGAATCATTCCTTTATCATCAATAATATAAACGCCACGTACTGTTTTCGTATGTTGTGCAGTGTGTATCATACCTAATTTGTTAGCAACGGTTCCTAAAGGGTCAGCAATAATAGGAAATGTAATAGGTATACCAAGATGTTGTTCAATCCATTCTGTCCATTTCATATGGGGTTGAACTTGATCAATGGATAATCCTAATAGTTCAGTCTTCCGTTCACGAAATTTGGGATATAGTTGCTCAAATGCGACAAATTCTGTTGTACAGACAGGGGTAAAATCACCAGGATGACTAAATAAAATAAGCCACTTTCCCCGGTAATCGTCTGGAAGAGTTTTTTTCCCGTAGGTCGTTTCAACGGTTATTTTCGGGAAAGTATCACCAATAGATGGTCTCCTTTCAAAATGGTTCTCATTCATTTTTAAAGCCTCCTCATTTTCAATACGTTACATTGTATGATAGGCATAAGTTGATGTGACATGGAGAAGAAATATGTGAAAAGAAATTAGAATAATTTGTGACAGACTGTAAAAAATAGGAAGAACTTAATGGTGGGGTTGATTCTAATGGGAAATTATAACAAAATACCACGCGAAAAAGGAATGGATCATAGTTTGACTTTATTTCGCGAAGGTTATATATACATTTTAAATCGACGGCGAACTTTTCATTCAGATCTGTTCGAAACACGTTTACTTGGGGAAAAGGCTATCTGTATGGGAGGGATTGAAGCAGCACAATTATTTTATGATGCTGAAAAATTTAAAAGGAAGGGCGCAGCACCAAATCGAGTTATTCAAACATTGTTCGGGAAAGGCGGTGTACAAGGATTAGACGGAAAATCTCATCAAGAACGAAAAGAAATGTTTATGTCGATTATGTCTCGCAGTGAGCTTAATCGGTTGACTATTATTGCAGAAAGAGAGTGGGAGCGTGCTATAGAAAGATGGCGCAGAATGAAAAAGGTTATTCTCTATGAAGAAGTGAAAGAAATTCTATGTCGAACAGCTTGCGAATGGGCAGGGGTTACCGTTCAGGAAGATGAAATTAAGAATCTGACTAAAAATTTAGGAGCGATGTTTGAGTCTGCTGGTTCGGTCGGTCCAAATCATTGGCGAGGAAGAAGGGCTCGGAATGTTGTCGAAGCGTGGATGGCTAAGCATGTTGAAAATGTACGGCAGGGGATGATGACACCACCTGAACATACAGCATTCCATAAGTTTGCGTTGCATTCCGACCATGGCGACAATTTGCTTGATATCAAAACAGCAGCAGTTGAAATAATAAATATTTTACGTCCTATTGTAGCAATAGCTATTTATATCAATTTTATTGCTATCGCTCTTTATCATTATCCTGATGAAACGAAGAAAATTCAGACGGGTAATGAAAAATATGTGGAAATGTTTATACATGAAGTTCGTCGTTTTTATCCTTTTTTCCCGTATGCAGTTGCACGAGTAAAGAGAGATTTTATATGGGCAGGTTTCCGTTTTCAAAAAGGAACATTAACACTTCTAGATCTTTACGGTACGAATCATGATCCGAAAATATGGGATAACCCTGAAGTGTTTCATCCTGAACGGTTTCATGATTGGGAAGGGGGGCCTTTTGGATTTATCCCTCAAGGTGGAGGAGATTATTTTTTGGGTCACCGTTGTGCAGGAGAATGGGTGACAATTGAGCTCATGAAAGTAGGTCTCGATTTTCTTGTTAATCGATTCGATTATAATATACCTGATCAAGATTTAAGTTACAGTATGGTTAATATACCAAGTATTCCTCGTAGTCAAGTAGTTATTAGAAATGTTAGGAGAAGAGACTAACTTCTGTCTGATTGCGATAAGTATTAATGTGAACTAATGTAGAGAGAAAAGCTGGGATTGGATTAAGTTAAGTACTTCAAAGTGTCCTAATCAGGTGTAGGTTATCGTTATTAGTTCACGTTAAACAGTTTAATATAGCCTAATCTGAAGGGTTATCACGGGGTTACATTACTTTGCCAGGACGAGTGGAACGCAATGTTCTTTGCAAAAGTAATGCTATAACATATTGACCGTTTAGAAGCGGAGAAAGCTGAAGTCTTCTCCGCTTATTTCATAGACAGTCAATTATCGGATTAAAGACTATATATTAAAGTGCACCTTTTTTAATTGTAATTGTCCATGTTGCATCATCTGTTTGTTCAAAGTTCGTTACCTCGTGTCCAGATTCGGCTGCCCACCGTGGAATGCTTTCTGTCGCTTGTGTGCAGTCGAAATCGATGATTAGTTCATCACCGTCATTCATTTGTTCCATTTCTTTTTTTGCTTCAACTAGTGGGAATGGACAAACTTTCCCTATCACTTCTAATTTTTTCTTCATTTATAATACCTCCATTATATTTATGCTGAATAAGCGCTAGATGTTGCGCTCACTTTTTTCTTCACTTGTGGCCTAATAAAGACAAAATATGAAGCAGTCCAAGTTCCAAGTATGATGAATAATAACGAGAACCAGCCTTGCCATGTCATCATTGCTGTCATAACTAAACCATTACCAATTGAACATCCACCAGCGAGACTTGCTCCAAATCCCATTAAGTTACCGCCTATGAAACTAGTAATACCGGTTTTCGCGTCTGGCATTCTAAAGCGAAATTCGTGACTGCCTTTTGCTGCGATATATGAACCGAAAAAGATACCTAGAACTAAAAAGACACCCCAATTAATAAAAGCCATATCGCCTGTGACGGCAAATTGTAAAATATTTGCTGATGGCGTTGTAATTCCAAGCCCATAAACTCTTCCGGTAGCGGCACTCAGTGGCCAGGCGAGCATCGCGATGACTCCAACTAAAATAGCTGTCACAAACGGATGCCATCTTTTCTCAAATAAAAGATGTCTTAATCCCGTATACTTTGACTTTAATGATGGAATTTTGACTTTTGGTTTTTTAAGTTCTTTATAAACGATAAAAGTAACGATGAAAACTAACAGTGCTATTAAAACGCTGGTTGGAATGCCGGTACTTTCAGCCATGGAATTAGATGGTAATGCAATTGTTTTCATAGAAGAATCGACTGGTGCTAGAAAACCTGTTTTCATAACTGCGCTCATAAACATATAGCCAAAAAGTGCAATCCAACTGCCAAGTAATCCTTCACCTGCTCGATACCATGTTCCAGTAGCACAGCCACCTGCAAAAACGATTCCTATTCCAAAAATAAAAGAACCGATGATTGTTGCTAGCCATGAAAACTGTCCAGCAGAAAAATCGAAAAGACCAAAATGAATGAGGGTAAACACACCAACACTTTGTACGGCAATAGCGATTAATAACGCATAGAACATGCGATTATCTTTTGCAATATACATATCGCGGAAGCCACCGGTTAAACAAAAACGGCCTCTTTGCATCACAAAACCTAGTAAAACTCCGCAAATAAGACCTGTTAATAACATCATTATAAATTCACTCCCTTTTTAATCCATACTATATTGATATGAATTATATGATATATGTAGCTAAAATGTCAATGGGACATTAGCACAATATTTTTTAATATAAAGGAGCGAATAGCATCATTACTGAACTCAACGTGTCGTCTCGTAGTGTTTTTTTGTAACGAGAGGCTGTATTAAAGCTTCAATGCGTTGTCTCGTAGTGCTTTTTCGTCACGAGAGGCTGTATTGAGGCTTCAATGCATTGTCTCGTAGTGTTTTTTCGTGATGAGAGGCTGTATTGAAGTCTCAATGCGTTGTCTCGTAGTGCTTTTTCGTGACGAGAGGCTGTATTGAGGCTTCAATGCGTTGTCTCGTTGTACCTTTTTGTGACGAGAGGCTGTATTGAAGCTTCAATGCGTTGTCTCGTAGTGCTTTTTCGTGATGAGAGGCTGTATTAAAGCTTCAATGCGTTGTCTCGTAGTGCTTTTTTGTGATGAGAGGCTGTATTGAAGTCTCAACGCTTTGTCTCGTAGTGCTTTTTTGTGATGAGAGGCTGTATTGAAGTCTCAACGCGTTGTCTCGTAGTGTTTTTTCGTGACGAGAGGCTGTATTAAAGCTTCAATGCGTTGTCTCGTTATGCTTTTTTGTGATGAGAGGCTGTATTGAAGCTTCAATGCGTTGTCTCGTTGACAGTTTTCATCACGAGAGGCCGCATTGAACTCTGTTGAGATTATACATGCTGAAATATTGCATTGAGTGTTAAATGCTAGACATATCCAGCTCTTCTAAGTTACATTATCTTGGTCTCGCAAGGAGTGTATACAAGTTGACTTAAATAAAAAAGAGCGCCTAACAGCCGAAAAGACTGATGAGACAGCTCTTTTACCAGACATTATTTCTTTTTTCTTCGCAAATTAGCTGCACGACTTCTAGCTTGAGCCTGTTTGTCATCATGATCAGCCAAATCCTCAGAAAACTCTACATCAATCCCATCCGACTTTTGATTCTTGGGCGTTTGTGCAAGAAAGTTGTTTTTGGATTTCTTGTGCTCATCTTTTCCCATGGTTTTCACCCCATTTTTGAATGATTTTCATGGTTAGTATGTGTAAATGACAGTGATTTATTTGAAGTAAGCAGTAAGCACATCAGAAATTGTAGATTATATTGGAAATTCATTTCAAAAATGTATTCTTAATATAGAATAATGTTTAATGGAGGTGGTAGAGATGTTTATGCAAGCCGTTTTAGTGCACGCGTTTTGGACTGGATTTTTAATGTTTAACCGTGCAAAATTTGCTGTTTTAGTTGCTAACGGGATAAGTGTGTCCTTTTTTAGCAATTTAATAGCAGATTCAAAACGGTGAAAACATCTCTAAGCCCTATATATATATTTAAGTTAGGTTGAAGGGGAGCTTTTCATGCTCTTCTTTTTTTATATTTATTTTTTGATTAGGCCATGGGAAGTGTTTTTCCTATGGCTCTTTTTATTTTTATAGGTGGCGAAGACAATGATGACATGCAGTGTTCATGAAGTGACTAAAAAGTATGGAGGTAACACGATTTTTAGTCATATTTCATTTGAAATTAAAACGGGTGAACGTGTCGGTTTAGTGGGCCGAAATGGAAGTGGTAAGACGACCTTATTGCAGTTATTAGCTGGAGAGGAGACGTCTGATGCTGGGAAAATTCATTGGAAAAAGGGTTGCCAAACAGGTTATGTGAAGCAAATCCCAGACTTCAATCATCAATTAATCGTTCGGTAAATTTTGAAACAAGTTTTATCAGAACTGATACGAATCGAAGAAAAAATGAAACATACCGCAGAAAAAATGGCGCAAGAAATGAAGGATACGCATTTACAAACACTGATGGAGGAATACGGTCGTTTACAAGAGCTTTATTCGTCAAAAGGAGGATATGGAATTGAAGCAACTATTGAAAAGGTAGCAAACGGTTTAAATATGGATGAATTATTAGAGAAACCAATTTTAACTTTAAGCGGAGGAGAAAAAACAAAAGTCGGCTTGGCTTTTATGCTTCTTAAGAGCCCAGATTATCTATTGTTAGATGAACCAACAAATCATCTGGATATTGAATCGCTTGAAGTGCTTGAAGATGCACTCGAAGATTATGATGGGACGATTTTAGCGGTCTCCCATGATCGCTACTTCTTAAATAAGTTGTTTGACAAAACATACTGGATTCACGAGAACAAAGTCTATGGTTTTGCAAGTGGTTACAGTTGGACGAAGGAGAAGATGGCTGAAAGAATACAGCAATAGATGGTGAATTATTATTCTGAATACATGAAACTATTTCCATTAATAAACGTAAGTCAAATAAAAAGGGGGTGATCTATTTGAACAATATTTTTTATCGAAAGGTGCGAAAAGATTTGGGGTTGATGTATCTGACTTAGAATTAATTGGTGGATCTTTAGATAATGTCTATGAATGCAAAAATAAAAGAGAGAATATTATTTTAAAGTTTTACTTCAGTTCTATGTATGATAAAGATTCACTTACAAAGTTGAGGTGTTATGATGAAAATCAGGATGGCTGAAACAAAAGATATTCCGCAATTAATCAAAATGAGATGGGATTTTACAATTGAATACGATGAAAGTAAAAGGAGTGCATCATACGATGAATTTGTAATAGAATGCCAGTCCTTTTTAGAGAGCGCATTAAGTAATAATCAATGGTTCATTTGGGTTGCAGAAGAAAATGAAAAAATTGTATCACATATATACATACAATTGATACAAAAAGTACCACGCCCTGTTAGGATAACAAAGCCATTTGCCTATATGACAAATGTGTATACATTAAAAGAATATAGAAACAAGGGGATAGGAAGTAAGCTGCTCGCTACAATTCATAAATGGATAAAAGAAAACAAATATGAGTTTATTATCGTCTGGCCAAGTGATGAAAGCATTAATTATTACAAGAAAAATGGATATGTGCATTGTAATGAACCGATGGAATGTTTTTCTAAGTAAAAAGAAGTGATTAATTACATATAAAGCACATCTCTAATCATGACGTTATTATAGTGGACAATCAGGTACGCAGGTGTATGGATGGGAGGATTAATCATGGTAAGGCATATCTTAGCTATATCGGGTGGGGGCTTTTCAGAAGAAGAAAATGCTTATATTGATGAGTATTTATTAAAAATATGTAGGAAAAACACTCCGAAAAAAATTGGTTTTGTTGCTACAGCGAGTAACGATGCGCCAAATTATATTGAAAAATTTTATCGCGCATTTCAATCTGAAAGACCAAGTCATTTAACAATTGAAGATTTTAAATCTGATAAAATCCAAGATATCGTCAATGATTTAGACATAATTTATGTCGGTGGGGGTAATACACAATACATGCTTAAAATATGGAAAGAAACAGGATTTGCTCACGTCCTCATTGATGCTTATTATCACGGTGTTATTTTAGCCGGGATTAGTGCTGGTGCTATGTGTTGGTTTGGAACATGTTATAGCGAAAAGAACGAGCATGAATATGAACAATTTGCAGGGTTAGGTATTTTAAAAGGTAGTTTTTGTCCACATTATAATGATGAAGAACGCCGTATTGCTTTTGACTATTGGGCCAGTAGTCAAAAGGGAGGCCCTATCTATAAATTAAATGACAATGAAAACTTACATTTTAAAAATGAAAAATTGGTGGCGAAAATTAGTTCTTACAAGTAATTGAGGGGGGACAATTGTAAAAAGAGGGAGTATACCTCTCTTTTTTTTACCACTTTTTCTAATAAGGCTATATCCATAAAGCATAGATAAACATGGTATGATAAAGGTATATGACTCTAGTAAAACAACGAGGTGAATAACGTGTACGGTGCAAAGCAATTTATCCAAGACTATATATTAAAAAAGAATGAACAAATCGAGTGGTTAGATACAGATGATTCAGATTTACTATATGGCTATATTATCAAAAGAACACCAAGAACGTATCGCCGTTTAGCTGAATTATGGGTTGGTATAAAACCGTTAGAGCCAACGTCTTCACCTGATAAAAGTTTGCTAGACTTAAAACTATCGATTAATAAAGCGAAACCGATTTCGGTAGATGATGGCACGTTACGTCATTGGCTAGCAGAGGGCTGGATTATTCGTAAAGTAACATTATCTGATGATGAACGCACACCTCTTACTGAAGGTTATTACATGGGTCCAACGTTATATGCCTATATAGAAAGGGAAAGACAGCAGAAAATTGAACAAGAAATTGCGACATTTGTTCAACTTCAGGAACAATTGAGTCATTGCGCAATACCAGATCATATTTCAGCTTCATTTTCACACCACATTAATCACATTCTTTCACTCAATTATGAAGAATTCGAGAAAGGCGACCGATTTCAAGATTGGACAGTACATAAAAGGGTTATCTTTTTAAAATTTTTGATCGCCCTGCTTAAATTAAGAGAAACGAAACCGATGTTTGATTTTAAAGAGATTGGTGCATCATATTTTAAAAAAATCGGTGGTTCAAAAGTATTTGATCGGTATAAGGACGACTTTCTGAATCTACTAGAAACGTGGTTACAAGCCACGCCGGAAGTCATTGGAATGATCAGTCATGGAAGGGTTCATTCCGTCTATTTTTCTGGTAATGTCAAAGGAAGATACGCAAACTTTCAAGCAGGTGCATTACATGCTGTAACAGATGTCGCTTTAGTAAATGAACAGTTTCAGACCGTAGACCATGTGTTATGGCTGGTGGAAAATCGAGCGATGTTAACAAGGATGACAGCTTCACCAACATTTTTGAAGGAGACAGCTTCGATTGTTATTTGTTTAGATGGCCATATTCGTTCAAGTCATCATACATTCACACAACAAATTAGTCACAGCCCAAGTGTTGAGCAGATATTAATATGGACTGATTATGATGAATCAGGCTTATCCATTGCTTACGACGCCTACCGAATTGTTCCAGATGATGTCACGGTTAAATGGATTGCTTCGGATGGTTCGATATTCCGTGATTATGAAGCGTATAAAAATTGGTTACAACATCAACTGTCTATAACAAAACGTGAGCAAGAAGAAGTATTAGGAGATGAAAAACAATGGAAAAAGTGGATCAACCATTAATTTCTGTGTTTAATCAAGAGGCGGAAAGTGCTGAAATGTATCAAACAATGCGTGATATCGTCTCATTAGCCGGTGTTTTTAGTGCGTTGGGAAATGCAAAGACATTTGAGGCACCTTTAGAAATATTAGTGTTTTTACGGGTGATTCATTTTTTCCATCGGGAGTCATTAGGTTTAGATGATCCAGTTGCTGATAGTGATACAGTTTATTATCGTTATTTGAATACGTATCAGGACATTGAACCACCGACAAAAGAGAGAATTGAACGCTATGTGAATATTTTAGTGAAATATAACTGGATTACAAAACAAGCGAAGCGATTAAAAATGAGAAATACAGGGAAGCGGATGATGGATGCACTAATCCGAGCTGCGAATGATTCATTGGCGTATTATATGCAAGATGATATTGGGCGTTCACTTTTTCAAGCGAAACGTGATGCAGAAATTAGTGAAGCTTACGATGATTATGGGATATCGGGTGGTCACGCCATTGCAAGTATGATTCGGCATTTAAATGATGCGATTGAACTACTTAAAGAACGGGAATTAGAATTATTAGCTGACCGAGATGCACTTCCAGAATTAGAACGGATTCATGCGTTGATGGATGAATTAGATGTCAAAATGAAAGAACGCTTAGACCGTTTATCAACGGTAGAAGACGGTTTAATGATGCGCGATCTCATTCAAAAAGGAACAGATGCATTAGCGGAAGGAACGAGTTTAAGTCTTGGCATGATCAATAAATATTTAAAATTTATTAGTATGCAGTCGACAGATATTGGTTCATCGATTGCCCCTGAAAAAGTTAGGCAATTTATAGAAAAGATGTTTCATCCGTCAGTTGATTCGGACATTCCGAATGCACATCAAATTTTAAGTTTCATGGAACAAGATGTTTATCCTGATGAAGCAATAGATGGGATGTGGGTCCCTGTAAAAATGGCACCTTTTTTATCAGGTCAAGCCATTGAGGATGGTATTGATTACTTAGAGCATTATGAACCGTATGTGGATGAAGAAATTACCGTAGAAGAAGAAATCACATATCAGTCAGATACGATTGATGCAATGGATATGGAAGACGTATTCAGTGAAGCTGCCTGGACGATGACGAAAGCGGTTATCGATACAGAAGCGATTGAAGGATATTTAGAAAAGTACCATGAAGCCGAGTTAGAACAGTTAATTATTGAAGCAACGACACCTCAATTCGGGGATGCGATTCGTTCATTAATGGCGACATCTGCTCTAGTAGGCAATAAAAAAGTGGAAATGAAACAGTTAGATGTGACGAAAACATATGAAAAAGAGTGGGAGTGGATAAAAGATGGAGACCGAAAACATAAAGTCCGCCAACGAAAAAAGTAATCACCAACCGTTAGCTAATATGAATGCCTTGCAATCTTATTTAACAGAAAAAGAAGAAATGGTGTTTATGCATCTATTATATTCATCATCAGCTACCATTCGGGCGGGTAATTTTGGTTTATCTCGGAAAGATGTAGCGAAAATATTAGAAATTAGTCCAGACGATGATGATGGTTTTTATTCTTTTATAAATCGTGTCAATCAAGGATTAAGCCGTTACTATAAAGTCATTTATGATAAAAAGCGTGACCAAGTCATCGTCATGTTAAGAGCGACAGCACGTATGGCTAAATCGACTTTATCATCAGAAGCGATGGCCATTTTATTACTGATGTTCTATCAACAAGAAGTGCTCCAACATGAATTTACGTTACTATCACAATTGTTTGAAGCGTTTGGTCATGAACAGTTGAAAGCAAGTCAAAAACTAAAAGTGAATATCGATACATTACGGAAAATTGGTGCGGTTGTTGATTATCATTCTGATTCAGACGAGGAAGCCTATCAATTAACTGCCATTGGTGTCAATATGTTTTCGGATTCTTTTTTAAGACGGGCAGTAGAATTTAGTCAGTCACAACAGTTTAATAAAGATGAAGTTCTGAAATTTTTTAAACGATATAATGTCCAATATTCAGGAGATGATTCAGAGTGATTCCACATCAATTACGCTTCCATGGTATTAGAGATTATGAACCGACATCACTCGATTTATCGGGGATGAATGAACATATTTTAATTGCCGGTCCGAATGGGTCAGGTAAGTCAACGATTACGTTTTGTATGGGAGCTGTCTTAAAATCTAGTAAGGTGGCCATTGAAGGATTACGTTCAAATAATTTACCAGTTGAAAAAACATGGCGTGCAGCTATTCATTTTATGTTTAAAAATGAAGGCGAAACGCGTATTGATGCCCCACTTTATATTGAATTTTCGCTCGACTTAGAACAATTACCAGGCCAGCCGATTAAACAGGTTTATCGTATTTCAGAAGGTGATGAGGTTGATCAGATAGAAACAAAAGCAATTTATCGTTCTGGTGGACAGCCTAACTTTACTGACTACAAACGTGAGCTGCTAGAAAAGTATAAAATTTATCCTGATCATTATTATTTAATTTGGTATCAACAAGAAGTCAATCAGTTCGCGACCATGTCACCAGAAGAGCGTTTTCGTGTGTTTAGTGAAATGCACAATATTACACATATTCAGCAGAATTGGGAAAAGAGTTTAGAACGTGTTAAAGAGAATGAAGCTTCAGTACAAGATGCAGAAATATCCGTTAATAATGATGAATTAAGGATGCAACTTGCATTAAAAAACTATGAGCGCTTAAAACAAAACCGCGAATCAATTCATAAAAATGGGACAAAACTGCTTCAATCATTACATGCTCTTATTGATTTAAATCGAAAAGAATATGATATAACAGAACGGACAATCGAGGATTTATCTATTGATTTAGAGAGAAAAAAAGAGATCAATCACCAGTATCAAATAGATTATGAACAGTTACAACATCAGAAGAAAATGATAACGGCTAGCAGAGAAAAATTACAAAGTGAATGTGATAAAAAGGAGAAAGATTTAGCAACTAATAAAGAGCAGGAACAATTGTTACAAGATAAGCTTGATAAGCTGGAAGAAGAAGTTCAGGATGTTCGCGAAAGTGAGAGAAAATTACGCTTTTCAGAAGCAGAAACGAAAGCACACTTTGAAAAAAATGAAGAAGAATTAACAAAGAAAAACGAACACATCGAAAACATTGAACATACGAAACAGCAATTACATGAAGAAATGATCTTACTTATGAAAGAAGAAGCGCAATTAGAGAATGAGATCAAACAGTTTAAAAAAGAACAGAATAAATATCAAGCATTGCTAAAGCAATATAAAAGTAGTCATGATGTGAAAGAGCAGATTCAACTATTAGAAGAGCAGATGTCAGAGCAACGGGAATTATTGGACGAGATTAAGAAGAATTTGCAAGCATCAGAAGCTCAGCTTCGAGCACTTGAAGCAAATCAACCCGTTTCCAAAAGACAAGAAGACGTTTTAAAACAGATGAAACGTGTAGGTGTACAGGCGTATCCATTGCAAAGTCTTATTGAATTACATGCTGACGCATCCATTGAAGCTGAAAAAAAGCTAGATGCGATTAAATATACGGTGTTTTATGATGGGAAGTACGTTCCTGCAGTTAATGACTTGTACCATGTGTCTTTAAGGAAGATTATTCCACAATATTATTTGGACAGTATTCCGGAATTACAACTTCAAATGAAACTGGATTTAGAAAAACACGAGCAAGCCTTTGCTTCAAAAGTACTTTGGTGGATTAAACAATTGATGTCTAAAGAATACCCGTATATTGATAATGGGCAATTAATTGACTCGCAAGGTGTTCGTGGAACTCAAGAAAGAGAAACATATATTTTAAGTGAAAAAGCATTGAAGATTCAAAAGAAAAACTGCAGAACGCAAATTTTGAATCTTAAAAAGGAATTTCAACAGCTTGAAGAAAAGCATAAACATACAAGGAAGGAATTGCAACATTTACATAGTATTGTTAATCAAGTAGTGGAAGCAGAAGGATTTCAATTGAAAATCCCTGCATTTAATCAAAAAAATGAACAATTAAAAATGGTTCGTGATCGACTTGAAGCCATCGATGAAGAAAACAAACGTTTAGATCTTCAGGCAAAAGAAGTATGGAATGCAATTGCGCGTTTAGAATTTGAAATAGGTCAGCTGCAAAATGAGCTTGATGTGTATGAACAACTTGGACAACTAAAAGATAAAATAGAATTGTTATCAAGTTTGGAAGAAAAGCACCAAGAAATCGAGCAACATATACGTTTATTACAACGTAAAGTTGAAGAATTAGAGGATCAATTAAATGAAATTGAGAGACAAGAAATAAAAATGGGCCGCCAAATAGAAAATTTGCATGCTGATATTGACTTTAAAAAGAATGAACAAAAGGCTATTGAGAGGCAGATAGAAGATAAAATAGATGGGAAGGACATATATCAAGGTAATATTTTAAAATATGAAGAAGAGTTAATCGATATGAAGAACCTTTATCCAAAGCTCTACGAAGAGGTATCGAAACAAGAGCGACTAGGTGCGCGGTCAGAAGTTAAATTACAAAATATGTATACGAAAGCTCGAAATGGTTTACAAATCGCACAGAATGAAGAAGGAATCAATCCAGAAGCAGAAAATATTTATTTTAAAATGAAAGAAACGTACGAACAAAATAAGAAAGAATTGGATCAATTAAAAGCATTACTAGAAAAAAACAAAGCACGTGCTGAAGAAATTGAAGAAAATTTAATGACGAGTATCCGAATGAAAGTTATTCAAATCCATCAATTATTCCAAGGTTATATGAATGAATTCCAATTCGAATGTGAAATTGATTTTGATAAGTATGAAGAAAAGAATGGTAGAATCAATTTCCGTTTATTTATTAAAGTTCGTAAACAAGGTCACCGCGGTAAAATGGAAGATGTCAGCTTAAAAGCGAGGGCTGGACGTGTCGGAAAAGGGGTATCGGGTGGTGAAGAGTCACTTAGTTCTTTATTATTTGCCTTAGCGTTATTGCAAGAACTAGACACGAATCCGAGTTTTATAGTCCTTGATGAATTCGATAGTGCTTTAGACGAAGGACGAAAGGCGAAAGTGTTCGAGTTATATGCCGAAGAACTTGAGCGGAAATTAATTATTATTTCACCAAAAGGGCATGACAACGAATACTTAAATCATTTTCGCAAAGCATATATTACAAGACATGACCCAAACGCACTTAAAACATCGATAGTTGGGATTAGGAATCGAGTTGGCTTAAGCTAGAATTTATGGGCTGCTTTATTTAGTATATTTTTGCGAGGTGGTAAAGTTGTGCTTTCCACCTCGCTCATTTTTTATTCTAATATTTGCAATGGAAAACAGATATACCCTAATGGATTACCGTTGTGAATACCCTAACTTTTATTAATCTCCAATTCTTTAACAGTAAACACTTTTCTCTCGTTTTTTTAATATTTATCGAAAAAGGATTGCTCGATGCCGGTAACTCAATATTATGCTAAAAGAAATATGCAGTTATATAAGAAATAAAAGTAGTTTATTACTTTTTAATGATGTGTCATAATAAGAGAAAAACAAAAGTGGGTGACAAAATGGTGAACTATGAAATTGTTGAAAATCCGAGTGGAGATACGTATCGTCACTTGATACAGATGCTCTGTCAACATTCCGATAGATTTTACTTTATTACAAGGAAAGAATTAAAGTATAATAAGAAGATTTTAAAGCAGTTCAACCCCTTTATAATAGAAAAGTATAAAACAAAAGAATGGGCTAATACAATCACATTAGGTCCAGCGGCAACGGTTTATGTTATTGATGTAAATGAAGATACATGTAGGTTACTACAAAATTTAGCCCAGTCATTGTATGCTTGGCAAGCACCAGAACTACCTGAGGATCTTACATTTATAAAAAATGATTTTGAATGGTTTACATGTACAACACATGAGGAGTTTGCGATGTTTTCTATTCGATCTGAGTTTTATTTGAACTTAGTAAAACAACTACCAGGACTGAAGTTGACGATTTTGGAATAGTACGCTTGAAAATAAAATCGAGCAGTGCGGGGTAGGAATCGAGCGGTGACAGGCGGAAATCGAGCGCCGATGGGTCAAAATTGAGCGCTCTGATTCAGAAATTTAGCAATCCTAAATCAGACTCCCGCAACCTGAGGTGGGAGCCATACCATATAAAATAGGATATGGTGAATGTTTCTAAGACTTTGTCGTTATTCCTATTTAACTAAAACGTATAATGGTGATATGATGAAAGATAAAATTGTTTATTTTATAATCGCTTTAATTGCGTTTGGTGTTTTATCCTCATGTACGGCAGAGTTAGTAACTGAATACCGGGATAGTTATAGTGTGTTACATGGCGAACAAAGCAAAGAGGATTGTTGTTTCTAAACGGGCGAAGAAGGGGCTTTATTCTAGTCCTACATATTATGCAGACGTACTGATGTATGAAGGAAAAGTTGTTCCAGAGCCGATTACAAACGAAGCGCGGGTTACGAAAAAAACAAGGGATTAATCTAGGAATGAAAATAAACAAAAGCCTAAGAGGGTCATCATAACATTTACGTTAAAAACGTTGAAGCTACGCTAAACACCATTTTTTTGAAATGTTATTAATGTTGGAGCGGGTGCAAATGGTAGATGTTTCATCAATTCAATTTGAAATGGATCTGTTGTATCAATCTCGGCATCGATAAATTCATACTGATTGTCTTTTGCGTATTTAATTTGGTTTAAACAGAGTGTTAATAAAGCGCTTCTATCAACTGCATTCTTCGTTCCCCGCCAGCCAAATTCTAATGTTTTTGGCATATCAGAAACATGGAGCAAGGCAAATCCAACAATGTTATCATTTGATAATATGACATAACTTGCTTCTAAAATAGTATCGTCTTCGAAAATGAGTTTACCCCATTGATCTTCATCAATTGTTCCGACTGGATTAGCTGTATGTGTTTTCTTATAGGTATCGTGAACAAGATGGAGTAATTTGCTACATAAGTCATGATTCGCCTCTATATCTTTCAGACTATAAATGAAGCCCTGGGTCGGCTTAAGCTGATTCTTGTATGTTTGAATGTTTATTGGAGCTACGCTTAGCCTCGGCATATAGGTTCTTCTAATTTCCTTAAAACCAGCCAGTTCATAAAACGATTTAAGTAAATACGATGTTTCCCAAACGGTTGTCTGAATTGGATGAATGACGTTATCTTCAATACAATGAAGCAATTTATGAGCGAGTTCATTTCCATAAACTGGATTAATAGCAAGTGCGAAGTAAGTACAATAAGGATGAAAGTTATTTTTCCACGTTGTTAAGAGACCGATCATATTGTTTTCGTTGTATGCTGCAAATGTACATATGTTGTTTTTTATTCTGTATATAAAATCTTCAACTGTGTCCTTATCGTTTCCGAAAATGGAAATGAGAAACGCTTCAGTACTTTCTACGTTTAATGATGGATTGTGTTTTATTTGTATGTTATTTGCCTGCATGGTAATCAACCTTTCGTTCGGCTATTTCAAACCTATCTCATTTAACATCTTTTCTACTAATTGAACAGCATATCGATTGGCCATTAGTGGATATTCAATCCCCATTGAATGACAGACCTTTTTAGCCAGCTTTTCATAGACATTCATTGTGTTAATTAAAGCATGCCAAATTTCTTTCTCATCGTATGGAGCATATAGTTTTTTAAATGATTCTTTGATGTCGGGGTCTGCCCATTGTTCGAAAAAACGAAAGCCATGCCATGTATCGTAATCGGGTCCTTTTCGTAGTTTTATTTCGGTTTTGATGAGAGAGACAAGGAGATTTTTCATATATGAATCACAAATTGACTTACTTAATAATATTTCACCTCGCCGTAGTTTTTTAGCTGTTAATACGGCATGATACCAAAAATCATGCATATCATTCATGATTTTTTCTTTTGATGGTATAACCGGTGTCTGATTTTTTTGCGGAATGATTGACTTGAGGCGATGATCTTTATCTATTAAAACCTGGACTCCTCTAAAAAATACATCCGACACTTCTTTTTGATTGAGCATATTATCTAAAGTAGAGATAGGAAAGATAGCAAAGTCAACATCTAATCCTCCTTCAAATAAAACGCGTCGCTCCATACCACCTCCAACAGCTGTTTTTTCAAGAAAGGTGATCATAGGTTTACTGATGTTATGAATCCATTTATAGTGTTTTAATAGATTGGTATGATCCGTTGAAAAAATAACAAGATCCAAGTCTGACCATTGATCTGCTGGTTTTTCCCGCCTGGCCTGAGATCCGACAATGATGGCAGCTCGTATACTTTCCTCGTCTTTAGCAAAGGAAAGAAAATTCTTAATTATTTTACTGTAATTTAATTTGCTCATGTCATTGCACCTCAAGTTTAAACGTATTTTTTTAGGATTCACTTGTATTTTTTCGATGTGATACGAAATAAATAAATTTCAAGCAAATCATGGTTCTTGAAGTCATTATAGTCTAATGATTTACATTTGTATATTTGCTCGCTAAAACTTTCTGCACACATTCTGGATAAATATTATTTATACTGGAGTTAGGAAGTTGAAATACTAACGTATTAAATTGATATATCTTATCGATATGTTTTATCACATGTAAGTAAATTTTATTGCCATTAGATGACACGATACAAAATGAAGTCATAGTTAAAGAGGGATGAAGATGTTTAATAAAATCTCCTTTAAAATCGGTTTTCTGTTTTTTGTGTTTATATTAATCATAGAAGCGTTTATCTTTTTTACCCTCTATACTAATCTAGCCAATGACCGAGTGGAAGAGGTAATGGAAAGTTTATTGGCTCGTGGTAATACACATCGGGATGTATTGGAAGATTATTATGATCATTCTACTATAAAGCATGTTGGAATTATGGAGTCTGCTTCTGAATTTATCGTGATAGTTACAAATGAACAAGAAGACGTATTGATTTCTTCGGATCCTGTTGAAGAAGAAATGGTATCCATTATTGAAAAAACGGTAGCGAAAAACATACCACCAGAAGGAAAAATCGTTGAAGCGCGTTGGGTCGAACAAAAATATATCGCTACGAGTAGCCCAATAATGATTAATGGGGAAGATAGAGGATTTGTCTATATGTTTGCTCCGACAGATTTTATAAAAAAGACGATTCATCAATTAAGTGAACAATTTACAATTATAAGTGTTATTACAGTAGGACTAACAGTTATCACCATTGTTATTTTATCACGGTTTATTACTCAACCTTTAATCAGAATGAAAGAAGCAACAGAACAGCTAAGTAAAGGCAGTCATCATGTCTCTCTTCACACGAACAGAAATGATGAGCTTGGTGATTTAGCCAACTCGATTACTAAATTATCGAATGAATTAGAGAGAATGAAGTCCGAGCGTAATGAGTTTTTAGGAAGTATTTCTCATGAATTACGAACACCTGTTACGTATATTAAAGGATATGCGGAAATAATGAATCGCCCCCAATTATCGAGAGAAGATATCGTGTCTTTCAGTAAGATTATTCAGGAAGAGGCTGAAAAGTTAGCGGAGTTGATTAGAAATTTATTTGAATTAGCTAAGATGGATCAGCATAATTTTGTCATTGTGCGAGAAAATGTCAAGCTTTGTGACGTGTTATATTCTGTAGAAAAGCGAACTCGACCGGTTCTATCTGAAAAAAATATCCATCTTACGGTTAACTGTCCAGACGGTTTAGAAGCTTATGTTGATCCGAATAGGCTGCAACAAGTTTTGCTAAATATTTTAGATAATGCTAGAAAATATTCTTCTAAGGGAAGTCAGATTATTATAGATGCATTAGAAACGGCTGACCATATGACAATTGCCATCCAAGATGAGGGAGAAGGAATTCCTAAAGATGATCTTCCCTATGTATTTGAACGCTTGTATCGTGTGGAGAAATCCCGCTCTAGACATAGTGGTGGTTCTGGACTTGGCTTACCAATAGCTGAAGAAATTGTTATGTCACATGGCGGAAAGATGACAATTGATAGTGAATTAGGAGTAGGGACAACCGTAACGATTATATTACCTAAGGGTGAGTGACATGGAGAAAGTATTACTCGTTGATGATGAACAGCGCATGTTAGATTTATTAACTTTATATTTGAAGCCACATCAATTTTCGTGTAAAAAAGCACTCGGAGGACAAGAAGCTTTAAACTATTTAGAGCATGAGCATTTCGATATTGTTTTACTAGATATTATGATGCCAGATATGAATGGATGGGAGCTTTGTCAAGAAATTAGATCTACTTCAGACATCCCGATTATTATGGTGACAGCTCGAGAGCAACAAGAAGATATAGTAAAAGGTTTGCGCTTAGGTGCGGATGACTATATAACGAAACCTTTTCATGAAGAAGAATTAGTTGCGCGAATCAATGCTTTATTAAGACGAGTTCAACCGGCATCAGAAATTGATATAAATGGTTTACGTTTTAGAGAAGACGCATACGAGTTATTATATCGGGGACAATTCATTAAATTAACGCCGATTGAATTTAAAATGATCGGTCACTTTATGAAACGATCGAATCGGGTATTTACGCGGGAACATTTAATTGAATTAATCTGGGGATTCGATTCGAATACAGAAGGGCGAACTGTAGACTCACATGTGCGAAATATGCGAGAGAAAATTCGGCAATCAGGGTTTCCGATTGACAAGCATTTTAAAACGGTTTGGGGTATTGGTTATAAATGGGTAGATTCAACATAAAATGCCTTTCCTTTATAAAGCTTCCTAAACTAGGAATCTAAAAATTAAAGAAGGAGGAATTAGCATGATGGATTTTCGACATTATGGACAACACGGAATGATGGGTTACGGCTGGTTTGGAGTCTTTTGGATGATTATTTTTATTTTGTTAATCATTGCCTTAATTTATTTGGTTGTCAAAGTGATACAGAATAATAAACATGAAAATGAAAAAAGCGCACCGAATGATGCCTTAAACATTTTAAAAGAACGGTATGCTAAAGGCGAAATCACAGATGAAGAATATGAACATAAAAAGAGAATTCTAAAAGAGGATTAATTTTGCAAAAGCGTATCTCTAATCATAGGGATACGCTCGTTTTTTTCTTGTTCATCTTCTGTTCAGGGTTTCTGCACAATTTCTGGATGAATTTCTTATAAAATTTGTTTATAACATAATTGAAAACAGTGAGGGATGAACCATGAAGAACAGAATGAATCGAATCACTTTAATAATACTAGTTCTCGCATTGATGGTGGGGGCATTTTATTTATATCATGATGACGAAAGCCAAGCTAGTCATGATACTACAAGTCGTGACAAATCAAAAGAAAATGCCCATTCAACTATTACGACTTTACCTATTCCTGAGATTTTAGAAGATCAAAATCCTGATGAAAAGATTGCGGAATATAATTTAACAGCCCAAAAATCTACAAATGTTTTTGTGAATGGTGTTGAAACAGAAACATATGGCTATAATGGCAATTACTTAGGACCTGTCATAAAAGCGAGAAACGGTGAAGAAATAACAGTCAACATAAAAAATGCTTTAGGTGACGAAGAAACGACGGTACATTGGCATGGATTAGAAATTCCTGGAGATGTAGACGGTGGACCACATCAAGTTATTCAGCCAAATGAATCGTTACAGACAACGTTTACGATTAATCAACCTGCTGCAACATTGTGGTATCATCCACATCCACTTCATAAAACAGGTAAACAAGTTTATAAAGGATTAGCTGGGTTACTCCTTATAGAAGATGAGGTCTCGGACAAACTTCCTATTCCAAAAGATTATGGAAGAAATGATTTTCCGTTAGTCATTCAAGACCGTCAATTAAATCAAAATGGGAAGTTAATTTATGATTTAAATATGATGGATGTTATGCACGGAAAACACGGAGATACTCCTCTTGTGAATGGAGCGAACGATGCGTTGTTAGAGGTACCAAGAGGTAAAGTACGTTTGCGTTTTTTAAATGGCTCTAATGCCCGGACAAATCAACTTCATTTAAAAGATGAATTACGATTTTGGCAAATTGCATCGGATGGTGGTTTTTTAGAAAAACCAGTGAAACGACATGAACTTATACTTGGTGCATCGGAAAGAGCGGAAGTGATTGTTGATTTTTCTTCATACAAAGAAGGAGAACGCATTGAATTGTTTGATCAAAATGTCAGGTTGATGACGTTTATAGTCGGAGAGGAACCAGATAAAGAAACAGATATACCGGAGCAATTAACAACCATTAAAGCGATTAACCCAGAGGAAGCTACAAAGAGTCGTGAATTCGTCCTTCAAGGGATGGGGCATATGGTAAACATTAATGGAAAGCAAATGGATATACATCGAATTGATGAAGAAGTGAACTTAGATGAAACCGAAATATGGGACGTATCCAATCCCAACGGAAGAATGGCAATGGAGCATCCTTTCCATGTTCATGGTGTTCAATTTCAGATACTTGAAAGGAATGGAGAAGAACCACCAGAAAATGAACGTGGTTGGAAAGATACTGTCTTATTAATGCCAGGGGAAAATGTAAAATTGATAGCCACGTTTAAACATAAAGGCACATTCATGTACCATTGCCATATTTTAGAACATGAAGACGCAGGAATGATGGGGCAATTTCAAGTCGATTGAGGTATCGTTCGAATAGAGTACGTGGAACAATCACTCGACAAGGATGTGTTATCGTTCGCTTAGGGCGTGATATTGCTCGATTAGAATCCAAGAAATGAACAAGAAACAGTCCCCCATTTACTTTAAACAGGAACTGAGGGATAGGTGATCAACCCTCTTGATGGGGTATGCCTATCGATGACCGCTACTATTAGCGGTCATTTTATTATAGTCTTTATCAGATTGAAGGATAACATGATAGTGGTTCTATTTTTAAATATTGTAATTTATAAGAATTCATTGTACCCTATGTTTAAGAAATCGATATAAACAATGATTAATATGCTCAAACATAAAGCACAGATGACATCACATATTCAATTATATTTAAAAGGAGACTGATAATGAATTTTTCTGACATACCATTTAATATGAAATTTCACTTTGATGACGATTTAAGAGAAGTTCCAATCTCAAAAGGAGACATGATTAAAGGTATCAATTTTATAAAAGAATCATTGTCTTATGTTCAGACTGAAGGAGAAAAGGCTAAGTTATACGGTCTAATAGGCGTCTATTCAAGAATTGTCCAGCAACTAGATGAAAGTAAAAGGTATTTGGACTTAGCTGTGAAAATAAATGAGAGCCACCAGAATGATAGAGCTCGATTTGTTAATGAATTACGTTTGGCACATACACATCAATGGATGAAAAATTTCACAGTATCCAATAAAATATTTAACAGACTAGTCAATCAAGCTTTGGAAAATGATAATTACAAAACAACGTATTTAGACTTTGTTTATCAGCATGCTGGAAAAAACTTCTTCGATCAAGGGAAATATCATTCAGCATTAACATATTTTGAAGAGGCATTGGAAATTAGAATGCGGAAAGATAATCAAGAGCTTATTGATTCGACGACATATGCTATTCGAGTATGTGAGAAGAGAATGGTGTGTGATAGCTAATCATGTAATAATCTCAATATAATTTTTGGTATCCGATACGTAAAAATGCTATATCAATCGGTGGGGCCATCGGGTACTCAAAGGGCTAAAAAATTGTGACTTCGTATAAATATCCAATATCATATAAGTTTGTGCTGAACGCTTGAGTTACAGCATAGGATAGTTCAACGTCATATAAGTCCGTGCCCACACCTTAAGTGATAACACATTGAAATTCCATTACGTATATAGCATAGAACAATTTAGATAGAGACATGAAAATATTGTGTAAAGATAAATGGATAAGAAAAAGAAAAACCCCACTAAAGTATAGGGGATTAGATTAGATCAAAAGTATTCAATATTTTCATTTGCCACAGCTTAAAAAAGAGGTTATAATTACAATATACAATATAATGTATATTGTATAAAATCAAATACAAATAACTTCATCATTTTTATAGGAAAATGCTTCGGAAGGGGTGTTGAACATGTCAATTTTAGCAAGAAGAATCGAGTTAGCGAATCGAGAGTTAGGTCGCTCGGTTATTCGTGTGTGTGATGTCAACCCTGAGCATATAACTGAAGCAACATGTTATGTCGGAATAAAAGAAGGAATTCCTACTGATATCATCAAGCCTTTATTACAAGCTGATAACTTTATTCAGTTAACGGTTGATAAGGCGGCTGATAAAGGAAGAGCGATTGATACAGATCTCATAAATCCACTAACATATCGTGTGATGACTGGTTCATCTAGCGGGGGACCGATAAATCTCTTAAAAGGAATCACCGATGTTGCCGTTGGGACAGATGGTGGTGGGTCTGTATTGGCACCAGCGATGAGTTGTCAATTGCCAGCTGTTATTGGTGCAGGATTAGGACTGGTCACGAAAGAAAAGAAACTGTCGACAGATAGGATTTCGTTTTCTCCAAGTATTGGTGTGATAGGAAAGCGTATCATTGTCATCAAAGAAGTTTTGGAAATATTGTTGGGACAAAGTTTGACAACTGAAGAAGAACATTATGCCATTGCTATCCCAAAAAGAAGAACTGTAACCCGTCCAGATGGAACAGACATGTTTGAGGTTGTCATGACATACTTAAGTCAACTTGATTCTGAAAACATAACAATTCATGAAGTAGATATGTCAGGAATCGATAACCGACAAATGGCTATCCAAACAATTAAAACATGTTTTGAAAGCGCTGACTTCATTTTGACGTGTGAAGGACCTGTCGATGTATTCGGTTATGGAGAAACGATTCCACAACAATTCGGCATAGTTGGTAAAAACATCACAGCTCAGCATGGGAAGTATTTAATCCGTGCAGCTAATATGTGTCAAACAACGGCTATAACGCTTCCAACAGAGCATTTAGCGAGTGGATTTGTTATCATAGCAAAGAATGGACTAGATTTTGCAAGAAGAGCATTTCTTCTCGCGGAGCAAATAGAACAAATCATCGAATTGCCTGATGTATGGCATAGATATTTTTTACAAGATGGTTAAAGGGGGCGTGTATAGGGATGAGTCGAATTTGGGAAAGCTTATTTTCAAAAAACGGTCTTGCTGCAAAGCAAATTGCTGAAGAACTTATTCCTATTGAAGAAGGGGGAAGAATTCCTCGTGTTGAAGACTTTGTTAAAAAGTTGTCCCTTGGTAGGGGAACAGTTCAGGGAGCATTAAAGGTTCTAGAAAATTTACATGCTGTTGAGTTAGAGTCAAGAGGGCATCTAGGGACCTTTATGATTAAGAAAGACACCCATCTTCTCAAGGAAATTGCAGGTGTTGGTGAATTAATTGGTGCCATGCCACTACCATATTCACGACTTTACGAAGGTTTAGCAACTGGTTTAATAGAAATATCAGAGCAAATGCTAAACAGGATTAATTTAGCATATATGCGTGGAGCGAAACAGCGGATCGAAGGTTTAAAATCAAGGCGTTATGATTTTATCGTCTTGTCTCAATTAGCGGCTGAAGAGGCAATGTTAAAAGATGATCAATTAGAAATTATCGTCAATTTTGGCCCGAGGACATATGTTACAGCTCATAAAATATTTTTAGCTGATTCAGCTTATAACAAAATTGAAAATGGGATGCGTGTTGGTATTGATTATACATCACTCGATCAATCAAAAATCACATTACTTCAATGTAAAGATATAGATGTTGAATATGTTTCCTTAAATTATATGCAACTTTATGAAAGTCTTTTAAACGGTTCGATTGATGCGGCCGTTTGGAATGCCGATGAGGCAAGAGCTAAAGCATTTAAACAAGTTGAATTTACAACAGAAGATGCGAGATCAAACGCTCTTAAAGCTTCGACGGCTGTTATTTTAATTGAAAAAGAACGCCATAGCGTGAGAGATTATTTAATGTGGTTAGATAAAGAAAAGATTATAGCCATTCAAGAGCTTGTTGTTAATCATCAGAAAATCCCCTATTACTAAATATTTTTAAACTTATTATGTTTATTTTAGTATATTGTCTTACCAATATACAAAATATGATATATTGTATCAAATCATTTTCTTAAATCCTTATAAATTTATGGTAAGGGGGATTCTTTCTAATAATATACAGAAACTAGTGACAATCGAGGAGGTAATTATGAATAAGGCAGAATTATTAACGAGATTAGACATTTTACTAGAACAAGAAGTGATTGCGAAAGAAGCGTATGACATCACAGTTTTAGCATTTGAACAGTTGGTGGAGACAATACAAATGAATAACTTAGAACAAGCAGAAATGTTATTCACTCATTTACCATCTGCATTAACACGAATGAATACGGATGAAGAGGTTGAACGTCCTGCGCAAGTCATCATGGAAGAGATTGAAAGCTCACCCCATTTTCCTAAAGCGAAAGCTCAAGTTGATTTTGTTGAAAAGAAATGGGGAAAAGAGTTTCCAATAGGAGAAAGAGAATATCTCTATATGCATTACACAACAGTTATTCAAATGAATCAAGGAGGAGAAGAATAATGAAAATTGTCATTGGTGGTCAAGTTGAAAAAAAGGCAATCGAGCAATTGGTGAAAGATTTTGATTCGTCGATTGAAACATCGGTGAAATCAGATTTAGAGGCAGCAATGGCTTTAAAAACAGGTCAAGCTGATTATTATTTAGGGGCTTGTCATACAGGTGGTGGTGGGGCGTTAGCCATGGCAATTGCGCTTGTTGGTAAAAGTCAATGTGAAACAGTATCCATGCCAGGACGTAAACCTGTTGAGGAGAAAGTAATTGAAGCGGTTAAGTCAGGAAAAAAAGCATTTGGTTTTACGGGTGATCATGCTGAAGTAGCTGTTCCAATGATTCTTCAGGCTATTACAAACAATAATTAACTAAAAGGATGTGAACAAGATGGAAATGGTATTTGTTGTTCTAATTGGTGCAGTAGCAGCTGTGTTGGCGAATCGGAATATTGCTGTGTTTAATGATGGCTTACGTCCGATTGTATCTGAACATATTGAAGGAAACTTAAAGCGCCGTGAGCTTGGTTTAACTGCATTTGCGATGAGCTTTGGTTTAGTCATTGGTTTTGGTATCCCCTTTACATTATCAGCGAGCATTATTTTAATTCATAGTATTTTATTAGGGACTGACATTATCGGTTTAGTGACGCCTAAAAATAAGTGGGGAACACCAGTAGCAGCTCTTGTTGGTGGTTTATACGGTTGGGGATTACTTGCTGGATTAGAAGGTTTTGTGAAATTATTTGAACACTTGCCAGTTAATTTCCTTGAACCACTTGGTGAAGTAGGAGCACCCGTTGTCGTTACATTTATGGCGTTTCCTTCATTAGCAGTTGCCATGCAATTTGGGGTCAAAAAAGGTGTGCTTACATTTGTTGTCGCTGCATTAATTAGACAATTAGCGATTTTCGTTAATACATCAGAACTGATAAAAATAGGTGGAAATGTCGTTAACTTGAACCAAGAAGGTATGGCCTTAATCGTTGGGATGATATTCTTATTTGGTTATGCAATGAAGGAAAAACCAGCAGAAGGTGCTTCGATTGACTTAGCTTCAGTATTTAGTGACAAAGTGAAAGCCATTAGAAAAAATGTTGTTTTCTTTATGGTGATTGGTGGATTAATTGCCGGGGCAACCAACTTACTTATTCTAGCAGGGGATCCGATTTCATTAAATTTATTAGCTGAAGGAAAGCAAACTGATGCAGGAATTGCGGCCGCTGCACGTGCAATTGGGTTTATTCCGTTAGTAGCAAGTACCGCAATCGCAACAGGTGTTTATAGCCCAGTTGGATTTACGTTAGTTTTTGTTGTCGGTTTATTTTCGCCAAATGTGTGGGTTGCTGTTATTATTGGTGCGCTTGTCATATTAACAGAGGTTGTTTTACTAAGTTCAATCGCTCGCTTCTTAGATAAATATCCAGGTATTCGTAATTCTGGGGAGAATATCCGTAATGCAATGACGAAATTACTTGAAGTGGCATTGTTAATAGGTGGAGCAAATGCTGCCAATGCGATTGCACCAGGGTTTGGATTCTTCTTTATCGCTGGATTCTATCTATTAAATGAGGTGGCAGGTAGACCGATTGTCCGCATGGCAATTGGCCCGGTTGGAGCGATAGCTGTTGGTATTATTGCCAATATCTTAGTGTTAATCGGCATAATGGCACCACCGGCATAATTCGTCACGTTATTATACAGACGGGATAATATATGGATTTTCCGTGATTAAGTTCACATCTTAGGAGTGAATCGGAATGATACAAACTGTTCGAGGAAAAATAAAAAAAGAAGACTTAGGTATTTGTGCCGCACATGAACATTTATCGATTGATTTATCTCGAATTAAAAATGATCCAGACACAATTTTGGATGATGAGGCAGGTATGCTTTCTGAATTAGAGCACTTTTATAAAGCGGGCGGGCGGTCGATGATTGAGTTAACGAATGATGGGATGGGAAGGGACGTACAACGTCTTAAACGATTAAGTGAGCAGACGAATGTTCACATTGTCACCTGTACTGGCTTTTATAAGGATCCATTTATTCCAGAATTCGCACATGGTTGGGACCGCGATGAATTCGCTAAACATTTTATTGACGAAATAGAAAATGGGATAGGAGAAACAGGAATCCTTCCCGGAATAATTGGTGAGGTTGGCACGAGCTTAAATGAAATTAAACCAATTGAAAAAGAATTAATTATTGGTGCCGGAAAAGCTTCTATCGCGACAGGAGTGCCTGTAACTACTCATACAACATTAGGAACGATGGGAATTGAACAAGTCGATATGCTATTTTCCTTACGTGTTCCTAAGAATCAGATTATTATTGGACATCAAGACTTAAATACGAGTAAGGAAGAAGTATTAGAAGTTTTAAAAACGGGTGTGTTTATTGGATTTGATACGATTGGCAAAAATAACTATCGTCCAGATGAAGAACGCATCGATTTTTTACTCGATTTTGTCTCTCGAGGCTTCCATAAGCAAATCTTGTTATCTGCTGATTTAACGCGTAAATCACACTGGAAAAAACATGGTGGTCCAGGTTATGATATCGTCCTAAAAGAATTTATACCGGCGTTAATCGAGCGAGGTGTATCGGACGAGGTGATTCAAGATTTATTAGTTCATAATCCAGCTCATGCTTTTTCCATAAAGGAGCGTTTATGATGACGTTTGATTTTTCCAAATTGAAGTATGCAGAATCTGTTATTCCAACGATGTCTATTGAAGAGGCAAAAGAAGCGCAAATTAAACTAGTCGACTGTATGAGTCGTCATTTTACTGGAGAACAGTTCTTGTCACTGGGTGATTTAGGGGTTGTCCCGAAGTATCAAAGACCAATACAAACAGCACGTGTTGAACGTGTATTAGCAGAATTCTTTTCAACAGAAGAGGCGGCATTAGTAAGAGGTGCAGGAACTGGTGCCATTCGAACAATTTTAAGTAGATTATTAAATCCAGGAGATACGATGTTTGTTCATACGGCACCGGTTTATACGACAACTAAAGAAACAATTCGGATGCTTCATATTCATACGAAGTCAGTAGATTACAATGACTTGGAAGCCGTCGAAAAAGCATTGCGGGAAGACGAAACATGTCGTGTGTTTTATATTCAACATGCGCGACAACAGCCTACTGATACGTATGATTTAAAGGCTGTTATCCAGCTAGTAAAACGGATTCGTCCCGATTTAACGATTGTTAGTGATGATAATTATTGTGCTTTAAAAGCCCGCGGCATTGCGGTTGAATATGGAGCTGATTATTCAACATTCTCTGGTTTTAAAGTATTGGGACCAGAAGGAATTGGTATCATTGTTGGTAAAAAGCAAGGCATCGAATGTCTGCAAAAGCATAATTATTCAGGTGGTGGACAAGTACAAGGTTATGAAGCAATGGAATTAATTCGCATGATGACCTTTGCACCAGTGATGCTTGCGATTCAAAATGAGCAAGTTCAAGAAGTTTGCCGGCGTTTAAATGAAGGCGAAATACCTGGGATTGAAACAGCCTACATGGTTAATGCTCAATCGAAGGTCGTTATAGTTGAATTGACCGAACCCATTGCTGAAAAAGTGATAAAAATGAGCAATGAACTCGGAGCTGCAACCCATCCAGTTGGTGCAGAGTCTAAATATGAAATATTGCCGATGATTTATCGCGTATCAGGAAGTTTTATCGAAGCTCAACCTCATTTAAAACAATATGGTTTACGAATTAATCCGATGAAGTCGGGAGCAACAACAGTACTAAGGATTCTAAAACAAGCGATGCAGTTCGTTCAATAGATTTTAAAAAGATACAGGAGGACACTTCATGTTTTTGAATGTAACAAAACGAAGAAATCCTGAGCTGATTAAAACAGGTGTGATGTTGCATCAAGGGGGATCTATTCCCCCTAATACGTATATTATTGATGTAGATATTTTAAAAGAAAACACAACAAAACTTGTTAAAACAGCAACAACACATGGTCTAGAACTTTATTTTATGTCAAAACAATTGGGACGCTTTCCTGCATTAGCAAATATCATTGTTGAAGCAGGTTTAAAAAAAGCCGTTGCAGTTGATTTTGATGAAGGAAAAATACTAGCTGATCATGGCATTCAAATCGGTCATATCGGCCATTTAGTACAGCCAGGTAAATATCAATGGGAAGAAATATTAAGTTGGAAACCAGAAGTGGTAACTATTTTTTCCTATGAGCGTGCGAAACAGTTATCTGATACCGCAGAACGATTAGGGATCAGACAAGATGTCTTAATTAAAGTGTTTTCTGATGAAGATAAGATTTATCCGGGTCAAGAAGGAGGGATTCATTTACATGATTTGCCTCCAGTGATTGATAAGGTGAAGACTTTGAAAGGTATCAGGATTGTCGGCGTGACAGCTTTTCCTAACTTACAAATCAATGATGCACACACAAAAATGGTGCCAACCCCTAATTTATCAACGTTGTTAAAGGGAAGGGATGTTTTAATTGATAAGGGAATCACGGTAAAACAAGTGAACGGTCCAAGCGGCACAAGTTGTGCAACGATTCCTTTTTTGGCTGAAAAAGGTGTGACACATGGCGAACCAGGTCATGGATTAACAGGAACAACTCCTTTACACGCAACAAGGGATTTACCTGAGAAACCAGCAATGATTTATGTTTCAGAGGTGTCTCATCAATATAGAAATCAGTATGAAGTGATAGCTGGAGGATATTATGGGCGTTCGAATATGGAAGGGGCGTTCGTTGGGCATAACCCAGAAACGATTTTGTCACGCTATGTGAAAGCTTATAATAATAGCCCCGAAGCAATTGATTATTATGGTGCCATTGAGGTACCAAAAGATTTTTCAATTGATATTGGAGACACAGCAATCTTTGCTTTTAGAACACAAATTTTTGTTACGCGTGCGCATGTAGCGTTAGTAAAAGGTATTCAGTCTGGAGCTCCGAGAATTATCCATTTTGAAAGGAAGTGGTGACATCATGGGGAAAATGATGTTACTCGTGATTGATAGCTTTGGAATTGGGGCAATGGCAGATTGTAATGAATTTAATCCGTCTGATTGTGAAGCAAAAACATACCAGCATATTCGTGATGTCTTGCACGACCAATTACACATACCAACAATGTATGCTGGTGGTTTAGGAGCACTTGTTGATGGTGCTCCCGAACCTAATAATGCATTTGGCTCTTCCAAACTTGCCCATCATGGTGCGGACACGTACTTAGGACATCAAGAAATTGTTGGGAGCTGTCCGAAGAAATCCAATAAACGCCTGATGAAAGATATCCATACAACGATTAAACATGCATTGGAACAAGCGGGATATACGGTTGAATACCCATTCATAGAAAATAAAGTCCTATTAGTTAATGGTGCGGCAGTCGTAGGGGATAATTTAGAATCAGCTGTAGGTAATATTATTAATGTCACAGCAGATTTTAAGAAAATGTCGTTTGAAGAAGTGAAAAAAATTGGCCGTATCGTTCGTCATCATGTCGATACAACTCGTGTTATAGCATTTGGTGGACCATATACGTCAATTGAAAAGATCCTCTCCTGTGTTAAAGAGAAACATCCAGGACAATGGGGTGTTGACACACCGAAAGCAGATGTTTATGGCAAAGGCTATGAGGTTTATCATATGGGATACGGTGTTGAAGTTAATAAGCAGTTTCCGATGATTGCAGCTAAACATGGATTGAAAGTATATCGCTTAGGAAAAACGGCAGATGTTTTACATGGGGAAGGTCCAGAAGAACCAATTGTTGATACAAGGACTTTATTATCCAGAGTGACTGAAGCCTTTATAAAAGAAAAAGAAGATGCTGCTTTTCTTGTCAATGTTCAAGAAACAGATTTAGCAGGACATGCTGAGAACGTAGAATGGTATGGTGAATTGTTAAATATAACAGATCACTGGTTAAATGAGTTTATCCCGTTGTTAGATGAAGATGACCTACTGATTGTCATGGCAGATCATGGAAATGACCCGACGATTGGGCATTCAAATCATACACGCGAATATGTACCAATGATGATTTTTGGTCCAAAAGTAAAAAAAGCTAACATTGGGGTTCGTGAAACAATGTCAGATGTTGGTGCGACATTTTGTGATTACTTTAATTTACCACGACCAAAAGAGGGGACAAGTTTCCTTGATGAAATCATTGACCGTGCGGATTTCAAGGATTTACATTAAGGAATGGCACTCTGTAATATGGGGTAGATTGCAAACCCATTAAATAAACAAGCTGAGAAAAAGTATACTTTCTCAGCTTGTTTTTTTATATTATTATTGTTTTTAAAAGCCTATCAATAATTAGCTCTTGTTCGTTAGTTACTTAATCTCATGTAATTACTTAGAGTGGAGTCTGGAAGGGTTCAATGCGATGTCTCGAATTGTTTTTTCATGTTGAGAGGCTGCATTGGCGCTTCAATGCGTTGTCTCGTTATGATTTTTAACCGCGAGAGGCTGCATTGAGACCTCAATGCGTTGCCTCAGGATAAAATTCGCACGCGAGAGGCCGCGTTGAGACTTCAATGCGTTGTCTCGTTATGATCTTTAACCGCGAGAGGCAGCATTGAGACTTCAATGCGTTGTCTCAGGAAAAAATTCGCACGCGAGAGGCTGCGTTGAGACTTCAATGCGTTGTCTCAGGATAAAATTCGCCCGCGAGAGGCTGCGTTGAGACTTCAATGCGTTGCCTCAGGATAAAATTCGCACGCGAGAGGCTGCATTGAGACTTCAATGCGTTGCCTCAGGATAAAATTCGCCCGCGAGAGGCAGCATTGAGGCTCTAATGCGTTGCCTCAGGAAAAAATTCGCCCGCGAGAGGCTGCGTTGAGACTTCAATGCGTTGTCTCGTTATGATTTTCAACCGCGAGAGGCTGTATTGACTCATCAATGCATTGTCTCATTGCTTTTCCCACAAGTGAGAGGCCGTATTGAAGCTCCATTGTGATGTGCTGGCCACGCCAACTATATCAAAACTTATTGCACTATTTCTAAATAATGATAAAATCTAGTAAAGTGTTAATTTTACATCATGAAAATAGGGGGAATGCGCGTGTCATGGAGAAAAGACCATGAAACATACCATCATAATCGGTTTATTGATTATTTTCTAATGAGCTTGATTGTTTTAGTTGTTAGTGCTGTTATTTTCAGGCAAACGATGCTTTTTGTAGCAATCGGTTTTATGGTGACATATTTAATTTTGTATTATTTATATGAAAAAACATTGACTAGGAAATTAATGCTTATAAATTCATCCACTTCGGTTCGACTTTTTCAAAGAGAAAAAATGGAGCTGTCTTTTGAAATAGAGAACCGTTCCTTATTTCCTATTTTTAATGGTAAGTTAACATTGCAAATTGCATCTCCTGTTCAAGCCTATACATATATTTCGGATGTGGAAGAGTATTGGAAAGAACCTGTTCATATTTATGGTTCTATCCCACCACGAAGTCAAATAAGAATTAAACTGCCGCTACTTGCAAAAAAGCGCGGTGTTGCAAAAGTGAATCATATCCAGTATTCATTACCACATCTATTTAACTATCGATTAATGACATTGCAATATGGAAAAAGACATGAAACGGAAATCATTGTCTATCCGGAGTTACTTCCGGTAAGTGGTATTCAGATTTTAAATCAGATGACTCCGGGGATGAGTCGTTATCAGACATCGCCCTTTGAAGATATACAAGATCCGGTAACAATCAGAGATTATCAGCAAGCAGACCCATTTCATCGGATAAACTGGAAAGCCTCGGCAAAGTCATTGACATTACAAACAAATGTCTATGAGCGAGTGATTAATCGTTCATTTTTATTTTTAGTGAATGTCGAGTCTCCACCGAATTATTATGTTGATATTGAACATGTTTTATCTTACACAGCTTATTTAAGTGAATATGCGACCAAACAAAACATTCCATTTGAGATTTATTTGAATGCTTTTAAGGTAGGTGAAATACCTTTTATTCATTTGCCAATGAGTGAAGGGAAGGTACACTTTCGGAATACTTTAGAAATGTTAGCTAGACTGAAACGAATGCCTGTCACATACTCATTTGAACAGATGGTGCAGCATGTCCTACGATATAATCAGGGTTTCCATACAATTGTGATAATCGGACTAGTCTCTGAAGAAACACGGACTGATTTGAGCCGAATAGGTGCAAGGGTGTTTCACATTCATGAAGTGGATGATGGAGCATACTTAAAACCATTGGTTACAAGTGAAGTAGTGAAACATGCCTAAAAGGTGGGGGTGTGAACATGCAAAATAAATCTATCAAATACGGATCGCATCTATTAAGTGAAGTAACAGTCATCTTTTTATTAGCGCTCCCGATTGCCAATTCTCTGTCACATGGAATCTATTATTTACTCTTTTTAGCTATTTGGGTATTTTTCATTATTCTCGGTCGCTGGGTTGGAGACACGCATACTTATTTTTTTCTTGGGTTCGTTCCAGTATTTATTTTCTATTTTATGGGATTTCCACTATTACACACTTTCATTCTTGCACTGATTTTGACGTGGCGCTTTGCAATGATACGCCGTGAAACGCTCGAATATCCTGAAATCATTTATCTAGGTTTAACCGTTATTTTAATGATTTTTAATATGATACAGAAGAATGATCCCACACTTATTATATATTTATTTATTCAGTTTTTTGTCGTTTCAATAGGTTCGGCATTGAGTTATATGACAAATATGAAATCAACGAAGCATTATGTTCGCTATTTATTATCCTATATAGGTTTGTTATTGAGTGGTTCGGTTGTTACTTTAATTATATTTTTCGGGCTAAAGAAAATCTGGGATGTTGTCTTCCCTTACCTAGCCATGGCGCTTGGTCATATCGTTGGAATATTTTCGTTTTTGGATTCACTTTTCAAAGATATTGAGATACCTGAGTCAGAAGAAGACCCCGTTGTTTTTGAACCGGAAGAGGATATCTCTGAGCTCCCTTCGATGTTTGACGCACTTGCTCCAGGATTAATCCTTAACTTCATCATTATCGGATTATTGATTTTATTTGTGTTTTGGCTCGTACTTAAAAAGCGAAGAGGCCCAGAAAGTAAGATTCGCCAAGTTAATCAACCACATGTCATCGAACCGTTAAAACAGAAAGAAGAAAAAAATGTATCTCGCTTGTTTAACTTTTTGAGAAGAAAACCTGTACATCCAGTTAGAAAAGCTGTTTATGATTTAGAACGGAAAGCTCTTAAGCATGGCCAAGGTCGCTTGCCGTTCGAAACAGTCGATGAGTGGTTTGAACGATTAGAAATCGATTTACCTAGTGACATTTATCAGATGATTCGCTATGGAGATATCGATGTGGACAGAGAGAAAATTTCTCTATTTAAGAAGCAAATTAAAGAAGCTGAACGAAAAATATTAGCAAATGAATCTGGAGGGTGATGGTATGAAAAAAATACATAAAGCAAAACAAGCATTACAACAAGTCATCTATGGGAAAGAAACTGAAATTGATCTATTATTTATCGCAATTATTGCTGGTGGGCATATCTTATTTGAGAGTGCACCAGGAACAGGGAAGACAAAATTGGCGAAGAGTTTTGCCAAGGTGATGCATGGTGATTTTAACCGAGTTCAATTCACACCTGACGTATTACCAAGTGATGTCACGGGTATTCGTTATTTTAACCCAAAACATGAGACGTTTGAATTAAGAGAAGGGCCAGTTGTGACGAATGTATTACTGGCTGACGAGATTAACCGGGCGACACCGAAGACACAGTCGAGTTTATTAGAGGTGATGGAAGAACATCAGGTGACGATTGATGGAGAAACGGTTACCGTGCCACAACCTTTTATCGTCCTTGCGACACAAAACCCAGTTGAGAGCAATTATGGGACGTTCCCACTTCCAGAAGCACAGCTAGATCGTTTTCTGTTCAAAATCAATCTCGGTTATCCGACGCGAGAAGAAGAGAAGGAAATTTTACAAAATTATCGTCTCCAAGATCCATATAATGAATTAGAAGTTATTTTAGAGCCGGAAGATATTTTAGAGTTACGACGTCAAGCAAAAGAAGTCGTTTTGACGGATATTGTGACAGATTATTTATTAGATATAGTCCATGAAACACGAACACATTCGGAAATTGAACTTGGAATTAGTCCACGTGGGGTGTTAGCGTTGATGCGGGCGGCACAAGCGAAAGCATTGGTGGAAGAACGTGAGTATATTACCCCACAAGATATTAAAACTTTAGCGTCTTATGTCTTTCCACATCGTCTCATTTTAACGATGGAAGGAGCGATTAAGAAGACAGTAGATGATATTGTGGGACAGATTTTAAATCAAATTCCTGTTCCAGTAGAAAATGTAATGAATTAATTTAAATGAAGAATTTGATCGAGTCCAGAATATGGGGAAAGGAAGAGATAGTCGATGTTAATAAAACCGAAAAAGCTAGAGCGTGGCGATCTTGTTGCAACTGTAAGCCCATCTTGGGGTGGAGCAGGAGAGCCAGAACTGAGATGGCGTTATGAGCAAGGGATTAAACGTTTGCAAGATGTGTTTGGATTAAAAGTTATTGCGATGCCAAATAGTTTAAAAGGAGAAGACTATCTTTATCAACACCCAGAAGCACGAGCTGAAGATTTAATGCAAGCTTTTAAAGATGATAATATTAAAGCGATTATCGCCAATATTGGCGGTAACGAAAGCATTCGTTTACTTCCGTATATTGATTTTGATGTCATTCGTAAACATCCGAAAATATTTATGGGTTACTCAGATGTGACAATTACCCACTTATTTTGCCTAAAAGCCGGTATATCATCCTTTTATGGGCCAGCGATTTTAACTGATTTTGCGGAAAATGTGGAGATGAATCCGTATACGATTGAGATGGTTGAGCGCTTTTTGTTTTCAAGTGATATGGTTGGTGAAATTGCACCAGCTAAACAGTGGACGAGTGAATATTTAGAGTGGGATATTAAGAATAAAGATACACGTCGGACGATGCAGCCGAATCAAGATTATGAATTGCTCCAAGGGGAAGGTGTTGTTCAAGGACATTTAATGGGGGGATGTATTGAGGTGCTTGAATTTGCCAAAGGAACAGCTATCTGGCCAAATCAAGAGATGTGGGACGGAAGCATCTTGTTTTTTGAAACATCGGAAGAGAAACCAGATCCAAGTAACATCACTTATTGGCTTCGTAACTATGCGGCACAAGGCATTTTAGAACGAGCAAAGGGAATGATTTTTGCGAAGCCACAGGGCGAGACTTTTTATGATGAATATAAAGATGTGATTTTAACAGTTATGCGAGAGTATGATTTAGATATGCCAATTTTATATAACTTAAATTTTGGGCACACAGAGCCTAAGTTTATTTTACCTTATGGGGCAAAAGCGGAAATTGATTGTGAACGAGTCTCCTTTTCGATTATCGATCAAGCTGTCACATCGTAGAGAATAAAAAGAAGCAGCACCTTATTGGTAGGTGTTTGCTTCTTTTTATTTTGATTTAAGACTCTTTTGTGCTTCAAACCATTCTCGTAACAGATAGAGTAAACCGAGAAGAAGCAGGAGCAAGAAGACGATCACATGTTGGATAATATCAAAAATAAACAGCCCTGTAAGAATGATCATATAAATAATTGGTACGATAAGTGCAGCAAATGGATTCGGATGTTTTGATAAAAAATATTGAATCGCTAACATAACCGCGATAGCAAGTATGATGAAGTAGTTGCGATCTCCCATAATATCACCTCAATATGTGGAAATTTGCCTCCAAAAGTACATTTAATTTATATGTTACTATTTAATGGGAGATTTGTCATAGATGTTTTTATTGACTATTCATAGGATTCGTTGTTAGCTAGTCGATTTTTTTCTTGAATAAGTAAGTCGTGGAGCACTCTCGTTTCATTCGCATCTTTTCTAGCAATCATCACATAATCATCCTTTGTTTGGATATATAAAACTGGATTAGTTCGTTTCTGAATAAATAATGTACATGTGCCATATGGTTCCACAAGTTGGAAACGTCCCTTTAAAAGATTCGTCGTTGCAAAACCATTCGTTTTCATGATGACTTCAGGGAGTTCATCAAGTAGAGTGATATGCTCGATGTCGTCGATATCCAATTCTAGCCCATACATACCAGTAATCTCAAATATATCTTGATTGACTTTAATTTCATTATCAATATAACCAACAACGAAAATAGCAATGATAAAGCCAAGCGTGACAATGCTAATGATAGCAGTCGTCCAAGTCGCTCTTTTTCTTCTATATGGTACTTCATAACGTTGTATCCATATCATTCCACCTAGTAATACAATAAGAAATATTCCTATCCCAATTTCAAAACCATAAGGGATAGGTAATAAGCCGACGATAAATGTAAGGGTGAAGATCCAAAACGAAATGGTCATTGCTTTGGCCATCGCATTTAAATAACCACTTTTTTGTAAATAGACTTTTTCTTCTTCAGAACGCTTATAAAAGCCACTGATTAAAAAATAATCTTTCTTCTTTACAATTAGATATGTTAGTCCACCGAAAATAATCAGTGTCCAACCCATTGTGATGATATAAATGATTGTACCTGTATCCATAAGAATCACCACCAAAATAGATTCTATTATTACATACGATTGATTTTTACTTTAGTTTCAAAATCGCTCGATCTCATGGAAAAATCGAGCGGCGGCAGGCCGAAATCGAGCGGTAGCAGGTGGAAATCGAGCGGTGACAGGCTGAAATCGAGCGGCGACGGTCCGAAATCGAGCGGTGGCAGGTGGAAATCGAGCATCGATGGGTCAAACACGAGCGCCTCAGCCCTTTTACTCTCGCTAGTCCATACTTCAGAATCACTCTATCACAGTTTAAGTGATACAAACCGATTTCTATACATGATTTGTCCAAGTCTAGAATATGTATTAAAAAGGGCACTTGATTTCTTCATGTATAGGAGGAAAAGGAATGGTACAAGCAATCCTCGAATTATTTGCGAGTAAGGAAAAAGTAGCAGCGATTCTCGTTCATCCCATGATTGAATTTATTTTCTTGACGCTATTTATCGCTTTTATATTAACGGTGACAATTCATCTTGTTTTGTTTTTGAAGATTAATAGAATAAGGAAGTATTTAAAAGAAACAAACCGTGTGGATATCGAGCCGTTGCAAACTTTTAAAGAACAATTCGATTTAAGACAAAAAGAAGAAGCATTGAACGTAGAGACATTTGTGCAAGAGAAATTTTCTAGTTGGCGGATGTTTCGTGTCCCAGTGATTGCTGCTATGAAGCTCATTCAAATGATGGTATCGGTGTTTATTTTACTCGGTGTGTTAGGGACATTTATCGGTTTAACGATTTCTTTAAGTGGTATGAATATGAGTGGAGACTTTCTCATTGAAAATGTCGTTGGCGTGTTATCTGGTATTGATGTCGCTTTTTACACAAGTATTGTTGGGATGACTTTTTCACTTTTTACGACAATCCTTCGTAGAGTCCTAAATACAGAATATATGATGACAGATTTAATGCTTATGGTAGAGTCTCACTTTGAAGGTGACGAACAACATGGCATGAATCGTTTAATAGAAGTATCTGAAGCCATTCACCAATCCCTTCATGAAGTAGTTAAATCTTTTGTCGGATTTAGAGAATACACAACTGGATTACAGCAGTCTGCAAAAGATTTAGCGGCTTTTGATGACGGACTTTCAAGTAATTTACGAGATTTTCAAACGTTGTTTCAACAGATGAAGGCGGTGACAGATGGATTTGCGGACGGTACAACGGCGTTAAATGAAAATTTTTCTACATTATTTGCTTATTTTAAAAAAGCGGATCAACGGAATGAACGGGTAGCGAATATTATCGAACAAATATTTGAAAAAGCACAAGAAACATCGTCTGCACAAATGCAAACCTTGAAGCATATGGAGGTTACCTCAGAAGAATTAAAAAACTTTGTCACATCAGTCGTGGAAGAGCAGCAGCAAGTTCGTCAAACTTTTGAACAAGTTGTTAAGGAGCAACAACAAATGGTAGCTGTGATTGCGGAGCATCGTGAAGAGTTAAAGAAAATCTTTGGTCATCAGGTCAGTGAAAAATTAGGCAATCTATCTAATGATTTAAAAAATCTGCGCCATGGTTTTGAACATGTAGGGGATGGTGTCAGTAAATTACCTCAATACTTAGAAATGACGAACCGAACACAAGAAGAAGCTAGCCATATTTTATCAGAGAGAATGCGTAAATTGGCAGAATTTAGTACAAAGTTTAATCAGCATTTAGACAACCATGCTAACCAGTCAGTGACATTTGAAAAACATATGTTAAAGGCTTCTGAAACCTTCGAGCAACTTGGAACGAAAAACGAACAGCTTATTCAAGAAATAAACGCAACTGTTTCGCAAATCAATCAATCATTCCAGCATCGAGAAAGGGAACTGGATAGAAGTGTAGATGTGTTAAAAGATGCTCTTATAAAACATGTTGATAGTTTAGAAGGACAACTAAATCATCGCCTGCATGATGTCGTGCACCAGTTTGGTGATGCAATGAGTCGAACGAGCGAAGGTATGAAGCGAGAATTAGTAGATATTCGTCGGATGACGGAAGAGATGCAACGGAACTATTTCCGTTCTATTCAGCAGCTATTGCAAGAGATTGGTCGCGAGTTTCAATCCTATAATCGAGGAGTTCAGACAACCAGCCAACAAAATGCCACTCATATAGGGATGGATAGAAATGAATTCTAAATATCAACGCTTGTTTAAGGGAGAGCAGGAAGAAGGACAATTTTGGCCATCTTTTACTGATTTATTAACGACGATTCTACTCTGTTTTATGTTATTTTTTATTGTGATGATGGTGATTAAATCATATCAAATTAAAGAAATGAAAAAAACATTAGACCAAATTATGGGCGTGCGTACACAAATAGTTCATGACTTGAAGGAAGCATTTACTGATTCAGAGCATGGAATCGAGGTAGATGAAAAGACAGGAGCAATTATTTTTAATACAGAAATATTATTCGCTTATGATGAAGCGGAACTCCATCCGGATTCTTATGGACTATTAGATGACTTCATCCCACAGTATTTAGATATCTTATTAAAAAATAACTATGAAGACTATATTGCAGAAGTGATTATCGAAGGTCATACAGATATGGACGGGTCGTACTTATATAATTTAGAGCTTGCTCAGAAGCGTGCGTATCGTGTTGCAGAATATATTTTAGGTGAAAAATTCCCAAATCGTGGTCTACAAGCACAACTTGAGAAAAAATTGACTGTCAATAGTAAATCATATGCTGACTCACGTACTAATAAAAAGGGAAAATATAGTGCTCAGGAATCAAGGAGAGTGGAATTTAAATTTCGCTTAAAAGATGAAGAGATTTTAAATAAGACGAGAGAACTGTTAGGAAATTAAGCTAATGAGGATTTTGTTTTTGACTATGTTAGGTTTGTTTTAGCTCGTCATTCAGCTAAACTGTGCTAGTTTCATAACTCATTGCCGGATATGGTATAGTTGAATTAACATTCTATCATTTATGCCGTTTTCTAATCGATTCTTTATGGAAATCTATTTATGATGAATCACATAAATAGTAATAGGATGAAATGAAAAAGTGTTTGGGGTGTTAACATGTCAAAACAATCCATAGCATCATTACATACGGTATTTGAAGCGAATAGAAATGAAGAAAATGCTATCCATATGGAAAAATATATGAGAAATCAATTTCCTTTTATCGGATTAAAGGCAAAGGAAAGAAGAGATTTATCTAAACCCTTTCTCCGAGAAGTCGATTACGATAGTGAGCATGTCAGCGAAATGATTCGTACATTATGGGAGATGCCAGAACGGGAGTACCAATATGTTGCTGTTGATTATTTAGTAAAGCATAAAAAGCGGTTAACAGATCACCACATCGAATTACTAGAATATATGATTACGACCAAATCATGGTGGGACACAGTTGATGCGATAGCAAGTCATTTAGTAGGCAATGTTTTTCAGACGTATCCACAGCTTATATTAGAAAAAGGTGATGAATGGCTTTCTTCCAATCATTTGTGGTTGCAACGAACGATGATTCTCTTTCAATTAAAATATAAAGATCAAACGGATGAAAAGCGTTTATATTCGATTATTAATCGCTTAAAACAGATCGATGAATTTTTTATTCAAAAGGCGATTGGCTGGGCTTTAAGGGAGTATTCCAAGACAAACCCAACATCAGTAGCTGAATTTATTGAAAAACAATCGCTTTCTAAGTTAGCGATACGTGAAGGGTCGAAGTATTTGGAGCGAAAAAAGTGATTGGAAATAAGTATACTTTCTTTAAAAAAATCAGTCGAATACTGGTTTTTTTTATGATAAAAGATAGTAACTGTCTTCCATTATAAAAAACTTTTGCTAAGATATTAATATAAATAAAATTCTTAATAAAATGATATATCATTAAGAATATAAAGGAGGGCTATAATGAAGCCGGAATATTTACAACAGATACCAATTGCTCAAAAGGGAGGCCAGATTAAAGAGTTAACGAAAGGCTTTTCATCTGATAAAAAATATGTCATTGATGACCAGTACTTATTAAGATTGTTCCCGAAAAAAGATAAACAAGAACGCCAAATTGAGTATGACACGATTTCGCGATTAAATGAGCTATCGGCTTATGTTCCGAAAACGTTCGAATTCGGCACACTAGACTCGGCTGATATGTCGTATATGATTCTATCGTATTTACCTGGTCAAGATGGAGAGGTAGCTTTAAAAGATATAACGCAAATTGAACAATATGATGCAGGTTTTCTTGCAGGGAAAGAACTGAAAAAATTGCATCATTTAAATGCTCCTGAGGGTACACCAAATTGGTACAATCATAAAAAGCATAAGAGTGACAGTTATTTAAAGCGTTTAAAAAATGTTCCTCTTGATGAGCATATTAAATCACTTCTTAAAAATTATATACGTTTACATGAACATTTATTGATAGAAAGACCAAATACGTTCCAACACGATGATTTTCATCCGGCTAATTTACTGATTCACGAGCGAACATTGTCTGGTATTATTGATTTTCAACGGATGGATTGGGGAGATCCTATTCATGATTTAACGAAATTAGGCTTTTTCTCTGTCAAGGCAAGTGTTCCGTTTACGATTGGGATTGTAGACGGTTATCATGATGACATAGGTGGTGTCACAGATTCGTTTTGGGAGTTGTACACACTCTATAGTGCGATGCATATCGTGTCAGCACTCGTATGGGGGGGCCCATTAGGAATTTATGAAAAAATGCTACGATATTCACTCGATGTTATAGTAGATCATGATGAATTTTCCCAGCTTGTACCTAAATGGTATATAGACTAGTCTAAAATGGTTGTGTTGATATGGAAAATATAATCAGAAATATTCAACAACGACAGGCCAATAAAACGTTTATCATCGGAATCGATGGCCTTGGTGGAGCTGGTAAAACGACTTATGCCCAAAAGCTAGAAGATGCTCTGAAGTTAGCAGACATGAAAGTCGCTTTGCTTCATATGGATGATTTTATCCATAAAAGATCCGTTCGATATAATAAAAACAAAGCAGAATGGGATTGTTATTACAACATTCAATGGCGATATGATTATGTCTTAGAAAATATATTCATCCCCATTCACAAAGGAAAAGAAATACATCATATGATTGAATCTTATGATAAAACTCAAGACGTTTATCATCAACGACGACTCGATATAGATGCAGATACCATTCTAATGATAGAGGGTGTTTTCATCCAACGACCTTTGTTAAGAAATTATTTTGATTATGTTATTTATTTAGATGTTCCGAAAGATAAAAGATTGTCTCGCGTGCTTAATAGAGATACATATATAGGAAACCGAGATATGATTTTGAAAAAATATATAAATCGTTATTTTCCTGCAGAGGATAAATATGTGACTGAAATTCACCCGATTGAACAAGCTGATTATCTTGTCAAATATAATGAGGAAATTGAATGATTTACATCTAATAAACCGAAATGATAGTTTTTTTATATCTTTTTAATGTGCAATAGATTTTGTTAAAAAAGTCACGGAATTTGAGTTGGTATTTATCGTATATAAAAGATATCTTATCCTCGAAAATCTCAAGTGAAAACATGCCAGATAAAGCGGTTATACCATTCGAAAATTTAAAAAATATTTCCCTAAGACTTTCAAAAATCATTCACATTAAACAGTCTCTCTCTATGTTATGATTATTTACGACACCATATGTAGTGTATAATTATTAAATGAATACTATATATGGCAAAAAAGCGTGAGGCATAGGGGGAAATGAAATGGTTTTGCTTAAAGAAGAACATGATGTGGAAGCACGCTTAATGGACACTTTCTCACAAATTGTAGAGGTGAAAAATCGTAATCTACTACAAGAAAATGCGAATGTTGATGGGCAGTCGCCGATGGGGCAAATGGGAAAATTTGCTTCAGAAAGTGGGAAGTTTTATGGAATGGAAAAACTACTCCAACCAAGTGTGAAGCGTGCGATTGAGGAAAATTATCTTCATCCGCATGATTTCGATTTTTATCCAACAGGAACGACAACTTGTTGTCAAATTCCGTTAGGGGAACTACTTAAAAATGGATTTAATACAGGTCATGGGCATATGCGAGAACCGTCTTCGATTACAAGTGCGCTTGCATTAGCGTCTATCATTTTTCAGGCGAATCAAAATATGCAACATGGTGGTCAGAGTTTTCCAATGTTTGATTTTGATTTGGCTCCGTATGTACGTAAAACATATGAAAAGCATTTAATAAAGTTAAAGTCATATCCAACATCGTGGGTAGAGGAAGAAGTTAAAGAACACGCCTGGATTGAAACAGAGCGTGATGTCTATCAAGCATGTGAAGCATTTATTCATAATAGTAATAGCATGCATTCTAGAGGTGGAGGACAAGTTCCGTTTGTGTCAATTAACTACGGAACGGATACGTCTAAGGAAGGTCGGCTTCTCGTTAAAAATCTGTTATTAGCAACACAAGCAGGGTTAGGTAAAGGGGAAACACCGATTTTTCCGATTCAAATTTTTAAGATGAAAAAAGGAATCAACTTTCATGAAGGTGATCCGAATTATGATTTATATCAATTAGCACTCGAAACGACTGCTAAGCGATTATTTCCAAATTTCAGCTTTATTGATTCTACCTTTAATGCTCAGTACTATGATGGGACACCGGAATCAGAAGTATCATATATGGGATGCCGTACACGTGTTATGTCTAATATTCATGGTGATGAAAATAGTATTCGTCGTGGTAATTTATCGTTTACATCCATTAATCTCGTCAAAATTGCCTTATCGACGAAAACAGTTGAAAAATTTATGGAGAAGCTACATAACTATATTGATATTGCTATTCTCCAGTTACTCGAACGATTCCGTTTTCAGGCAAGAAAGAAAGCCAAGCATTTCTCCTTTCTATATAGACAACATGTTTGGAAAGATAGTGAAAAACTTCAAGATGAGGATACACTTGAAGAAGTGTTAAAACATGGGACATTAAGTATAGGTTTTATCGGTTTGGCAGAAGCGCTTGTAGCTTTAACGGGTAAACACCATGGTGAAAGTGAAGCTGCATATGAACTAGGATATCGTATTGTAAAACAACTGCGTGAACGGATGGACGAGGCAACTCAGCAATATCAATTAAATTTCACACTTATTGCAACACCTGCTGAAGGATTGTCAGGCAAGTTTACGAAGCGTGATCAGCAAGACTTCGGAAAAATTCCGGGTGTGACAGAGCGAGATTATTATACGAATTCTTTCCATGTTCCTGTATACTACCCAATCAAAGCAATTGATAAGATTAGAAAAGAAGGTCCATTTCATGAATTATGTAATGCCGGCCATATTTCATATATCGAAGTGGATGGAGATGTTTCGAAAAACATTCCAGCATTGGACAAGCTCGTGAAAGCGATGGCTACAAGTAATATGGGATACGGTTCAATTAATCATCCCGTTGACCGTTGTAAAGTTTGTGGTCATTCAGGCATAATTGACAATGCATGTCCTGATTGTGAAAATGATGATGAACAATTGATTGAACGAATTAGACGGATTACCGGATATTTAGTTGGTGATATGACGAAATGGAATGAAGCGAAATATCAGGAAGAAGCGGAAAGGGTCAAGCACCAATGAAGGTCATGAACATTATCCATGACTCAGTTGTTGATGGCGAAGGCTTACGGACAGTTATCTTTTTCGCAGGTTGTCCACATCAATGTCTCGGATGCCATAACCCATCAAGTTGGAAGATGACGAATGGAAAAAACATGTCAGTCGATGATATCTTGCAAGAAGTGGCAGATAATCCATTAACAGATGTGACCTTTTCTGGTGGAGAGCCGATGATTCAAGCGAAAGAACTCGTAAAGCTTGCCAAAGAAATTAAGAAGCTTGATAAAAATATCTGGATCTACAGTGGTTTTACGTATGAGAAAATTATAGCTTCGAATGACCCATATAAAAAAGAATTATTGCAAATTTGTGATGTGCTTGTCGATGGTAAATTTGTTATTGAACAGAGAGATTTATCATTAACCTTTAGAGGAAGTCGCAATCAAAGAATTATTGCTTTAAATTAAGAAATGTATCATATCCCTGTCCAGTCGGCGTACTGTGGCAGGGAATTTTTTATGTTATAACATTTTTATGGGCATTGAATAAAGTATTATTAACAAAGTTTACGAGGAGGAGCCGTATGTTTCAGCCCATTTTACCTGTATCACTTCAGACATTTGTCATAAAGAGCTCTGGAGAGCAGATTTATTATCCGCAAATCATTCATTTGCAAAATATAACCGCTCAGCAAACAATGAATCAAAAGATTTATCAACAAGTACAAAATTTACGAAGAGAGCAGTATGAAAGTCAGCAGGCAGGTCTTTTTCAAGAGATGTTAGGACAGTATGAAGTAAAAACAAATGAACGTAACGTCCTTAGCCTATCATTAACTAATTATGCATATGCACCATATCATGCTCATGGCTTAACATTAATGAAATCGTTAACGTTTGATGTGAAAACGGGAAAAAGCTACCAACTTCATGAACTGTTTAAGCCAAATAGTCATTATCAAGACGTACTTAAAAAAATCGTTGAAAGACAAATAAAAGAACGAAATCTCGATACATTTGATGAGCCCATTACAATTTCATCGAAACAAGATTTTTATCTTGCTGATAAAGCGCTTGTTATCTATTTTCAACTTTATGAAATCACACCATATTATGTCGGCTTTCCGATGTTTCCAATATCTATCTACGAGATTCAAGACATCATTCGTGAAGATGGACCACTTGGGAAAATGTTAGAAAACGGATAGTTTAGTGTTGCTGTTGAATCGCTTGTTTCGCTAATTGATCAGCCTTTTGGTTGGTGCGATTTGGAATCCATTTAATAAAAACATATGGAAACGACTTTCCTTCTTGCCTTATTTTTTCTAATAACGGCTGGAAGGCTTTATTATTTGTATAATCTTTTTCTATCGTATCAACGACTATTTTAGAATCTGAACGAAAGGAGAGAATGTCTCCGGGAAATTTATCTTTACAAATTTCCAATGCTTTAATGACCGCGTAGAATTCGGCTTCATGGTTTGTACAAACTCCAAGTGGAATGGCGAATGTGTAAACGAGCCCATATGCTTTTATGTAAATACCAGCGCCACTGATACCGGGATTTCCACTTGATGCACCATCTGTGTAAATTTCAATCAATTGTCATACTCCTTTTTCATGGTCATCTTTATTATATCGAATAAATACAGACCATAAAATAAAATATTTCTAAAAAGCTTTTTTTAAAAAAAATTACATAATGGGAAAATTAACCACTTTTTAAAAACATAGACGTAACAATACTTGTAAACGGATACAAATAGGTTCTAATGAAATGTTATACAACAGGATATAAATTAAATTATTTTATGATAGCGTTTTCAGTTTAAAACTGTATCTTGACTAACAAAACGCCTGTGGTATAATAGTCGCTAATTATTTAGAAAAATGTTAATAATATCACAAGGAATTAGAGGAGTGGAGTAGAGAGATGAGGAAGAGAATAATTATTTTATGTATGCTGCTTATGAGTTTAATCATGTTAGGTGCTTGTGGAAATTCAGAAGATAAGGCTGGAGGTAGCTCTAATGGTGGATCAAGCAAAAAAGGAAAAACATTTAAAATCGGTGCGACACAAATCGTTGAGCATCCCTCATTAGATCAGGCGTATAAGGGATTTCAAGAGGCCTTAAAAGATGCAGGATTAGATGTCGAATTTGATTTGCAAAGTGCTCAAGGAGAACAAAACAATGTAAAGCCAATTGCTGATAACTTCGTAGCAGATAGTGTTGACCTAATTTTTGCTAATTCAACTGCAAGTACATTAGGAGCATTGCAAGCAACAGATCAGATTCCAATTGTATTTACGTCTGTTTCCGATCCAGTTGGAGCAGGAATTGTCGAAGCGATGGATCAACCAGGAGATAATATAACTGGAGTTGTCGACTTACATCCTGAAGCAATAAAGGAAACAGTTCAGTTTATCGATAAATATTTTAATGGGGCGAATGTAGGACTTATATATAATGCAGGAGAACAAAATTCAGTATCTCAGATTGATACGGTGAAAGAAGCAGCTGAAGGAACGAGCTTAACGCTAACTGAGCGAACAGTAGCCAATACGTCTGAAGTACAACAAGCGACAATGACTATTGCAAGTGAAGTGGACGTTCTTTATATCGTGACAGATAATATGGTTGTCTCAGCACTCGATAGTGTTGTTGGCGTTGCAGAGGATCAGAAAATTCCATTAATCGTTGGGGAACCTGATTCATTAGAAAAGGGTGGATTCGCTACATTTGGCATTGACTATATTAAGATTGGTTACCGTACGGGCGAAATGGCGGTTGAAATCTTAAAGGGAGAAAAAGACCCGAGCGATATCCCGGTAGAATATCCTGAAGAGATAAAATTAATTATTAATAAAGAAGCGGCTGAAAAACAAGGTGTCAAGTGGCATGATGAGTGGGATGAATTGGCTGAATTTCTAGAAACAAATGAATAACAGTTCATGTAGACATCAATCACAGGAGCTATTCGTTCCTGTGATTTCTTTAAAACGAGTTGGAGAGGAGAGATTCATTTGTTTTTATCAATGTTCGGTGCAGTAGAATCTGGCATTATATATGCGATTATGGCTTTAGGTGTTTATTTAACATTTCGTATTTTAGACTTTCCTGACTTAACTGTAGATGGGAGTTTTGTAACGGGTGCAGCTGTTGCAGCTATTTCGATTATTCATGGTGTACCACCGATTGTTGCGAGCTTATTAGCATTAGTGGCTGGTTTTCTTGCAGGCTGTATAACAGGACTTCTTCATACAAAAGGAAAAGTCAACCCTTTATTATCAGGAATATTAATGATGACAGCGCTATATTCCATTAACTTACGTATTCTTGACAAACCGACTGTATCATTTTTAAATGAGACGACATTTTTTAAGCAAGTTCAGTCTGTATGGGAAAAAACAGGAATTGATTCATTAATAAACGGGTTGTTGAGTTCAGTTGGTTTGACACAGGTTCCAAAAACATGGGCGATCATCGGTGTGATGCTTATTATAACGACAATTGTGAAACTCTTAACTGATTTTTTCTTAAAAACAGAAGTTGGACTTGCTTTACGTGCAACAGGTGATAACAAAAAAATGATCCGCAGCTTTTCTGCTAATACCGACTCACTTATTATTTTAGGAGTTGGTATATCGAATGCCCTTGTTGCCTTTGCAGGTGGTCTTATTGCACAGCACGGTGGGTTTGCTGATGTTGGAATGGGCATTGGGATGATTATTATTGGTTTAGCCTCTGTCATTATCGGTGAAGCTATTTTTGGTACGAAAACAATTGCCCGAGCGACATTGGCAGTTATTGGCGGGGCGATTATTTACCGCATGGTTGTCACTTTGGCATTACGAGTCGATTTCTTAGAAACAGGCGATATGAAATTAATCACAGCGGTCCTCGTTATTGCGTCATTAGTTTTACCCAATGTGTTAAAGTCTCGAAAAGAAAGGAAACGGCGCTCAGAAAAACGCTTGCAAATAGAGCTTCGTCGTAAGGAAGAAGGTGTTACGGATGCTTAAATTACAGCATTTATCTGTTACATTCAATGAGAACACACCAAACGAAAAGAAAGCATTAAAAGATATTAATCTCTCCTTAAAAAAGGGTGATTTTGTCACAGTTATTGGGAGTAATGGAGCAGGAAAATCGACATTAATGAATATGGTCTCTGGAAGCTTATTTCCTGATGTTGGTGAAGTTTTTATAAATGGAAAACAGGTTGTTCACTTACCGGAATATAAACGTGCACGTATGATTGGACGCGTTTTCCAAGATCCAATGGCGGGAACGGCTCCAACTATGACAATCGAAGAAAACTTAGCGATCGCAATTTCCCGCTGTAAAAAACGGCGCCTTACATTCGGTGTAACTAAAAAACGTCGAGAGCTTTTCAAGGCATATTTAAGCAAATTGAATGTCGGGTTAGAAAATCGATTAACGACAAAGGTCGGTTTTCTATCTGGTGGTGAACGTCAAGCTTTATCTTTATTAATGGCAACATTTACTGAGCCGGATATTTTACTATTAGATGAACATACAGCTGCTCTTGACCCATCACGTGCAGAACTAATCACTCAGCTAACAAAAGAATTGATAGAAACATACGAACTAACAACACTTATGGTGACACATAATATGCAACAAGCAATCGATTTAGGTAACCGACTCATCATGATGGATAAGGGAGAAATTATTCTTGATATATCTGGTGACAAGAAGAAAGCTGTAACGATTGAGGACTTATTGGATGAATTTAAACGCTTGCGGGTTGAAGAGTTTGAGAGTGATCGGGCATTGCTTGTGTAAAAGTTTGTCTATATATGACTTAGTGAAATGTATCTAATAGTAGTATATTAGTATCATTAATAGAGGAGAGATAAAATGATTAAGCCAGAACGTTTACTCCCAGGAGATAAGATAGGAATTATAACACCATCTACTCCAGCTCCAGTTATGTTTAAAGAACGTTACGAGCGGGGAATTTCCGTACTAGAAGATTTGATATGGAGTAATTTCGGTAACGCTACAGCTAAATAGCACATGTTTAAAACGAGTAATCTCTCTTTAGGCTTTTGATGTGATACAAGCATAACAGGTAAAAAAAAGAGCATCCAGTTGTCAAGGCGACTTACTGGATGCTCTTATTATTTTTACTTCCGGTACATTTTAAATTCCAAAAACAAATCGTTATATATAGATAAGTTCTTTTTACCGAGATTTTCATATACTTCAAGTTTATCGGTTAGCTCAGGTGATGGATAGAAGCGTTCATCTTGAACCATTTCTGGGTCCATATATTTGAGTGCTTCTTTATTCGGTGTAGAATAGGCGACATATTCGGTGTTTTGGGCGGCGATTTTTGGATCAAGCAAAAAGTTGATAAACTGATGAGCTGCTTCTACATTTTTGGCTGTTTTTGGGATGACGATATTATCAAACCAAAGATTTGACCCTTCTTCTGGAATGACATAATCAATATCCTCATTTTCCCACATAATATCAGCAGCATCGCCGGACCATAGAACAGCGACAGCCGCTTCATTATTTTGCATGAGTAGTTTATTTTCATCACCGACGATCGCTTTAATATTCGGTGTTAGTTTTTGTAATTTATTATAGGCTTCTGCTAAGTGTTTTGGATCTGTATCATTTAAGGAATATCCGAGACTGTTTAACCCCATACCGATAATTTCCCTTGCACCATCAATCAAAATAATTTCATTTTTTAAATCAGGATCCCATAAATCATGCCAACTTTTGAACTCTTTATTAGGCAGTAATGTTGGATTATAAGTGATACCGACCGTTCCCCAAAAATAAGGAACAGAGTATTTATTGTCAGGATCAAATGGTAAATCCATAAAACGATCATCAATATATTGTAAATTCGGTAATTTATTATGATTTAAGGGGATAAGTAAATCTTCCTGTCGCATCTTATCAATCATATATTCAGAAGGGACTGCTATATCATATGATGTACCGCCTTGTTCAATCTTTGTCATCATGGCCTCATTCGAATCAAATGTTTCGTAAACGATTTTTATGCCGGTTTCTTTTTCAAATTGTTTAACGAGATCCATATCGATATAGTCGCCCCAATTAAAAATTGTTAACGTATTTCCAGATGAATAACCTTCCGATTGATTTAAACTAGAAATCGCATATAAAATGATCCCTGATACGAGAGCACTTACTAGAAAAAATCGGATTAATTTCTTCATTTTCTAACCCCCATCGTTTTAACGTGACTGCGTTGTTGAAGGAAGTAATATATGACAATAAGGATCATTGTAAATAAGAATAATACGGTTGACAAAGCATTAATATTTAATGAAATACCACGTCGTGCTAAAGAATAAATTTCTACAGATAATGTAGAAAAACCATTTCCTGTAACAAAGAAAGTCACAGCAAAATCATCTAGTGAATAAGTGAGTGCCATAAAGAATCCAGCGAAAATACCAGGTGTAATATATGGAAAGATAACTCTAGTAAGCACTTGCCACTCAGTTGCTCCAAGGTCTTTCGCCGCGTCAATTAACGATGGTTGCATCTCGTTTAATTTTGGTAGAACAAGTAGGACAACAATCGGTATACTAAAGGCAATATGGGATAATAAAACAGACATAAAACCTAAATGGATGCCCGCGATTGTGAACAAAATTAAAAAAGATGCGCCCATAATAACGTCTGGGCTGACGATTAAAATATTATTTAAAGATAGAACTGTATTTTTTGTTTGTCTCTTTTTAAATGAATAAATGGCTAATGCGCCAAACACACCAACAATAGTGGCGATTAAAGCAGAGATTAAAGCAATCGCAAACGTGTTCAAAACAATGATGAGTAGCCTTTTATCATCAAGTAGGGAACGATACCATTCTAAAGTAAAACCTTTGAAATGACTCATTGTGCCCCCACTGTTAAATGAATAAAAAATCAAGAAAAATATTGGTGCATATAAAATAATAAAAATAGCAATTAAATAAATTTTTGCAAAAGGTGTTGTGCGCCGTTCCATATTAAACACCACGCTTTCTTGTCCCAGTTAAAATCATAATGATAAACATGAAAATAATTAAAAATACAGCAATCGTTGCTCCCATTCCCCAATCCTGTGTCACGAGGAAATGTTGCTCAATAGCTGTGCCTAGTGTAATGACACGATTTCCCGCGATGAGCCTTGTTAACATAAATAAAGATAGGGCAGGAATAAAGACAATTTGGCAGCCTGTTTTTACCCCATCGATTGTTAATGGAAAAATAACACGCTTGAATGTTGTCCACTTTGACGCACCTAAATCGGTTGCTGCATCCATTAAGCTTGATGGTAATTCATTTAATGCATTAAAAATAGGTAAAATCATAAAAGGGATGAAAATATAAACCGATACAAAGATAAAACTGAAATCAGTAAATAAAATTTGTTTTGTACCAATACCTAGCCATTCAAGGAATTGATTAGGTGGACCATATTTTCCAAAGATCCCAATAAACGCATATGCTTTCAGTAATAAATTGACCCAAGATGGGACGATGATTAGTAAGAGCCAAAGCTGTTTATGTTTTGTGCGTGTTAAACATAAAGCCGTTGGATATGCAATAATAAGTGAAAAAAACGTAATTAGAAATGCATACCAAAAAGAACTTAAAGTCATTTTTAAATAAACAGGTGTAAAGAATTTTTTATAATTAGCAAAAGAAAAATATCCTTCGATATCAAAAAATGAATAATAAGCGACTAGAATAATTGGTGTCACTACAAATAGAATGATCCATAAAGCGTAAGGTATCATAAATAGGTTTCGCATTTTTCTATTATTCATTTGTCTGATCCTCCGAATATGATTGGAGTCTTAAGTCAAATTCTTCTTCTGTCTCACCGAGTCGCATGACATGAATGGACTCAGGTGTAAAGAATAAACCAATTTCTTCACCAACGAACGCCTTTTTTGTCGTATGAATAAGCCATTCATTCCCAGTTTTATCTTGGCATACAATTTCATAATGAACACCACGGAATAAGACAGACTGGACATGCCCATGTATCTTTCCTTTTTCTAATGTTGTTATTTCTATATCTTCTGGTCGAATGACAATTTCAACAGATTCATTAGCACGTATACCTTGATCGACACATTCGAATTGTTTGCCGACAAATTCGACTAGAAAATCTTCTATCATTTTCCCTTTAATAATATTAGACTCTCCAATAAAATCTGCTACAAAACGATTAATAGGCTCATCGTAAATATCGAGTGGTGTTCCTCGTTGTTGAATTTTCCCTTCATTTATAACGAATATTTCATCAGACATAGCTAAGGCTTCTTCTTGATCATGCGTGACAAATACAAACGTAATTCCGAGCCGACGCTGAAGTTCTCTTAATTCATATTGCATTTGTGTCCGTAACTTTAAATCTAAGGCGGAGAGTGGTTCGTCAAGTAAAATAACGTCTGGTTCATTAACTATTGCCCGGGCAATAGCGACACGTTGTTTTTGTCCACCAGACATTTGCTTGATGTCCCTATCTTCATATCCCGAAAGATTAACAAAAGATAATGCTTCTTTTACTTTTTCTTCGATGATTTTTTGTTTAAACTTTTTGATACGTAATCCAAACGCGACATTTTCAAACACATTTAAATGAGGAAAAAGTGCATAGTCTTGAAATACGGTGTTCACTTTTCGTTTGTTTGGAGGAATCGTGTTTACTTTTTTACCATCAAAAAATATTTCACCTTTTGTTGCTTCAGTAAATCCAGCAATTAGACGGAGAATGGTCGTTTTTCCGCAGCCTGACGGTCCAAGTAATGTATAAAACTTCCCACGCTCTAATTCAAAACTGACATCATCAAGGACAAGATCATCATGATATGTTTTAGTCACATGTTGAAATTTAATAATGATATTATTTTCCATAAGATACCCCCATGTCATTATAGTTCTATGTTAAAAAGTGTTTTTTTATTTTTATCGGAATAATTATAACTGAAAATGAAAAAAAGGGAATAGTTTTTTTGAAAAAATTAAGTATCATGTTAAGTTTTTTTACGGTCATAGAAAGGAGAGCGTATTTAGTAGTATTGTCATTTGAAGGAATATAAAAGTTTAACACTGAATTTACAGGATATAAATAGTGACTTAATATTCATAATATATATTTGTATTAAATATATTAATAGGAGGTAGGTCATGCATGTCAAAAAGAATAGGTGTTGTTTTACTTAGTTTTTTACTCATTTTCTCTGGCTTATTACTAGGAACTACTGAGGCTAAGCCTGAGTGGGCGGGCAAACAACATCAACAAGAACGGACACAATTAGATAAGAATAATAACGGTAAGGTAAAAAATGTGATTTATATGATACCTGATGGTTTTAATGCCGATTATGCAACAAACTATCGCTGGTATAAAGGTGATGATGCTGTTTGGGATGAACACTTAAAAGGAATGTTTAAAACATACTCCGCGAATTCGCGTGTTACGGATTCAGCTGCAGCCGGTACAGCGATGGCAACAGGTGTTAAAACGAATAACGGTGTAGTAGGTTTAGATAAAGATGGTAATAAAGTGGAAACAATTTTAGAAGCTTCAAAGAAAGAAGGAAAATCTACAGGACTTGTTGCAACATCTACGATTACACATGCAACCCCTGCGGTATTTGCAGCACATGTAGAAAGTAGAAACAATCAAGCTGTTATTGCCAAACAATACATTGCTAATGACGTAGATGTTCTACTTGGTGGCGGAAAGGATTATTTCACCTTAGAATCAGATGGTGGTAAGCAAAAGGATGATCATTTGATTGAACAAGCTAAGGATAAGGGATACACTTTTATTGAAACGCGTCAAGAATTAAAGGCAATAAATAATAAAGACAAAAAGGTGTTAGGCCTGTTTGCAAATGATGCTTTAGCACCTGAGTTACATCGTGACTTAACAGAAGAACCGAGCTTAGCAGAGATGACAACTGCAGCCATTGATGTCCTTAGTCAAAATAAAGACGGTTTCTTCCTTATGGTAGAAGGAAGTCAGATTGATTGGGCGGGTCATGCTCATGATGCTGCGTGGGCTATGTCTGATGTTGAAGCTTTTGAAAAAGCTGTTGAAGTGGCAATAGAATATGCAAAACGTGATGGTAAAACATTGGTTGTTATTGGTGGTGACCATGAAACAGGTGGTATGACAGTAGGGGCAAATGGTGTTTATGATGTGGAACCTGAAATTTTGAAAGAAGTTACTGCGACTGGAAACTTTATGGCACAAGAATTAAATCAACAACGCTCAAATATTCGAGAAGTAATTGAAAAGTATACACCTTTTACCTTGTCAGATGAAGAAGTTCAAGTCATAAAGGACTCTAAAAATCCAGCTAACGAAATAAATGACATACTGAGTGATAAGGTGTTAATAGGTTGGACGAGTGGGGCACATACAGGTGTCGATATTCCAGTTTATGCTTATGGCCCACAATCAGAGCGTTTTGTTGGATTGCTAGAAAATACAGATTTACCTATTATAATGGCCGAAGTAATGAAAATAGAATTAAATAATTAAGTGAATGTGTTCGAATACACACCCTCTCCTCACATTAGGGAGAGGGTTTTTGCTGTCTTTTTATGTTATATGATATGATCTGATGGCTTTTATTAAATAGTGAACAGTAAAACATAAGTTTATAATGATTAAGTTATACTTTTCTGTACTTTTTTCCAAATTAAATGTCCCCATTAAGTAGACTTTATGCTATATTCTTATAGTAGGAAGGAGAGTCACCTTTTGTTTACAAAAGTATCTAAGAAACAATCAACCTTTCGCATATTACTTATTATTGGCATTCTTTTCGCAGCATTTAATTTACGACCTGCTATTACATCGGTTGGGCCCATTATTGGTATGATTCGCGATCATGTCGGTATGGCTAATTGGAGTGTTGGTTTATTAACGACTTTGCCACTCATAGCATTTGCTTTTATGTCGCCTTTAGTACCACGTATTGCTCGCCATTATTCGAATGAACGTGTTCTCTCATGGGGGTTAATGATTTTAGTTATTGGAATAGGGATACGCTCTCTTTCATACATGATTTCATTATTTTTAGGAACTTTGCTCGTTGGGATTGGCATTTCTATTTGTAATGTGTTATTGCCTGGAATTGTTAAAGAAAAATATCCAACCAAAGTTGGGTTAATGACGAGTGTATATTCGACAGCGATGGGATTATTTGCTGCGATAGCATCAGGTTTGAGCGTACCATTAGCCATTGGCCTTGACCTTGGTTGGCAAATGACGCTATTAGTTTGGATTATTCCAGCGATTTTAGGTAGTTTTATTTGGTTTTATTTATCTAAGAAAAATCGTGCGCAAAATAACGTAGATGTCGCTTTTATATCATCAAGTAAGCGCATGTGGCGTTCACCTCTTGCGTGGCAAGTCGCTTGTTATATGGGATTACAGTCTTTTTTGTTTTATGTGACGATTTCGTGGTTACCAGAGATTTTACATGACATAAGTGGCATGAATATGACCACTGCTGGTTGGATGCTATCACTCTTACAATTGTTAGGACTTCCAGCTAGTTTTCTTATACCTGTCATGGCCGGAAGAATGCGTTCACAAAGGAGTATTGTGATTATTTTATCTATTTGTTCAATTGGGGGATTCTTAGGTCTGTTATTTGGAACATCTATGTGGATGACTGTATTAAGTATCGTGTTACTAGGTGTGACTTTAGGTGGCACGTTCGCTCTAGCATTATCCTTTTTAGCGATGCGAGCCAAACATGCGAATGAAGCAGCTGAATTATCAGGCATGGCACAGTCAATTGGCTATTTATTAGCCGCATTAGGACCAGTCTTCATTGGCTTTTTGCATGATGTAAGTGATTCATGGACCGCACCACTATTGATGTTGATTATCATTTCTATTCTTGTTCTTCTATTTGGATTAGGGGCAGCAAGAGATCGTTATGTGTTTGATGATGTTCCATAGCCTATAGAAGGTGAATAAAATAGAGAGTTAATCCATATTTTCTTCAAACAAAGGAGGAGAGTCATGTATTTATATTCACTTATTCAACCAGATGATACGTTAACATTGTGGGGAATTATTGTCGTTTTAGCATCGGTTAGTATCTTGCTAGAACAGCGTTATACTTGGGCATCAAAGTTAACAGGGGCTATTATTGCTTTAATCGGTGCAATCATTTTATCGAATACAGGTGTTATTCCAACCGAATCACCAGTTTATGATGCTGTTTGGGGTGTGATTGTGCCATTAGCGATTCCGCTTTTATTATTTCATATCAAATTGGGTAAAATATGGCAAGAGAGTGGCAAGCTCTTGCTTATCTTCTTAATTAGTTCTATTGGGACTGTGGCAGGGACTATGACGAGCTTTTTCCTATTGAAAGACCATATTCCTTACCTTGATAAAATAAGTGCGATGATAAGTGCCTCTTATACTGGTGGAGGTGTGAACTTTGCTGCGATGTCAGCTAAGTTTGAAACGCCTGGTGAATGGGTATCGGCAACTGTTGTAGCTGACAACTTGATGATGGCCATCTATTTTGTTATTTTGATGTTAATCCCGACATTAAGCTTTTTTAGAAAACGCTTTCCAACACCGCATATTCAAGAAGTTGAACGTCAGGCAGATGATAAAAGTGGAAAAACATTGGCGGAAAGCTTTTGGAAACGTAAAGATATATCGTTAAAGGATATGGCTCTTTCAGTTGGAACTGCTTTTTTATTAGTGATTATATCGTTTAAGTTTGCTGGGGCATTAGGAGAAGTTATCCCTTCAGGGGAGAATGTATCTTTTCTATTGAATCTATTAAACGGATTATTAGGAGACAATTATTTAGTGCTAACAACACTAACGATTATTGCACTAGCGTTATTTCCTTCTTATTTCGAAAAACTTAACGGTAGTCAGGAAATCGGAACATATTTAATTTATTTATTCTTCGTCGTCATTGGAATTCCGGCATCCATTCCTCTTATTTTGAAGAATGCGCCGTTATTACTGTTATTCGTCTTTATTATTGTTCTCATTAACATGGTTGTTTCCTTTACAGCTGGGCGTTTCTTGAAAGTAAATCTTGAGGATATCATTTTAGCCAGTAATGCAAATATTGGTGGACCAACGACAGCAGCTGCATTAGCGATTGCAAACGGTTGGAAAAACTTAATCGGTCCTATCCTCGTCGTTGGAACGTTAGGTTATATTATTGGAAACTATATCGGTACATTTATAGGTGTTTGGTTTTCAGGATTGATGTAATGAATAAAAACGAGTAATTACTAAATTTAAAAAGGGCGCCTTTATGGAGAGACGCCCTTCAGTTTATTCTGGTTTAACTAATATTTTAATTTGATTTTTCTCTTTAACAAGTGCTTCAAATCCTTCTGAAACGATATCATCAAGCTCAATTTTCTTTGTAACGAGTTTGTCCGCTGAAAAATAGCCTTGATTCATTAATTCCATAACAGCGGGGAAAATATCACGATAAGCGATAATACCTTTTACTGTGCGCTCACTTAAAACGATATTATTTGGCTGAATATTAGCTTCTGTTTCCCAGATTGATACGATGACTGTTTCACCTTCGAATGTTGTTGAGTCAATACATTGTTGTAGGACGACGGGTACTCCCGTAACTTCAAAAGCAACGTCGACACCACCATCAGTTAGTTGTCGTATACGTTCAACAGCGTCGATGTCAGCAGGATTAATCACTTCTTTAGCACCTAGTTCTTTAGCTTTAGCGGCTCGTTCGGGAGATAATTCAACCGCATAGATTTCCGCTGCTCCTGCCGCACGAAGCGCTTCAATAACAAGAAGACCAATTGGCCCTGCACCGAAAACGGCTGCTTTATCGCCGGCTTTAACTTTACTTAAGCGCACGGCATGTAGAGCAACGGCGGCAGGTTCAACTAGTGCACCTTGTTCAAATGACAGGCCTTCAGGCATTTTATGTACCATATGCTCATCGACCATCGTGTATTCAGCAAAACCTCCACCACCGCCCGATAGACCGTGGAATCCAAGGTGTTCACATATATTATATTTTCCTTTTTGACAGGCAGCACATGTTCCACAGCTTAAAATAGGTTCTACGACGACGGGATCTCCGACTTTAACTTTAGTAACCCCTTCGCCTATTTCTGTAACATAGCCCGAAAATTCATGTCCCATAACAATTGGGGCTTTATCTTTACTAACATAATGTGGCTCTTCTACAGGAACAAAGATAGGACCAGCTGCATATTCATGTAAATCACTACCACAAATTCCAGTCCATTCGACTTTTATTTTCACTTTTCCTGGTTCAATCTTAGGTTCCTCTATCGATTCGATACGGATATCTTTTTGAGCGTGCCATCTAGCTGCTTTCATGTAAATCCCTCCACATTTATATTTAATTGTACATATTCATTATATCACGATTAATACGTTTAATAATGCGATAACCTTATGAACTTATGCCAATAAAAAAACAGCTCTGGAATTAAAGAGCTGCTTGCATAATTAAAAATTCAAATCACGAATAGTAAAGTAAATGGAATGATAATAATTAATGTTAAAATAACACGTTGGAACCAGATGATGATAATATTTCTTATGCTAATTGGAATATCAGTTGCTAAAATCGTAGGTATAATAGCCGAGAAAAAAAGAATAGAAGAAACAGACAATACACCGACGATAAATCGTGTTGCTAGAACAGCATCAGTAACTAATAATGAAGGTAAAAAGATTTCTGATATTGAGATAGCTGCTGCTTTTGCTGTTAGTAAAGGCTCAGGTGCTCGTAGGACATAGGTCAGTGGGTAGAAAATATAACCCATATAATCAAATAATGGTGTATAAGTAGCTAAGACGAGCCCGATTAATCCAATAGACATAATGGTTGCTAAAATATTCATTGTCATGATGAGACCATCTTTTAGGTTAGCCCATATATTGATAGGAAGAGAAGGTGTTTGATCAGCTGTTTTCATCGCTTCATTCCAGGCTGTTTTTATACGGTTTCTCTTAATGATTTCTTCAGGTTGACCTTCACCATTCTTATATTCATCACTGATTGTTCGTAATGGACGTAGGCGAACGGTAATAGCTGTGACAATAAATGTAACAATAAATGCTGTCCAAAAGTATAGATTCCACATTGGCATGAGGTTGAGTGTATTTGCGATCACGACCATAAATGTCACCGATACTGTAGAAAATCCTGTTGCAATAATCGTTGCTTCACGGATAGTATACTTTCCTTCATTAAAAATTCGATTTGTAACTAATAAACCAATCGAATAACTACCGACAAACGATGCAACGGCATCAATGGCTGACCGCCCAGGTGTACGGAAAATCGGACGCATGACGGGTTGCATGAATACACCAACAAATTCCAAAAGTCCGTAACTAACGAGAAGTGCAAGAAAAACCGCCCCAATAGGTATTAATAGACTTACCGGTTTAATTAATTTATCAAATAGAAATGGCCCCATACTTGGATCAAATAACCATGCTGGACCGACATTGAAAACAATCATTAGGCCAAAAATAGCCCCGAGTATTTTTAAAAAAGAAAAAATGATGTTGGCAGCAGATTCATTCCAAGTCTGATTAATAATAGGATATATCGCTCCAAGCATGAGGATGACGAGTGCATACATTGTGACCATTTGTGGTGCGAACTGACTAATTCCGGAAACAATATGATCTAAAATAATTGACGACTTTCCGTTCCAATTAATAGGAATAAAAAAGACGATAATCCCAATGAAACTGTAGATAAAAAACTTCAAAATATTTGTCCCCGTTGTGACGATCTTTGGAGCTACTTTTTTTGTTTCTGTTATTCCTTCAGATATTTGCTCACTTGCAGTAAAATGCTGTTGACCTTCGACGCGTGAGTTTGACACAATTTCCACCCCTCAAATAATTGTTCACTGACAGAGTCCCCAAATCTCCTATATCAGTGAATGAAAGTAAGCGCTTTCTATTACTCTTGTTAATTATTATAGAAAATAGAGTAAATTGTTAACAGTGTATGATTTGTTGAAAATGAGTATTATTTTACGTTAGCTTACTAAAAAATTTCCATATAAAAATGAATTAACCAGTTAATGATTCTCGTGTGCAATATATTCAGATTAATCGTAATAAAATCCACGTTTTCTTTAAAAATACGACTTTTCATGAAAAAGTAAACAATCCATAATGGAATTAATAGAAAGAGAGGGGGAGGAATAATTGAGACAACCGTTAGAAGGGGTAAAGGTACTTGATTTTAGTCGTGTATTAGCTGGGCCTTATTGTGCTACTCTTCTCGCAGATATGGGGGCAGAGGTCATAAAAATTGAACGCCCAAAGTATGGGGATGATTCACGACATTTCGGTCCTTTTCAAAATAAGGAGAGTGCTTATTTTGAGTTGTTCAATCGTGGGAAGAAAAGTATTGCACTCAACTTAAAGGATGACAGAGATTTGGAAATTGTCGAGCAACTCGTTCGGGAAGCTGATATAATAGTAGAGAACTTCCGACCTGGTGTAATGAAGAAACTTGGTTTAGATTACGAGAAAATGAAAGCGGTTAATCCGCGGATTATTTACACTTCTATTTCAGGATTTGGTCAATATGGTCCATATAGTCAACGACCAGCTTATGACCTGGTTGCACAAGCGATGGGTGGGATGACTAGTATTACAGGTCATCCTAACGATCCACCGACACGTGTTGGATCTTCATTAGGTGATATGAGTGGTGCATTATACGGTGCATTTGGATCAATGGTCGCTCTGTATCATCGTGAAAGAACAGGAGAAGGACAACATGTAGATGTAGCCATGATGGATACCATCTTTTCAATGCTAGAGACAAACGTATTACGTTATACGATTTCGGGTGAAAACCCAGGGCGTATTGGTAGTAGACATCCAATCAGTACACCATTCGATATTTATCAAGCGAAGGATGGCTATATCGTTATTGCTGTTGCAAATGACTCTTTATTTAAACGTTTATGTGAAACAATCGGTAGAGAAGATCTTATAACTGATCCACGTTTTATAACCGATCCATTACGGACAAAACATGAAAAAGAGTTAAAAGGAATTCTCGAGAAGTACTTGGCTGATTATACAGTCGAAGAAGCAGAAGAAATGATAGGTATTAAGGCAGGCATTCCATGTTCAAAAATATATACGATACAAGATGTTGTTGCGGATGAACATTCGAGGATTAGAGAGATGGTGTTTGAAGTTGAACATCCGCGTGCTGGAAAGATGACGATGGTTGGTAATCCGGTTAAACTTTCTAAAACACCACCGCAAGTGAAAAAGGTAGCGCCTGCATTGGATGAACATCGCGAGGAAATAATGGAACATTTGAACAAATCGGTAGGGAGTGTCGAATATGGACTTTAATTTAACAGACGAACAAAGAGAAATTAGAAAAATGGTGCGCGAATTTAGTCAAAATGTATTAAAACCAAAGGCACAAGAATTAGATGTTAATAATCGTTTTCCAATTGAAACAATCCCACAATTGGCGGAACTTGGTTTACTTGGTATTGCTTACCCAGAAGAAGATGGTGGGGTTGGAGCAGACGCTGTATCCGAAGCTATTGCAGTAGAGGAAATCACGGCTGCTTGTGCGGCAACTGGCTCAATTGTAACAGCGCATTATTTGGGAATTGATGGTCTTTACTTGGCGGCAAATGAAGCACAACGCAAAAAATACTTAGTACCTGGTTGTAGAGGGGAAAAACTATTTGCATTTGGTTTAACTGAACCAAGTGGTGGAACAGACGTAAATGCGATGCGAACAACAGCAGTTCAGGATGGAGATGACTACGTACTAAATGGGTCAAAAGTGTTCATTACAAATGCCGGGTATGCAGATATAGTCGTTGTTTATGCAAAAACGGATCCAGCAAAAGGTTCGAGAGGGATTAGTGCTTTTATCGTTGAAAAAGATACACCAGGATTATCCTTTGGAACCGGTGATGACAAAATGGGTATTCGAGGTGCTCAAACGAATGAAGTGATTTTCGAAAACTGCCGAATCCCGAAAGAAAACCTGGTCGGTGAAGAAGGGTCTGGCTTTAAACTAGCCATGCAAGTTGTTGACCGTGGACGTATTGGGATTGCCGCCATGGCGGTTGGATTATCTCAAGCTGCTTTAGATGAAACAATTCAATATTCAAAGGAAAGAATAGCATTTGATCAAACAATTTCTAAATTTCAAGGTATCCAATGGATGATTGCTGATATGGCTGTTGATGTGGAAGTTGGTCGACTGTATACGTATTACGCAGCGAGTTTGAAAGATAAGAAAGGTTACCGACTATCAAAAGAAGCAGCAATTTCAAAATTATTTACATCAGAAGCTTCAAATAGAGTCGTCAATAAAGCTGTACAAATTCATGGTGGATATGGCTATATGAAAGAATATACGGTCGAACGTTTATATCGAGACCAACGTATTTTAGAGATTTTTGAAGGAACATCTCAAGTTCAAAAAATGGTTATTTCGAGCCATGTTATACCAAGGGATTAGGAGGAAGAAAAATGACAAACAAACTAAAAAGAATGATTCGTGCTGACAGAGGGACAGAGCTTTCATGTAAAGGATGGCAACAAGAAGCCGCTTTAAGAATGTTGATGAATAATTTAGATCCAGAAGTGGCAGAAAATCCGGATGAGCTCGTTGTTTATGGGGGAATTGGAAAAGCAGCACGAAACTGGGAAAGCTTTGATGCGATTGTACGAGAATTGAAAGAATTAGAAAACGATGAGACACTGCTTATTCAATCGGGAAAACCAGTTGGTGTGTTTCGTACACATGACCGGGCACCACGCGTATTAATTGCGAATTCCAATCTTGTACCTGCCTGGGCTAATTGGGAAACGTTTAATGAATTAGATCAAAAAGGCTTAATGATGTATGGACAGATGACAGCAGGTAGTTGGATTTACATTGGGGCACAAGGAATTTTACAAGGGACGTATCTCAGTTTTGTTGAAGCGGGTAAGAAAGTGTTTGGTACAGCTGATTTAACAGGTAAATTCATCCTTACTGGTGGGATGGGTGGTATGAGTGGGGCTCAACCACTTGCTGGAAAAATGGCCAAAGCTGTTATTCTTGTCGTTGAAGTTGACCGTAAGCGGATCGAACGAAAAATTAAAGAAGGCTATTGTGATTATATGGCTGAAACCCTTGATGAAGCACTAGAAATGGTAGAAAAACTTAAGAAAGAAGGTAAGCCAGCATCGATTGGTCTTGTTGGAAACTGTGCTGATGTTTATCCAGAAATGGTAAAACGTGATGTTGTTCCAGATATTGTGACAGACCAAACAAGTGCTCATGATCCGTTAAATGGATACGTGCCAAATGGGATGACAATAGAAGAAGCTTTTGAATTAAGAAAGCAAGATCCAACAGCTTATGAACAAAAATCAAAACAAGCGATGGCAGATCATGTGCAAGCGATGCTTGATTTACAAGCTAAAGGTGCGGAAACATTTGATTATGGAAATAACATAAGGAAATATGCAAAAGAGATGGGTGTCGACAATGCTTTCGATTTCCCAGGGTTTGTTCCCGCTTATTTACGTCCGTTATTCTGTGAAGGAAAAGGACCGTTCCGTTGGGCTGCTTTATCTGGAGACCCAGAAGATATTTACAAAACGGACCAACTCGCAATGGAAATGTTTAAGGAAGATGAAGGATTAGTTAACTGGATTCAAATGGCGCAGAAAATGGTCAAATGGCAAGGTTTACCAGCGCGTATTTGCTGGTTAGGTTATGGAGAGCGCCATCGCTTTGCATTAAAAGTAAATGAGATGGTTGCTAGTGGTGAGATTAAGGCACCAGTTGTATTTGGTCGTGATCATTTAGATTCAGGTTCTGTTGCATCACCGAATCGTGAAACAGAATCAATGAAAGACGGTAGCGATGCAATTGCTGACTGGCCGATTTTGAACGCTTTAATCAATACAAGTGGCGGTGCTAGTTGGGTAAGTGTCCATCATGGCGGTGGTGTTGGTATGGGCTATTCAATACATGCTGGTCAAGTTCTTGTAGCTGATGGAACAAAAGAAGCCGAAGAACGAATCAAACGTGTCCTTGTTTCTGATCCAGGGATGGGAGTTATTCGTCATGCAGATGCGGGGTATAGCCGTGCCATTGAAGTAGCGAAAGAACGGGGTGTTAAGATTCCAATGCTAGATGCAGAAAAATAAAACTGAAGAGCTGTCTCGTTGATCGGGACAGTTTTTCATGCTTCAATCGTTTTAATATAATATAATTATATGTAAGCGCTATCCTGGTATATCTTCAAGGAGGTGAGTAAGGTGTCAAAAACAGCAAGATATTCGCCAGTCGGTTTAGAAAAATCATGCACCAATTGGGAAACAGAGGCATTACTAAGATTATTGCTAAATAGTTTGGATCCACGAGTTGCTGAAAAAGCAGAAGAACTTATTGTTTATGGGGGAACAGGAAAAGCCGCTCGGGATGAAGTGCACTTACAACAGATAATCCTTGAGTTACAACAACTTAAAGCAGAAGAAACCTTACTCATTCAATCTGGGAAACCTGTTGGCGTTTTTCAAACATATCCCGAAGCACCACGCGTCGTTTCTTCAACAGCGATGCTTGTGCCGAGTGAAGCCGACTCAGACACATTTCGTCAACTAGAAGAAAAAGGCTTAACCATGTATGGGCAGGCAACCGCTGCATCTTGGTCTTATATCGGTGTTCAAGGTGTTCTGCAAGCGACATTTGAAACAATGGGGGAAGTGGCCGACCGTTATTTCGGTGGTTCATTAGCTGGTAGAATCGTCCTTTCTTCTGGTTTAGGTGGAATGGGTTCTGCTCAGCCTCTATCGGTATCGATGCATCATGGCGTTTCAATCATCGTTGAAATTGATGAGGCGAAAATTCATAAACGTCTCATGAATAATTATTGTGATGTTATTGTAAAAGATATTGATGAGGCTATTTCACTTGCTAAAGAATCAGCTGAATTAAAAAAGCCATTTGCTATTGCTTTATTAGGGAATGCCCCTGATATATATGCAGGGTTTTTAGAACGGGAATTTATTCCAGATGTCGTCACTGACCAAACAGCAGCCCACGACTTGCTAAATGGCTATATACCAAGTCGTTTAACACTCGAACAAGCGAATTATTTACGTCAACATAAAAAGTCAACATATATTGAATTGGCGAAAAAGTCAATTCTCTATCATGTTGATACGATGCTTAAGTTTCAAGAACAAGGTGCGATTGTTTTTGATTATGGGAATAATATTCGCGGGCAGGCTGCACAATTAGGGGTAAAAGAAGCATTTCAATTTCCAGGTTTCGTTTCAGAATATATTCGACCACTCTATAGTGAAGGGCGTGGACCTTGTCGCTGGATTGCCTTATCAGGAGATCCGAATGATATTTATAAAATCGATGAGCGATTATTGGATCTCTATTCAGATGATGAACGCCTCCAACGCTGGATCACATATGTACAAGATCAAATCTATTTCTATGGATTACCAGCCCGAACATGTTGGTTGAATTATCAGGAACGAAGTGAGTTAGGAATTTTATTAAATGACATGGTTGCATCTGGGGAATTATCTGCTCCAATCGCTATCACAAGGGACCATTCAGAAGGTAGTACCATTGCTGCACCAACTCGTGAAACAGAACAAATGAAAGATGGCAGTGATGCCATTAGTGATTGGCCAATTTTAACCGCTTTACTTAATGTGAGTGCGGGCGCTACGATGGTGACATTACAACATGGTGGAGGCGTCGGTATTGGAAATTCGATTCATACAGGTATGACAGCTGTAGCAGATGGTACTCAAGTGGCACTAGATAAACTAAATCGCGTTTTAACCGTTGATCCAGGTATGAATATCATTCGCCATGCAGATGCAGGGTATGAAAAGGCAGTTGATAAATTGTTACAGTATCACATTCGGAAACCACTTTAGAACAAAGGGGGAGAATGATGCAAAGTCAAGGGGGAATCATCGTTTCACAAGATTGGAAATTAATGAATGATTTATATGATAGATATGAAGCCAATAATTATAATTTTCATCTGGCAACATTATGTTTAAACGATGTATCACAGCTAAATAGCTTAGATCCGAATGTGAAAGTGATCGTGGTTGATTTAACATGCTTAACAAAAGAACAGCAATATTTTATCGAAAAACGGATTAACTTTGATAAAGATAGACAATATATCATTTTGGATCAAAACTTAGATATGACAAAGGTGCGGATGTATTTTCGATTAGGGGTTAAAGATGTTTTTTGCCACCCCTTACAGCAATCTGACATAGAAGAATTGTTTCAATCAATGAATCTTTTACTTCGGCATCATGCGAATCAAAAAAATAAAAACAAGAAAGTGATCAGCTATTTAAAACGAAGTCTCGCCTATGATTTATTATTTGGTAGAGTGAAGAGTCCAAAAGAAATCTGGGACCGGAGTTATACTGTAGGTCTAACGATTGTCCCGAACATCGCAATGGTCGTACATATTGACCAGTTCAAAAAAATGATTCGTCATAAAAATAAAAAATGGGCATGGTCGATTCGGCAAGAAATTAGCGACGTGATAGGAGAGTATATCCAAAATCTTACTTATGACATACTCGTTATTCCAACTGATATCAATAAGATTGCTATATTACTAGCCGCTCCATTAAAAAATAATCCAAATGAATATGTTGTCTATACTAAAAAATTAGCTGAGGAATTAAAAGAATTAGTACTTAGCCGAACTCATTTCTCAGTCACGATTGGGATTGGTAATTTTTATGAGGATGCTAGAAACTTAGAAAGCTCCTATCGTGAAGCATATCAAGCACAAAGAAATAAATTTTATATTGGTGATAATACCGTCACACATATTCAAGACATTAATCAAGATTCATCCAATCACAAGGCAATCTTTTATTATGATGTGTCAGAATTATCACGTCATGTTTTAGCGGGTGATTTTATTCGTGTGAATGACATACTTGATAGCTTTCGACAAATTTTATTTGAGCAAAAAAACGTTCAACCGCAAATGTTTTATGTGCAAATGATGGATATTTTAACAACGATTGCGCGTGCCGCTGTAAAGAGTGGAGCCGATCCGAAAAATGTTCATCATGTTTATCGGAAAGCGCAGTATAAATTTCCATTACTAGAAAATGTGTTTGAGGTCGAACATTATTTTCAACGTGTAACAGATGAACTATTAAGTGTCGTCATGCATACCCATAATGAACAATCATTACGTTCTGTCCAGAAGGCGATGACATATATTGAAGCACATTTTAATCAACATATTACATTAGAGGAAATTGCCGAACATGTCAATTTAAGTCCAAATTATTTTAGTAATATTTTTAAGAAGACAACAGGAAAGACGTTTGTCGAATATTTATCACAACGTCGTATTGAACAATCAAAAGAATTACTGCTAGATTTAGATTACACAGTTTATCAGGTTGCCCATGCTGTTGGATATAATGATGCGCGGTATTTCAGTCGGGTTTTTAAATCAATTGTTGGTAAAACACCGACAAAGTATCGTAATTCAAAGCTTGTTAGAAATATGAAAAGGATACAGTACACTGAACATACCGTTTTATCAGAAGCTTAATCACAGGAAAGGATGGATTTAACAATGATTACATTTATTAAACATGCAGCACAACTAGCAACATTAACTTCTAGTGTAAAAGGACCTCGTACAAAAGAGTCTATGTCTGAGTTAGGGATTATTGAAGATGGTAGTGTCTTAATTGAGGATGGTGTGATTATTGCCGTTGGAAAAACAGATGAAGTAGAAAAAGCCTATCCAGAAAAAGTTGAACATGCAACTGTTTATGATGCAACTGGAAAACTTGTGACACCAGGACTTGTCGATCCACATACACATGTTGTTTTTGGGGGAAGTCGTGAAAGAGAATTCGAGATGCGTCTTGAGGGTGCGACATATATGGAAATTATGAATGCTGGTGGCGGCATTCATGCAACAACAAACATGACAAGAAAGGCAACAGAAAATCAGCTTATTGAACAAACAAAGGTACGCCTTGACTCCTTTCTAAAACACGGTGTGACTACAGTTGAAAGTAAAAGTGGTTACGGAATGGACTTAGAGACTGAGTTAAAACAGTTACGTGTCATGCAAACATTACAAGAGACTCATCCGGTTGATTTAGTTCCTACATTTATGGGGGCTCATGCTGTTCCATTAGAATATAAGGGAAAAGAAGATGAGTTCGTTCAGCATGTTATAGACGAGATGTTACCAGTTGTAGCGGAAGAAAAGCTAGCTGAATTTAATGATGTGTTTTGTGAAAAAGATGTTTTTACACCAGAACAATCTGAGCGTATATTGGAGGCCGGGAAAAACCTTGGTTTAATCCCGAAGATTCATGCAGATGAAATTGCCTCATACGGAGGAGCTGAAATGGCGGCAAAAGTTGGAGCGATTTCGGCAGAACATTTATTAAAAGCATCTGATCAAGGGATAAAAGATATGGCTGAAGCAGGTGTCATCGCCTGTTTATTACCTGCAACAGCATTGTATTTAAGAGAAGAAGCAGCTCGTGGTCGCTATATGATTGATGAAGGTGTGGCGGTAGCCATTTCGACAGATTGTAATCCTGGTTCCTCTCCGACAACATCGATGCCACTTGTTATGAATCTAGCTTGTATCTCTATGCGTATGACACCAGCAGAAGCATTAACAGCAGCAACATACAATGCGGCTTGTGCGATTAACCGAGAAGAACGGGTGGGTTCTTTAGAGATTGGTAAATTAGGTGATGTCGTTTTATGGGATGTAAAAAATTATCAAGAACTACAATATGTTTTTGGTGTTAACCATGTGCATTCTGTATGGAAGAAAGGTAAAAAAGTCGTATAGGAGGCATGCTGAGATAATGGACGAATTACAAGATATTTGGATAGGTCGTGTGGATAGCGAGACAGATCAAAGTCAATCTCGCTATCATCAAGTCGTACGTTTTCAAGAGCAAGGAGAAAATAATGTTGGATTAATTGGCTTTGCATCTGATGAGGGGGTTCGACGTAATCATGGGCGTTTAGGAGCGAAAGAGGGACCAAATGTGATTCGTAAGCAGCTCGCGAGTTTACCGTGGCATTTTTCTAATGGGATATTTGATTTTGGGAATATTTATTGTGTGGATCAGGCTCTTGAGGATGCCCAAATAAAATTAGGAAAAGCTGTTTCACAGGTGCTTAATAATAATCATAAATTAATTGTTCTAGGTGGAGGGCATGAAACAACATATGGACATTATTTAGGAGTAAGAGAAGCAATCGGTTCTGAGAAGAAGCTTGGAATCATTAATATTGATGCTCACTTTGATATGCGACCTTACGATATAGAACCAACCTCGGGAACGATGTTTAAACAAATCCTGGATGACGATCCAAACGCCTCTTATTTTGTCATGGGGATTCAGCAGTTTGGTAACACGGTATCTTTATTTGAAGAAGCAAAAGTAAAAAATGTTCACTATGTCCTTGAGGAACATCTGAACCATACAGCGATAGAAGACTTAACGACTAAACTTAAACAGTTTATTGATCGTCATGATGCTGTTTATTTAACTTTATGTATGGATGTATTAAATGTATCTTATGCACCGGGTGTAAGTGCAACAAATGCGTTTGGTTTAGATCCCTTTAAAGTTAGGGAAATCATTCGTACTGTCTTAGCGAGTGATAAAACAACATCATTCGATATTTGCGAAGTGAACCCAGCGTATGATATTGATAATCGCACAGCAAAGCTAGCGGCAGCATTTGTGAATGAAGCGATTCATATGTTTACAACAAGAAAATAGAAACAGAAATCAGCTTGAGACTTTATTGGTACTTAAAGATTGCCCTACAGTCTAATGTCGACTCGTAGGGCAATCTTATTTTAGCTTGGCGTGAGTGCTAATGTGTTGGTTATTTGACGTTTATCCTTTCGATTAATTAGTTTAGAAGTAGTCAATGTTAAAAAACGACACACTTTCGCCCGAATTGATCGTCATGAGATTTCCAATGTAATGTCATCTATAGTGCTTACGTGATAATAGATAACATTGAGGCGTTCAATGTGTTGTAATACGATCTTGTGTTGAGTGTGTTATATTTCCACCCCCTCACATTTAAAGCGAACACTTGTATTTACTCTTGGTTATAATCAGTACCCATCAATTGTCAAATCTTAATCGAGTAGTATATTTGCTTCTTGCAACGCTTGACAAGCATCTTTGATTTTGTCCATTGAGTCAGCTTCCAACGTATGTAAATGAATACCATTTGTAAGAGTTGCTAAATAAGCCGCTTGATTTTCTTTTATTTTCTTAATAAACTGTTTCACTTCTTTACGATTACTTACCATAATCGAAGCTGTTAAATCACCGTAAACAGCGTGTTCAATAATGACATCTCTAACCGTGACACCATGATCGACGATGATATTTAATTCTTCCTGGACTTTTTCTGGACTATGTTTTACAGCAATGACATGTTTAAATTTTGAGCTACGTTGATAGATGTACCCTTGACTAGTTGCAATAATCGGTTCACCTTTTGCTTTTAGTAAAGAGACATCTTGAACGATGACTTGGCGACTAACATTTGCTTGTTCGGCAAACTGTCGACCCGCTATTGGTATAGTTGTCTCCTTTAGTGCATTGATTATCATATGTTGCCTCTCTTTAGAAGACATTTTCCTAATCTGATTCACTTCATATATTCTCCTTTATCATTCGTATATTTTTGTTAAGATTGAACTCGTATTATTCCTTTCTTCTAGCTTTATTTTTTATTTATGAGTAGTGTAGAGCGCTTTACTCCTCATGGTATTCCCAAATAAATCGTATCTGTGAGGATTGAATGGCTCTACTCCTCATGGTAGCCCCAAATAGCTCGCATCTGTGTGGAATGTATCATTGTACTCCTTATAAGTAGCACTAATTTTGTATTTATGTGTAGTGTGCAGAATTCTTCACGACGTATAAAACTTCATCTTTACCATGCATTATAACATTTTTGCATTTAGCTTGTTTTTTCTATTTCCTTATGTCAATATAGGTGTCAAGACAGTTGTAAAATTATATTATTCGAATTAATGTTCAGTATTTCACAAACGAACGAACTAAAATAAGTATGTCATATGATCAATAAGGAGATTAAGATGAATCAATTAAAATTACATCAAAAATTACAAACATTTTTATTAGAAGATATTGGTGAGAAAGATATGACGAGTCAAACGATTTTTTCTCCTAATCATCAAGGTGAAGGACTGTTTTTAGCGAAGGAGTCTGGTGTCGTTGCGGGACTCGCTATTATTAAAGAAACGTATCATTTGCTCGATTCAAAAATTAATATACAGTATCAAGTTCGTGATGGAGATGTAGTAAAGAAAGGCGATGTATTGGCGAAAGTGAATGGTCCCGTATCGAGCATATTAACTGGAGAGCGCGTTATTTTAAATCTTATACAGCGGATGAGTGGTATTGCTACATTAACTAAAAAAAGTATTTCTGCATTGAGCGATTCTTCTATACAAATTTGCGATACGAGAAAAACAACACCTGGTTTAAGAATGTTTGAAAAGTATGCCGTTACTGTCGGTGGAGGTAAAAATCATCGTTTCGGTTTGTATGATGCAGTGATGATTAAAGATAATCATATTGCGTTTTGCGGTTCCATTACACAGGCGGTTAAACGCGTGAAGCAGCAGTTAGGGCATATGGTTAAGATCGAAGTTGAAACAGAAACGAAAGAAGACGTATTAGAAGCTGTTAACGCCGGTGTGGATGTCATCATGTTTGATAACTGTACACCGCAACAGGTAAGAGAATTTTCAACTTATGTACCAGGACATATCGTAACAGAAGCATCTGGGGGCATTACGTTAGAAACACTACCAACATATGCTCATACAGGTGTAAATGTTATTTCGTTAGGATATTTAACACATTCTGTATCCGCGTTAGATATTAGTTTAGTTGTTAATATGTAAGTTCGGCAATGGAAAATATTTTATCATGCAAAACATGTGAATTAGTGAGCAATCATTTCGCGGTTCGTATATTTAGGGGAGAGATTTTAATGAAAAGAAGGTATTTACTATTCATATTTATGACGTTATCAATCATTTTTTTAAGCGGTTGTCAAAGTGAGCAAACGGAAACTCGTCGTGTTCAACCATTAGATGGAAACTTAACGGTCCATGGTGGGAGTGTTGGTGGAGTCTGGTCTTTATTTACTGAAGGTATATCAGAAGCAGTACGTAAGGAATTTTCAGGAACATTAATTAGTGCAGTTCCAGGCACTGTGGCGGGTAACCCTGTTTTAGTTGATCAGAAAGAAACAGATTTCGCAATAGCTGAATCATTAACAGCTCGATTTGCTTATGAAGGAAAAGAACCATTTGACAAGAAATATGAACATATACGTGCTGTGGCTGCAATCATGCCTGAGAATGTGTTTCAGCTTGTCGCACCAGTTGATGCACCGTTTGATTCTATTGAGGACATTGTTCAAGAACAATTGCCATTACGTTATTCAGCAGGTGAAAAAAATGCTTTAGGTGATATCGTTTCTGCTGCTAGCTTTAATTCTTATAATATGACTTATAAAGACATGAAAGCAAACGGGGGGCAGGTGCATTTTTTATCTGGTAATAAAACATTTGAATTGATACGAGATGGACGTATTGATGCGCTTGGAAAATTAGCTCCTCTTCCTGCAGGAGATATTATGGAAGCTTCAACAGCCATTGATTTAAAGTTTATTTCTCTTGGTGATCAAGCGATTGATAAATTAATTGAAACATTTGGTGTCACTCGTTATACGATACCTGAAAACAGTTATGATTTTCAAAAAGAACCTTATGAAACGATTAATAGTCCGACTATTTTAATAACACATGCTGAACAGGATGAAGAGACTGTTTATCACATGACACAAGCCATTTATAATCAATTAGATTATTTAAATGATGTGCATAAAGGATTTCAAAAGATAAATGATGAGACAATTATAGAAGTCGGTGGCGTGCCAATTCATCCGGGAGCAGAGAAGTTTTTTAAGGAAAAGGGATTATTACAATAAATTTGAAATGGTCATTCAAAGGGGATTAACATGAAACGAATGGAAAGGCATTTGTTACAAGGGGACAATTTAAAACAAGAAAAATATGGTCGTTTTTTGTCGAGATGTATGATTATAATAAGTCTTTTCTTTATCATGTATCAAATATGGTCTGTTGCTTTTTCGACAATAGATCCTATGTACCAGATGTCCATTCATCTAGTCTTTATTCTTGTTTTAACGTTTTGCTTGTATAGATCAATCCCATTAATCGACGGTCTATTTCTTATACTTGCAACAAGTAGTGGGATTTACTTTTCTATTCATGCGGAACGGTTTGCGACACGCATTGTAGGAATTGATCCGTTATCAAATTGGGATATATTCTTTGGACTTATTCTTGTCGTACTAAGTATGGAAGCGGCTAGACGGACAATAGGAATGCCGATTATTATCATCGCATTGTTGTTCTTAGCTTATGCACTATTTGGTCATTACTTAAGTGGGATTTGGTATCATCGTGGAATGTCATTGACTGAGCTACTGGAACAATTAGCGTTTAGTTATAACGGTTTATGGGGATCACCAATCGCTGTTGCAGCTTCATTTGTGTTTATGTTCGTCTTGTTTGGAGCTTTATTACAAACATCTGGTGCAAGTGAGTTTTTCTTTAGATTATCTGTTGCGGTGGCAGGCCGTTCTCGCGGGGGCGCTTTGAAAATCGCTGTGTTAGCAAGTGCTTTTTCTGGGATGATTTCTGGTAGTCCGACAGCAAATGTTGTCACAACAGGCTCATTTACGATTCCAATGTCGAAAAAACTAGGCTATTCTCCACGTTTTGCTGCGGCAATTGAAGCGATTGCATCTACTGGTGGAAGTCTGTTACCACCGATTATGGGGTCAAGTGCGTTTCTAATGGCAGCTGTGACGAGTATTCCGTACACATCAATTATTATTGCAGCAACTTTACCAGCTCTTTTATTTTATGTTGCTTTATTGGCTGTCGTCCATTTTGAAGCACGGCGTCTCAATTTGCCACGAATGGACGAAAAAAATCATCTACCATTAAAAACAGTCATAAAGCAAGGGTGGTTTCATATGATTCCAGTTCTTGTATTAACCGTTACTTTATTAAGTGGAGCAAGCCCTTCACGAGCAGGATTATTTGGCATCATAACGATTATCGTCATTCATTTATTAAGGACAGGTTGGAAACAACATTTAAGTATGTTACGAAAAGCGATTGATGTAGGTGTCAAAGCGATGATTCCGATTAGTACGGCTTGTGCTGTAGCAGGGCTTGTTATTGCTGGAATAATGACAACCGGTTTAGGTGGAAAATTAAACAGTTTGATTCTTGGGTTTACAGCAGGTCATTTTGGTTTAACACTTATCTTCATTATGGTCATTAGTATTATTTTAGGAATGGGTATGCCAGTAGCGGCGACATATGTTTTAACAGCGATGGTTGCAGCGCCAACGTTAATTAATCTTGGCGTTAGTGAAATGGCAAGTCATTTATTCATCGTTTATTTTTCTGTTTTATCAGCGATTACCCCACCAGTTGCTGTCGCATCATTTGCAGCGGCGGGTATTGCAGGAGCTAATCCGACTAAAGTTGGTGTTGAAGCTGTTCGTCTCGGTTTAACATCATTTATAATTCCATTTGCATTTGTATTGAATCCAGCTTTATTAATGGAAGGGACAGTTGTTGAAATTGGATTTGGCTTTATTTTTAGCATCATTGGTGTCATCACTATTGCAAGCGGAATGACGGGCTATTTAAATAAAAAACTTCATTATGGCATACGTATTCTTTTAGTAGGATTAGGGGGAGTCTTATTGTATCCTACCTTTGTCATACGATTGATTGCTCTGTTATTGATTGGCCTCATTATTTATGTCCAACACGGGAAAAACATCATGTCATTTCCCGTTTTTAGGAAATTGTAATGTTGTATCTAACGGAAGCGTCATGTATGATAAAACGTAAGATCGTTTGAGGGAAGTGACACCAATGTGGAAAAAATTACAAGCTCGAGTCATATTAATATTAAGTATTCTATTGGTATTAAGTAGTTGCGCCTTGATTGATGATGGTCAGGGCGATGTTCAAACTGATGATGTCACGCCAATTTCGGAGTTAGCACATACAGACATTTTTAGAGAAGGTGCACTTGAACATATTTTAGAAGGAGAGTTAAATAAACGGGGACAAGCAGTCGGCTTTCATTATGATCAGTTACCTAGTAAAAAAGGCGAAATCATACAAAATACGAAAACACCACTTGATGAGAATGGCGTTTATGAAGCGGAAGTTGAAGTAGAAGGTGTTTTAAAACAAGCGAATCGTGGGAAGTCGTCATTTTTCCCTGACGCTTGGGATACACAAGATGTCGTCGATGCGATTAATGATGCATATGAAAACCGCACCTTTATCTCAGGAAATACATATGAAGGTTTAACCGAAGAAGGCATGATTATTCGGATGTATTTAGATCAAAAGGAACGAATTATTTCTGCGTTTCCAGTTTATGAAGGTGGTGGGAAATAATGTGTCATTTTCGAACCGTCACATTAAAAAATGGAGCTCATGAAAGAAAGCGGCTTGTCATTGAATTTACGGACCCAAACCGAGCAATCATCGGTGAATTTTTAATGTCTGATAGTCAATTCGTTAATAAAGCAATCTACCGCGATGTGCTCGCTGTCTTAAACGGTGAAAAAGCGCATGTGACAACAAGTGGTAATCGATGCCATTTAGATATTAAGCCTAAGCAAACGGTGATAACCGATTTATATGCTGATATGTTTGCTGATGTTGATACGTATCCAACTTGTGAAATTGAGACACATGAATTAAAACAATTGATGGACATGTGGTTTAAAAAACTGGAAGAATTTAAGCGAGATATTGCTGAGGAATAAATTAGAGGAGACTAGTCGCAACGGCTAGTCTTTTTTATTGAGGCGTAGATGCAACAAATGAATAAGTCTCTTCGTCATACGTATAGAGAGTAAATTTTTTAGAGGAGGATTCCCTGTGAAAAGGTTGTTGATTATCTTGCTGTCGTGTCTCATTATGATAGGGTTGGGTTGTGGAAAGGAAAGCGAAGGAAACAGCGCTTTAAAAATCGGAAGTGATGTAGAGTTTGGCGAAAATGATTATCAAAACATCACGACTGCCTCGAATACGTTTGGTTTTCAATTGCTAAATGAAATTGAAGCTGAGCGAGATGAAAATATATTCATTTCACCGTTAAGTGCTTTTATGGCATTATCGATGGTTTATAATGGCGCTCTTGGTGAAACAAAAGAGGAAATGGCGAAAACATTACATGTGTCCGGCATATCCGTTGAACAATTAAACAAGGCGAATGCTTCATTAATGGCAAAATTATATGAACATACGACACAGGCTGAGCTACAGATTGCAAATTCACTTTGGTTAAATGAGGATTATCACTTTAAAGAAGCTTTTCAAACGAATAATGAAACGTATTTTAATGCTGAAATGAAATATTTTGATCTTGATGACCCACAAGCGCCGGAGAAAATAAATAAATGGGCGTCAGATAAAACAAACGAAAAAATTAAAGAAATTATCGAACCACCACTTCACCGCGACTTAGTCAGTGTCATCATGAATGCGATTTATTTTCAAGGGGATTGGACATACCCATTTGAGAAAAGTATGACAGAAGATACTTCTTTTTATTTGTCTGATGGAACGACGTCGTCTGTATCGATGATGTCACTCAATGAGAAGCTCGAGTATATGGAAAATGATGTGTTTCAGGCGGTTAGGCTACCATATGGTGAGGATGATGATAGACAATTAACGATGAAAATATTTTTGCCTAAGGAAGATGTCGGGATTGCTGGGATGGAAAAGGAATGGACGGCTGACAACTGGAAAGCTTGGAATAATAGCTTTAACACGTCACAAGGGACGTTAAAACTTCCACGTTTTCAAGTAGAGTACGGAGTGGAATTAAAAGATGCACTAAAAAAGCTGGGCATGTCATCAGCTTTTACTCGAGATGCCAATTTTAAAGACATGATCACAAGAGATGATATCCCGTTATGGATTCATAAAGTAACCCAAAAAACGTTTCTTGATGTTAACGAAGAAGGAACCGAAGCGGCTGCGGTTACTAAAGTCGAAATGATTACTGAATCAGCTCTTGTAGATGAACCATTTGTGATGGAAGTGAATCGCCCGTTCTACGTTGTTATTGCTGATGAAGAGTTGGATGTTATCTTGTTTATGGGTAAAATTGTCAATCCAGAGTCATAGAAATGATCTGGTGTCTTGTAAATAGAATTTGAAGGCGCCTTATTCTATCAAAGTGGACGAGGCCTTGAAATGAGTGTCCAATGTGTAATAAGTCGGGTGAGTGGCAATTACTTATATGACATTGGCGTGTTCAATGTGTAGTAACTAGAATGAATGCCGAGTACTTATATGATATTGGCGTGTTCAATGTGCAGTAACTAAAGTGAATGCCGAGTACTTATATAACATTGACGTGCTCAATGTGCAGTAACTAAAGTGAATGCCGAGTACTTATATAACATTGACGTACTCAATGTGCAGTAACTAAAGTGAATGCCGAATACTTATATAACATTGACGTGCTCAATGTGTAGTAACTAAAGTGAATGCCGAGTACTTATATGACATTGGCGTACTCAATGTGTTATAACTCGAGGCATTCACACGCACTTGACTCACATTGCAATCGGAGAATTCTCCCATACTAACTAGTATATGATTGAAATGCTCAGTACCAGTAAACTATGCTCCACCAACAGAACACAGAATTATAGATCTGATCATGTAACTTTAGCGTCTAGCTTTATAAAGTAAAAACAAGCGGAGAATCTAATTTCTCCGCTTGCACTGAACTAAAAGGACTTTTCCCCCCCAATTTGTTTTATTTAGTTAAGAAATCCTGGGCAATATCATGTGCCGATTTACCGGTATAGTTTTGATTAATCACTTTGATGATATTTAATCGTGGAAGATGAGCTTGCATGTCATTTGTTAATTCTGTTGGTCCGGCGAGATAAACATTCTTCCATGCAAACTCTTTTGCGTGTTTTTCAATTATTGGGACAAGCCCTCTGAACCAGCGTGCTTGGTGTTCTTTTAAGCGTCGATCATATTTGTCACGGTGGTTTGCACTACTTGAAATGATGGCACCGAAAGCAATGCCTTTATAACGACGCCAATCTTCAGTGTTTAAATCAAATTCATAATGTGCCTCACCCATTACTTCAGCAAGTAATGTGTCGATTAAGGCAACGCGATCACGTTGAACTAAAATAATGCCTGTTCTCGGATATTTTTCAAAAAGATTATCTAATTGTTTCGTAACGGGTTCTTTTTCCCAGTGAAATTCATTATCTAACGGGATTTGTGTTTGTTTGAGGAGTAACTCATCAGATGTCGCAAAACAAATCAGTCCATGTTTTAATTGACGTTGATGGTCAAAGATTGCTGTTTCTACTTTTTTCTGTATCGCTAGAAATGGTTTATGTTCATTAGGTTGTGAGGCTTTTACGTATTCGGAAATCCGTTTTATACCGTTTTTTAAGCGAATTTTCCAGTCCTCACTGTTTGGATCTGTTTCGAGATAAATCGTTAATACAGGTCCATCGAGTTGTGATATTTTTTTTCTTAAGTCTTTCAATTCGAGTGCCATAGATATCCCCTTTCTCTTTGTACTCAACTATAGTGTAGCATTGGAATAGGATACGTGACCAGGTGAAAACTGACAAATTTCCGAATAATTCGCGAAAAAGGTGGGACTGCTAAATAGCCTTTTAAACGTTTCAAGCATTTCTGGAAAGAAATCCCGGGGCAATAGCACATTTGAGCTAAAGGTGAATATAATGACATCGTAAAAATGATTAAGTAAATGGGGGAAAATGATGCAACAGAATCAATATTGGGGATTTCCGGAACAACACGGACAATATTATCCATCTACAGTTCAGCCAAGGCACCAATGGTTTCGTCAGATTGTGATAGAGGATGCAATCGGTATAGCTAGACAACAAGTAGCTGGAGAGGTTGTAAAGGCGGAATTGGAGAGAGAGCAAGGAAGATTGTATTATGAAGTTGATATTCTAGCCACGAATGGTAGGAAATATGAAGTGAAAATTGATGCAAATAATGGTGCTGTATTAGGTGTGGAATTAGATTAGAAGACTTACCTAAATCTACCTCGAAAAAAAGAGGGTCCAATGAATCTTTTAGATGATTGGACGCTCTCTATTTTTTTACTCCTCATACAGTCCAAAAGCGACTTAATCTGTTTCCCAAGCGCCATATTTGGTCGCTATCCATCGTAAATGCGACCTAATCTCGCTTTACATGCCCCCCCCAATCAATTCGCATTAACTGCTAATATGCTTTATAATTACAACTTATTCGGCAACAAACGTGTTTAAATTCCGATCTACTTTGGACAAATGTCCATTCCTTAGTTGATATGCGTCTTCGGTGTATTTGATTAGTTCTAAATTGTGTGTGACCATAACAATTGTTTTCTTATCTTGTCGGTGGATTTTTTGAAAAAGTTCCATCATGTTGTTGGCTGTATCCTCATCCAAATTTCCAGTCATTTCATCTGCTAAAATAATGTCAGGTTGACTCATAAGGGCACGGGCTATGGCAATTCGTTGTTGTTCTCCACCTGATAATTTAGCAGGGGTATGATGGCGACGATCTTTTAACCCAACTTGTTCTAATAAATGTTCCGCACGCTCAATCACCTCTTTATTTTTCTTAAATTGGAGGATAGGTAGCATAATATTTTCAAGCGCTGTTAATCCCGGCAGTAATTGATACTGCTGGAAGATATAACTAATCTTGCGGTTACGTAGGCGATTCCGTTCTTTATTAGTTAGTTGATTCACATGAACACCATCAATGATGATTTCTCCAGAAGTCGGTTCATCAAGGAGACCTATCACTTGTAATAAGGTTGTTTTACCTGAGCCAGACGGACCGATAATACTAACAAATTTTCCAGGGTCAATGGATAGTGTTATATTGTCTAAGATATGCACGGTTTCATTTCTAGACGTATAAGATTTGCTGATGGTTTTTAAGTTAATCACTCGTTTCATCCTCTCTATTCAAACAAAAATCTAGTGAAATTCACGTAAGCGATAACGATTAGAGCGGAGCAATAATGTTACGACACTAATTAACAGACTGACACCTAAACTAATAGCAATCAAAACAATGACATCTGTTATTTTTAAAACAACGGAATCACTAAATGATGTTAGAAATAGATAACCACAAATTGCTCCGACAGAGACAGCCACACCACTAATAAAAAATTCCTCCAAAAGATACAAAAATGCCCAGCGTTTTGTTTCCCATCCCCAAGCCTTGTAAAGTTGAATTTCTCCGATTCTAGCTTCTGTTTGATTAATATGGATCGCAATATAACTAAATAACGCCAGAAGAATGCCGATGGTAAATAATAGCCACTGATGGGCTTGTAAACTTACATCTACTCTTTCACCGAGGAAAGTAAGCACTAACAATGCCGATGCTTGTTGTTTAGATAATAGAAACAGTGAAACATAGAGTAAAGTAGCGATGATAATCACTGCTTTTGTCATACTACGAATCGGATGACGAATCATGTTGCGAAAACTATATGACCATAATGTGTTACTCGGTCGCTGAGAAAGGATGGTCTTTTTCGTTTGGTTGGCACCCCGTAAATTTTTGTGACGATCCAAATGACGAATAACTGGAATAATGTAAAGACAAATCATCACGAATAAAGAAAGAAGTAGACTTCCTATCATAGCGACTAGCATTTGTATTGTGTCCCAGGCAGTGCCAATCGTAATATATAGAGTGATAAAGCAGATGGTGACTAAAAATAAAATACCAATCGATTCAAAAATTAATGATTGAATAATTCTCCATTTCGACCACCCGAATGTGTACTGAATGGTCATATCTCTTTTTCGGTTTTCCGTGTAATTTCGATAGATGAGACTTAGACCAATTAATCCCATTGCAACGATAAATATGGTAAGTAGTAAGGTCGTTGAACTGACACGTTCTTCAATAACAAAGGAGGCGCCTTCTTCACTCCAACCTTCTAATAAATAACCGTAACCGGGAACACCATCAAAATCATCTAATAACACATGGACTTTACGGTCCGCACTGCCTAACATGATATCGACGTGTAGATTTGTTTCTTGGCGAATTATTTTGGCGATATGTTCGACTTTAGCCATGCTTTCAGGACTTCTCTCTCCGGCTCCTTCAACAATGACACGAATAATGGAAATCGGTTTATCTCCGAGTAAATATTCAGCTGCTGCTAATGTTGTTATCGCATCAATACCGCCTGTATAATAACTGTCTTTATATGGTGAACTTTGATAGATGTAGGGGGCAGCTAATTTAGTTCCCGTTGTATCATGTGTAACATAAACGTCCTCCGGTTGATAATAATCAGGAGAAACTGGCTTGTCGCTTGTTGTAAAATGATTCTCTATGCGTGTGGCATCAAAGCGACCGACAATGTCAAAACTAAAATGTTTACTTAAATTAACAGATTCAGCTTGCCGGTAATTAATTTGTTCCTTACGTGTGGATTGGGGTATGGCTTCAACAACAGGAATCCCATTTGTCAGCTCCTGATCTAGGTGTCTATATTGAAGTGGAGAAAAGTCTAAAATAGTACGTTGATTACTGAACCCAGGGTGACCTTCGTTATTTATAATCTTCCCGTTTTCCAGTTTTATCGAACCGATATTAAATAAATATGCTCCACTAAAAGGATTGATATTGATATCAACTACTTTTTCACGTGGGCGTGATGCCAAATATTCTTTGCCACCTGCTTCAATTAAACGGTCCACATCTAAGTATTTCTCAGGAACGTCTATTTTATATATCGTTGATTGATAAAGCGTGTCATATGGTTGATTCAGTAAAATGAGTGGAATAATTGGAATGTCCTCTCGCCTTTGTATTGTGTGATGTCCATCAAAAAAATGCCCTTCAACGATGGCTTTGTCTAAATTTAATAGTTTAGCTTCTTCATCGGGATCAACGGCTACCATTGACCATGTACTACCATCTGTACGAAGAACGCTATTTGGAGGTTCGCTCGATAAATTCCATCGTCCCAATTCCCAAATGTCTTCAAAACGCTCAAATAAATGTTCCTCTTCATTCGAAAGAAACTGCGAGTAAGAAAGGTCAGCTAAAAAGTCTGGGGTAATATCGCGATACCGGTTACCGTCAAATACTTTTGTAGACTCTTCTCTGTAATAAAATCCGAAATCTTTAATGCCAAAGTCAATACTTAGTCCTTCATTTTCTACATTTCCAATAAATGTTAGGGGTGCCGCAACTTCAACACCATCAAGTGCTTTAATCCGTTCATATTGTTCAAGTGTGATCCCACTGTGATGCTGTGCCAAATCCCCTCTTCTTACTAAACCGTCTAACACAGTATTTGAGTTCTCGCCCGTTTCACGTAAGTTTATTTTATGAGCCATCTCTTCCGTCTTCGGCCTAATCAGTAAATCATAACCCGTTCGCCAGTTTTTCGTTAATTGCTCCGTCGCTTGTACTTTCATATGTTCAGATGTTTGGAATGTATAAATAAATGCGAGACCAATTAATACGAGAATAACGACAATAGATAGGGTTGATCGCCAATAATAAGTAACACTTTTTAAAATGACTTTAATCATAATATCACCATTCATTTTCCGTTATGTAAAATGGGAAGGAGTCTCCTTCCCAAGCTAATGATTATTAAATAGGGCAAGCATTAATAAAATAGTATTGCTTTTTATATTCCCACCCCTTATTAGGACAATATCTTTTAAGATACTCTGTGACTAATGTTCGGTTTCCATCAACGCATTCTCTTGTAGTGCGATATATTTCCCAACTTGAGCAACTTGCAAGGTCATAATGATTACTCGCACCTGTATTTGCGTGTGCTTGTTGTGGCTGTGTATCCATCGATGTAGCAAAACCAAACATTATTACAAGCGTTAACATTGTACTGCCCACTATTTTTTTCGCCTTTTTCATTATAAATCCTCCTTTCGTGAAGTATTTTCCGTATTATCTGAGATGTATAAAAATTATAACATATCCCTCTTAGAAAAACAATTGGAAAAGAGGGAATATTAATAGTGGATCTTGTTAACTAAAATATATCATGTTTATTCTTTGTGGTTGTATGTTTAATGTTTATTGATAACGTGATACAATTATTAATAATACCTTCTATCCATTTCATTTTTTAAACTCTTCATTTAAACTCTATTCTCGATTTTTGCTACTAATCTCCTATATACTTATCTCCAATTACAATAATTAAATAAGAAGGAGAATCCATATGAAATTATTTCATACGGCTGATTGGCATTTAGGAAAATTAGTACAAGGTGTTTATATGACAGAAGATCAACGTCATATTTTGCAACAATTTGTCCAAGCAGTTGAAGAGGAAAAACCGGATGCTGTCATTATTGCAGGTGATTTATATGATCGTTCAGTGCCTCCGACTGAAGCCATTCAACTACTTGATGAAGTGTTAAATACGATTGTTTTAAAATTAGAGACGCCAGTCCTTGCGATTGCAGGAAATCATGATAGTCCAAGTCGGCTAGATTTTGGTAGTCGGTTAATGGAGGCAAATGGCTTATTTATGGTGGGGCGCTTTTCAAAAGATTTAGAACCTATCATTTTACATGATACGTTCGGAGAGGTTCATTTTCATTTAGTACCTTATGTGGATCCAAGTGTTGTGCGCAATGAATTTGAAGATGATGAGATTCGCTCACATAATGACGCCATGCGGAAGATTGTGGAACATATTCAAGCGAAAATGAATCCATCTGCAAGACATGTCTTTGTTGGACATGCATTTGTCACACCATATGGAGAGAAAGAAGCGAACACAAGTGATTCCGAACGTCCATTGTCGATTGGCGGTTCAGAATATGTAGAAGCACGACATTTTGAATCATTCCACTATACAGCACTTGGGCATTTACATCAGGCGCATTATGTTCAAGAAGAAATGATCCGCTATGCTGGTTCTCCATTAAAATATTCCATTTCTGAAGAGCGCCATCAAAAAGGTTATTATGTCGTAGAATTAAATGGAACAGGCGATGTACAAGTTGAAAAGCGACTCTTTAAACCGATTCGTGATATGCGTACAGTAGAAGCAACAATGGTGGAACTTTTAAAGCATCCTGTAAATGAAGATTATGTGTTTATTAAACTACTAGATGAAATGCCAGTTCTATCACCAATGGAAAAGGTTCGTTCTGTTTATCCGAATGCGATGCATGTTGAAAGAAAGTATTTTCAACTTGGATTAAATCAGGAGAAAAGCGATGTCATTGAACGGACGAAGATGTCAGATTTAGAGCTTTTCCGAGCATTTTATAAAGAGGTTAAAGGAACAGACGTCTCAGAGGAAACGGAAGCGATTTTTAAAGAAGTCCTTGATGCGTTTTTACAAGAAGAACGGGAACAAGTGCCAGTAAAATAAGGGAGGGTGAAATAAGTGAGACCATTAAAATTAATGATGCGAGCGTTTGGTCCGTATAAGGATCACGAAACGATTGATTTTAATGAACTAGGTGACCATCAATTATTTGTCATTTCTGGAAATACAGGTGCTGGAAAAACGACGATTTTCGATGCGATATGTTTCGCCTTATACGGTAGTGCGAGTGGTGAAGACCGGGAAAATCAAGCGATGCTCCGAAGTCAATTTGCCAACGACGATATACATACATCAGTGGAGCTTCTATTTGAATTAAAAGGACGGACTTACCGGATTTTCAGGCAACTCGGTCATATTAAAAAAGGGAATAAAACGAAAACCGGTGAACGATATGAATTTTTTGAACTCATTGACGGTGATGAAGTGCCATGTGTTGATCGCCAAATCGTAACGGAAATTAATGAAAAAGTGGAAGCTTTGATGGGATTAACGGAAGATCAATTTAAGCAAATCGTTATGCTCCCACAAGGTGAGTTCCGTAAATTATTAACATCAGAAACAGAAAATAAAGAAGCGATTTTGCGACGCTTATTTAAAACGGAACCATATAAACAAATTGGCGAACAATTACGGATACGAAAAAAAATATTAGAACAATCTTATCAAACTGAAAAGCAAACATGCGATCATTATATCCATCAGTTAGCCTCGTTACCAAATCGTGAAGAAAGTTTATTATTTCAGGTATTAAATGAAGACCATTATAATGTCCATCAAGTTTTAACCGGATTAAAAGCTGAACTAACCTATTATGAGCAAAAGATGGTTACCGATTTAGAAACTTATAAGACGATTGAAAAAGAACATCAACGTGCAAATGAAACGTACTATAAGGTGAAAGCACTTCATGAAAAATTTGCTGAATATGAGGAAAAGAAAGAGCGTCTCAATCAATTGACAGTTGATCAAGAATTGTATCAAACGAAGGAAAAAGAATTGGAAGCGGCTGAGCGTGCTCATAATATAGAACCGTATGAAAAGCAAGTATTGGATTGGAAAGCGGATATTCAACATAAAGCAACCACTTTAGAAAAAGCAACAACCCAATTAAATGAAGCGAAAGCTCACCATGAAAAAGTGGAAGAACATTATAAAGTTGAAGAAGGAAAAGCGAAAGACCGTGAACAAGTAAAGCAACAGTTACATCGTTTACAAGAGTTTCTACCGACAGTTGAAGCGATGGAGGAAACGAAATCCAAGTTAAATCGCTTAAAACAACAAGCTTTAAAGACCTATGAAAAGATTGAGCAAAATAAGGCGCAACGTAAACAAAAGCAGGAACAGATTGAAACAATCGAAAAAGCCGTGCAACAATTGGATGAGGCGGTGAGTTCAATTGGGAAAAAAGAACAACACCGTACTCAACTTCGCGAACAACATCGTCTTTTAACAAAACATATCCAACACACCGAAAAGAAAAATCACTTAGAAACAGTTGGAAAAGAGCAAAAACAAACGTATTTAAAACAAAAAAGAGCTTATGAAACAATTGAAGAAACGTGGTTGAAAAATCAGGCTGGTATATTAGTTAGCCATTTACATGATGGTCAACCATGTCCCGTATGTGGGAGTGTTGAGCATCCGAATAAGGCGACATATGGAGAGCATTCTGTTACAAGAGAACAGTTAGATGAAGCGAAGCAATTATTAAAAGAAGTAGAAAATGCTTATCGAACAACACAAGTTGAATGGAAACAAAATCAAGCTGAGCTTAAAGAGATTGAAAAAGAAATTGTGACCGAATATAACATCTCTATTGAACATATTCCTACAGCACGCGAGCAAATTACAAAGCAAGGTAAAAAACTAAGTGAAGACTTAGAGCGCCTAGAGCGAGCTCAAGCTGAACTAAAAACAAAGCGGCAGCATCTTGAAAAAGAAAAGCAACAGATTAGAGAACTTGAACAACAGAAAGAACTGTTAGATAAAGTGTATCAAGAAGAACGCGACCAGTACACGAGTAAGAAAGCAACTTATACTGAACGACTTCGTGTTATACCAGAGGAGATGCGTTCACTGACAGCTCTAAGACAAGAAATGAATCAAGTAGAAAAGGCGAAACGAGTATTAGAAGAAGCTTGGGAACACGTACAGAAACAATTACAATTAGCAAAAGAAAAAGTGACAACGACAGAAGTGAATGTTAAGCATGCCCGTCAACAATTAAAAGAAGCGAAAGAAAAACATCAACAAGCAGAAGAGCAATTTGCATTAAAATTAACGGAAGCTAAATTTCCATCAGTCACTGATTATCAAGATGCAAAGAGAGAGGCATCTGTTCGTCAAGAATTAAAAACAGTTATTGACCGTTATAAAGAAGAAGTCACAACGCTCACTAAACGGGTGGATGAATTAAAAGAACAGCTAAAAGATAAAGAGAGAGTGCCAATCGTTGCGTTGCAAGAAAAAGTGAAGCAACTTAAAGAAAAATATGATGAAGCGTTTAACCAATTTAATGAAACAAAAGGATATTTACGAGATGGAAGACGGCATTATGAAATGATTGAACAGACGTATCAAAAAATACAAGAAATGGAAGTTCAACTAAGCCGTGTCGTTGATTTACATGATATGATACGTGGTCAAAATGATTCGAAATTATCATTTGAACGTTTTTTACAGATCGAGTATTTAGAACAAATTATCGAAGCAGCTAATCAAAGACTCCGCCATTTATCCCAAGGGCAGTTTATGTTAATGCGTAGTGATCGCCAAGAATCGCATGGCCGCCAAAGTGGCTTAGCACTTGATGTGTATGATGCGTACACAGGGCAAACCCGCGATGTAAAAACATTATCAGGTGGAGAGAAATTTAATGCTTCACTTTGCCTTGCGCTCGGCATGTCAGATGTCATTCAAAGTTTTCAAGGGAATATTTCTATTAAAACGATGTTTATTGATGAAGGGTTTGGCTCACTGGATGAGGAATCATTGCATAAAGCAATCGACACACTGATTGAACTCCAAGAATCAGGTCGTATGATTGGTGTTATTTCTCACGTAAAAGAGCTTAAATCAATTTTCCCAGCTGTTTTAGAAGTGAAGAAAACAAAAGAAGGTCATAGTGAAGCGCAATTTATTACGAAATAACATGAGAAAAATGTCATACATTAGACATACTATTCTTCAGTCTATTTTGTTAAGATAAGAAAGCATGGACTGGAGGAAACATCATGGAAAAAAAGACATTAATTGATGAAGCACAGCAATTTCTCACTCATTTATATAAAGAATTAGGAAAAACAACTGAACAATTTGCTCATCGCTGGCGTGAAGTGGAGCATTCGATTGAATTAAATGGCTATTATGAACACACGTATGAAGAACTTGTCTATGGTGCACGTGTCGCCTGGCGAAATTCTAATCGCTGTATTGGACGTCTCTTCTGGAATCAATTGAAAGTCATAGATGGAAGACAAGCAAGTACTTATGATGAGATTTTTCAATATCTTTTTGAACATATACGAATTGCGACAAATAATGGAAAAATTAAACCACTGATTACGATTTTTAGACCAGAATTAAATGGTAAAAAACAAGTCACCGTTTGGAATCATCAGCTCCTTCGCTATGCTGGCTATGAAACAGAGGGAGGGATTGTTGGAGATTCGGATTCAATTGCGTTTACGCGCTTTTGTCAACAGCTCGGCTGGAAAGGAAACGGAACAGCCTTTGATATGTTACCACTTGTTGTTCAAATCGGGGATGAAGCACCTGAATATCGGGAAATCCCGGAAGATATGATAATGGAGATACCGATAAAACATGAAGAGCATGATATTTTTGGAGATAGGGAAATAAAATGGTATGCCGTTCCGATTATTTCTGATATGCGATTAGAAATTGGTGGCATCAACTATGTGGCAGCACCGTTTAATGGCTGGTATATGGGAACTGAGATTGGTGCACGGAATCTCGCAGATGAATCACGCTACAATCTACTCCCAACTGTTGCTAAACAGCTCGGTCTAAATACGAAACATCAACGGTCACTTTGGAAAGATGAAGCATTAGTCGCATTAAATCAGGCGGTGCTTGATTCTTATAAAAAATATGGTGTCACCATCGTCGATCACCATACAGCAGCTGAACAATTCCGTGTGTTTGAACAAAAAGAAGAATCTGATGGTCGCCATGTAACAGGAAAGTGGTCATGGCTTGTTCCACCAATGGCTCCAGCGACGACACATATGTATTTTAAACCGTATGATAACGCGTTAGTAACGCCGAATTATTTTTATCAAAAAATGAAATATCCAGATGTTCAAAAGAATACGTGAAAAACGTTAAAATTAAAACGCAGTCTACTTCATTTGAATTAGACTGCGTTTTGTTTTGAACAAGATGTGATTAAATTATATTCTGTTTATGTTTTGAAAGATTTTAATCGGGACTATACGCCAAACTATCTTCAGCTACAGTAGGTGTAAGAAAAGTATGCTGACTTGCAGTATGTAAGTCGCGCCAGATTTGATTAATCTCTGAATGCTTCATAATTGCTTTCATTCCGATAAAACGGAATAGATTGTTAGCGCAAGTAAGCATTGTTGTAACAGCTCGCTTACAAACTGTACCAAATGCTCGTTGTTCATCTTCTGATAGGTCCTTATCAGAAACGTAGTCTTGCCAAATGTTTTTCACAGCATCATGAAAAGCCTGTTCGGCGTTTTTCCAACGTGCTGTTTCAGTTTCAATTTTATCCATCATGACTTCATATCGACTCGGTTTACCGTGTTGCCAGTTTGATTTATTTTGCTCTGTAAATGATACCACTTCTTCGATGAAATGTTTGCCGATTCCTAATGTAATCGCCGCAAAAGAAGCTTCTGAAAAAGGGAGAAATGGGAATTGATGAATCGGTAACCCGTATTCATTCTTTGTTTCAAAAATCGAAAACGCACGTATTTCTGGTACAAACTGATTCGTAATACGAATCGTATGGCTACTCGTTTTTTCCAAACCAAAGGCATCCCAATCTTGTAAAACATCAACTTGATCCTTCTCAAAAATAAATGAGATGAGCTTCGATTCATCTTTTACTTGACAAGTAGCCGTGAAAATCGAAGCGTAATCAGCACCACTACAATAAAACCATTCTCCGTTAATAGTATAGCCTCCGTCTGTACGTTCAGCGATGCCGGCTGGAAATCCACTCCCAGCGATGACTGCATCTTTCGGTTTATAATAAGTTTCTGCAGCTTCTTGGGTGAAGTTACTAGTAAACATCCCTCCGCCTGAACCGACTGTAACGAGCCAGCCAAAACTTCCATCGACATAGGAGGCATCTTGAAAGACGCGAACAGCTTCAGGTAATTCAAGTGCTTTTCCACCGAGGGACTTAGGAACAATCAGTTTAAATAATTGGTTGTCTATCATATATGAAAGGACAGTGTTTGGGATTGATGTTTGATCATGATGCTGATTCATTTCATTTCTAATCCATTGAACGGTTTCTCTGTTTAATAGTGACATATGATGATTCATCCTTTATGAATTGGTTTCTTTTATTATAGCAAATGATTACCTTCTTATTATAGGTTATGGGGATGAATAAGTAATAGTTAGATAGAGAACTTCACAAAAAATATCAATTAAGAAGGATTTTCGACATATATTATCGAATATTAATATATAGGCAAATTATTCCACTAAACGCAAAAATTATTCTCCTAAGATAATTCAATAAAATGATTGCTAAGTACAATGTAAGTAAAGGTGAAAAAGAGTCGATAGAATAAAGGTGATGATTTATGAAAGGGATTCGTTTATTTACGAAAAGAACGATTATCATCATGGTTACTGTGCTTATGCTTGTCATAAGCACCGTTTCTTACACATTATCAACGCTAGCTGATGCAAAACAACAAGTAAAACAAGATATTACGGCCTTTTCTCGGGGCACATATGATATCTTGATAAGACCGCCACAGGCCCGAACCAATCTCGAAAAGCAACTTGGTTTAATTGAAGAAAACTATCTTGGAATCGGAAGCGGTGGTATAACGATAGACCAGTGGAAAGAAATAAAAAACCACCCACAAGTTGATATTGCGGCTCCTGTTGCTTCAATTGGCTTGTTTACCGCAAGATTACGTTCCTGGATGCTTGAAAAAACGGAAACATTGAAATACTATGAAGTCAACTACGAGACGAGTGATGGATTAAATACTTATACATATAACGAAGATACCTTTGTTTATGATTTTATCGATGACTTCGATGATGAAGATTTAGATTTACTTTGGTATCCTTCATCTTTTGAAGTAGGAAACAACTATCTCGATCATGTTGCGGCACTTTTTGCTTTTCCACCTTCTTATCATCAAGTAGTAGCGATTGATTCAGAAGAGGAAGGGAGATTAGTGAATGATGATTTAAGCTTACTTGAAGGAATGGCTCGTAATCATCGGGCTTATAAAAGTGGAAAGCTGGCTATCCCAGTGCTGAGCTTGAAAGATGTCTCGGTACCCAATACGATTAAACTGACAATCGATGACTTACTTAAACCGACAGAAGAAGAGTTAAGAGAGTGGAAAAGTAAACATAAGGATGGGCTTGCCATTCGTACATTAGTCGAAATGCCTGCCGATTATGAGCAATTTTTGGATGAGTATATTCGTAAAAAACGTATGCACAACAATGAAGTCTATGTATTTCATGCCCATGATGGTCCTTCTCCTTTTGAAGATTACCCTTTTTTTGTTAATAAGGAAAAGAAACTTGTCGCAGATGATGGTACGGGAAAGGGCGAAGGGTATTTAAGTGGATTTTATAGGAAATTTGGACAACGCATTGGCTATCAGCTTGACCCAGTCGTTTATAACATGGTAGATAACAAGAATCTGAGCATTAATCAGATGGGAATCGATGAGAATTATGGCGCGCCGATTTATAGAAAGATGACAGAAGTGGAATTTTTTGAAGTTGATGATGCAAATATTCCACTAAATGAAGATGATGCATTTGAATTTTCTCATGTAGGATTCTTTTCAATTGAAGAAAACCAAGATATGTTAGCGTCTTCCCCTTTAGGTATTTATGGGCGTGATATGCCATATTTGGCAACAGATTCATCAGTGAAACTTCATCCATCAGCTGTGCCGGGAAGTTTTATAACGACACCTGCACACGGACTGATTTCGATTGATTGGGCGGAGAAAATAAAAGGTGAGGCTCCGATTGACGCGATTCGAGTTAAAGTTGCCGGAATTACTGGCTATGATAAACGAGCGGCAACACTTATTCGTGAGTTAGCAGATGAATGGGAAGAAGCTGGTTTTACGGTTGATATTGTAGCAGGGGCATCACTTCAAGACCTCACCGTTGATGTTGAAGGAATTGGTAAAGTTGTTCAAATGTTTACGACGTTAGGAGCAGCAGATACGGTCATATCGAGTTGGAATGCGCTTCAAGTGCTTTTAACTTTATTATATGGTTTGGTAGCACTTACATTTGTCGGTTATTCATTTTCTAATTTACTTGTAGACCGTCAAAGAGATGAACAATTGCTAGCACAACTCGGTTGGTCAGAAAAACTTATCCGCCGGGTTCGCTATAAAGAATGGATAACGATGTTAGGCATTCCTATTACTCTCGTGATGATTGGTTTTACCGTTTATGGTATGTATATCAATGACTGGTTACCACTTATTTTATCAGCTGTGATTAGTATTATCTTTCTACTTTTACTTTTATTAGCCAGCTTCGTACAGAAAAAGAAAATACGACATCCTAAGAAACAAGGTAAAACGGTCGTTATGCAAAATATTCGTTTTTATAAATCAAGCATTATTGCCGCATGTATTCAGTTGTTTTTAATGACGCTTTTGACATGTTTTCTACCATTCTTCTTAATACAAACGGTCGCAAATACGACACTCACAAGACTTGGTGCTTATGTACATGGCGAAGTTGAGGGGTTATTTTACCTTGTTATCGTCCTATTGTACGTGTTAAGTTTAACAACAGTCTATCAATCACTTAGCCGTATGTGGGAAACACGTCAGTCAGAAATTAAGCTTTTTCTATATCTCGGTTGGGAGAAAAAAGCAATCCGAAACTATTTTATAAAAGAAGTGCTTATATGGGCTGGATTATCGATAGGTTTCGGGTGGATTGTAAGCTCTATCATTATGTTCATATTTATTGAGACGACGCTAATAGCATTTATATCAGGAATCATTGGATTTTTATTCATTTTGGCTGTGACTATTGGCGGTTCGATTTATTCATTACATCGAACACAAGTAAAAGGAGGTGCTACAATTGGACATCAAGCTTCATCATGTTAATAAATCATATGAAACAGGTGTCGAAACAATTAACGTTTTAAAAGAAATTGATTTTACCGTTGCATCTGGGAGTTGGCTTACGATAACTGGTCCATCCGGTTCTGGTAAAACAACATTACTGCGACTTTTATCAGCTATTGAGCAAGCGGATCGTGGACAAGTGATAATTGGCGAACTTGATGCGATGACAGCACTTGAAGCAGAACGTCGCTCTTTTCGTCGGAAATATATCGGCTATATTTTTCAGGACTTTCAACTGTTTGATCAGTTCGATGTGCTTACGAATGTGATGATTCCTTTATTACCATACGAATCGAAAGCTGTTGTCAAAGAAAAGGCGGAACAATTGCTTGACATGGTTGGCCTTACGAATAGGAAAAATCATATGCCATCACAATTATCTGGTGGAGAAAAACAACGAACAGCCATTGCTAGGGCCTTGATGAATGACCCACAGCTCATATTATGTGACGAACCAACAGGAAACCTAGATCTTAAAAATCGTGATCAGATTATGGCTATTTTACAAGATATCCATAAAAAAGGCGCAACGATTGTCCTTGTCACACATGATTTAGAACTGACAAAACATGGTAATTTCCAATTTGAACTAAGAAATGGCGAAATCGTGGATCGTATAATGAATTGAAGAAGCTTCATCTTGAAATTTAATCGTCGATATGGCATAGTTATGATGAAGACAAATAAAAGATTCATTGTAGGGGTACCAGTGTTTTGCTGGTTGAGATTGTATCCGTAAGATACTAACTCTTTGAACCTGATCTGGTTAATACCAGCGAAGGGAACATGTGACACAACTATGTCTATATATGTGTTCATGCCCCTAGATTTTCTAGGGCTTTTTTTATGAATTCGTATCATTCCCTACGACTGAATCGAAAAAAGGGAGATTAACATGAAGAGACTACTAGCTATACTCATCACTGTATTACTTATTATGACAGCTTGTGGTAATAATGATACAAAAGAAAAAACATCTGATGAATCAAACAAGAAGAAAGATGAATTAACAGCAGTAAAAGTTGTTTTAGATTGGACACCGAATACAAATCATACAGGTCTATATGTCGCTCAGGAAAAAGGTTACTTTCAAGAAGAAGGCTTAGAAGTAGAGATTATGTTGCCAGGTGAAGCTGGAGCTGACCAACTGATTGCATCGGGACAAGCTGATTTTGGAATTAGTAACCAGGAGAGTATTACAGAAGCAAGAGTTCAAGATATCCCACTTGTTTCGATTGCAGCAATCATTCAACATAATACATCAGGTTTTGCCGCACCGGTTGATAAAAATATAAAATCACCGAAAGATTTTGAAGGTAAAACATATGGTGGCTGGGGCTCACCTGTAGAAGAAGCTGTCTTATCAACATTGATGAAACAAGACGGTGGCAATATTGATAAGTTAAACATCGTTAATATCGGTACAGCGGATTATTTCACTGCTGTTACACGTGATATTGATTTTGCTTGGATCTTCTATGGATGGACAGGAATTGAAGCTGAATTGCGTGAGGAAGAATTAGACATGCTCTATTTAACTGATTTCTCGGATAAGCTCGATTATTACACACCTGTTCTCGCTACAAGTGAAGAACAAATTGAAAAAAATCCAGAAACAGTAGAAAAGTTTTTAAGTGCCGTATCTAAAGGATATGAATTTGCGATAGAAGACCCTGAAGCAGCGGCAAATATTTTAATCGATGCGGTACCAGATCTTGACGCAGATTTAGTAAAAGCTAGCCAAGAGTGGCTAAAAGATAAATATCAAGATGATGCTGAGCGTTGGGGCGAACAAAAACTAGAAGTATGGGAAAACTATGCAGAGTGGATGCTGGAAAATGATTTACTTGATAAAGAATTAGATAGTGATAAAGCATTTACAAATGAATTTTTACCAAAATAAAAGAGGTGTCCATCATGGCAAACGCACTTATAAGTATACAAATTATACCAAAGACGAAAAATGGTGAAGATGTCATTCCATATGTTGATGCAGCTATTGAGGTCATTGAACAATCTGGTGTTAAATATCAAGTGAATCCACTTGAAACAACGATGGAAGGTAATTTAAGCGAATTGTTAGCGATTGTCGAACGTATGAATGAAAAAATGGTGGAACTGGGTAGTTCGAATGTGATTTCACAAGTGAAAATATTATATGAACCAAGTGGTGCTTCAATGGATAAATTGACGGAGAAGTATCGATAATATGAAGCAATTAATAAATAAAGGATGGCGACCATTATTGGTCATCATCCTTTTCATCATCGGCTGGGAAGTCGCTTGTCAAACATTCGAAATACCAACATGGCTCTTACCACCACCGAGCGATATAGTGGATGAAGCATTAACTGGTTGGAATCAGTATTCTAAACATATTTCATCAACCGTGCAATTAGCAATTATTGGATTTTTAGTCGGTTCAAGTGTCGGAATTGTTGTCGCTATATCATTGCATCTCATTCCGTTTATGCGGGAGGCTTTTTATCCTGTACTCATTATATCGCAAAATATTCCTGTCATTGTTTCTGCTCCCTTACTTATTATTTGGTTTGGTTTCGGGATGTTACCGAAAGTAATTATTATTACACTTGTCTGCTTTTTTCCAATTACAATTGCTGCGTTAGATGGATTTAGACAGACGAATCGTGATTGGCTCCATTATATGCAAATGGCGGGTGCTTCTAAGTTACAAATTTTTAGGAAGCTTGAATGGCCACATGCTTTACCAGCTGTTTTTTCTGGTTTGAAAATATCGGCTACTTATAGTGTCATGGGAGCAGTTATTTCTGAATGGTTAGGTGCAAATAAAGGGATTGGTGTTTATATGACACTAGCATCATCTTCTTTTCGGACAGATCGGGTATTTGTCGCCATTTTCTTAGTGATTATTTTAAGTTTATTATTCTTTGGTCTTATCGTTTATATCGAAAAAAAGCTCGTCCGTTGGAAACCAATAGAAGAAGGGAATGCCCATGAGTCATTTAGTCATTAAACAAATCAATAAATCATTCGGAAATCATGCTGTATTAAAGAACCTATCCTTAACAGTAAATGATGGCGAATTCGTATCAATACTTGGTCCGTCTGGTAGTGGTAAAAGCACATTATTTCGTTTAATTGGTGGCATTAGTCTTCCTGATAATGGAGACATTTATTTAGATGAAGTAAAAATAAATGGACGTCGTGGTTCGATAAGTTATATGCCACAATCACCAGCACTACTCCCATGGCGAAGTATTTTAAAAAATGTCGTCCTTGGTGCTGAACTTCATGGTCCATATGATAAAAAAATAGCTCTGCAAATGATTGAACGTGCGGGTCTAAAAGGTTATGAAAATCATTATCCATATGAGCTATCAGGTGGAATGCAACAGCGTGTCTCTTTTATACGTGCATTGCTTAGTCCGCAAAAATTCATGTGTCTTGATGAACCGTTTTCTGCTCTTGATGAATTTACGCGCCTCGATATGCAGAAGTGGTTAATGGATGTATGGAGTGAATATCGCCGCTCAATTTTATTTGTGACGCATAATATTGAAGAAGCGATTTTTCTTTCTGACCGGATCATCATCTTGTCTGAACGTCCAGCGACCGTAAAACATGAATTCGTTATTCCTTTTCCACGTCCACGCCATGAAGGACTATTGTTAACAGAGGAATTTTTACACTTTAAAAAGAAAGTGTATGAGAAAATGCAGAAATAAGGTCTCAATTAATCATAAGAGAAAGGGGCTGGGACAAAACCAGTTTTAAATGAGAAAAATTGCGGAATCAACATTGAAATGTTGTTTCCGCAATTTCTTTTTTGTTTCGAATTTTGGCGGTATACTTCTTAAGTCTACCGCCATTAATGCAAATGCTCATTCATTTTCTACTTTCGATTTTCCTCTGACCGAAAATTGAGAGAATGACAAATTAGCCTTCAGGAATCCAAAAGCTGGTTCAACATCTATTTTACGTTTTTTATATTTGTTAAAATCTATTAGATGATAAAATACAAAAAATCCAAATTGGAAACGAGTAAAGTTCTCTACTCCTCATGGTTAAGCATAAATCTTTGAATCCATGCAGAGTAGTTAGTTCCACTCCGCATGGTTACGAACAAATTTTCAAATCCATGCAGAGTAGATAGTTCCACTCCGCATGGTTAAGCATAAATCTTTGAATCCATGCAGAACAGCTCGCTCTATTGATAATTCACGTACTGTCATTATGATTAGGAGAAGGAGACTGGGACATAAGGAAAAAGTGAACAAGAATAGTTTTTTCATTTTTCAGAGGTTTTGCCCCAGCCTCGTTTTATTGTTTAATTATATGTTTTCCATTAAACGTTTCGCTATTTGTTTATATTCATCTGGTCCAATACCTGGTGCGAATTCTTCTGGTAACTCATCTAAATCGGGAATAGGTGCTCCTTCAGGTGTCCCTTCTTTTACAATAAGGCGCTCGCCAGTTTCGGGATTGGTACCTTTCCATATTTTTCGTATGTCGGCATAATCTCCTGAATCATTCCAAGTAAATAGGACATTTCCAACACCTTGGTCTTCAAATTTCCGTGCATGATCAAACTTTCGATTATCTAAATTCGGGATTGGAAGCATTTTAGTTATATTGACACCTGTTATGATTTCAATCGCTTTAGCGTATGCCAGTATATGGACGCCACCTCTAACGAGTAAATAACCAATCATTTCACGAGCGGTTGGATGATCGGTCATTTCGTATACGCGCATCTTATGCGTACGTGCACCACATTCTAAAAAGAAGTTGTGTAGTAAATCTAATAATAAATTACCACTTGAAAAGACATAGCTACCATTCCATGGATGCCCCATTGAATCTCCTGGAATAGCTGTCTGTGCATTTGCTATAAAAGCATGTGTATTACGTTTATCCTTTGCATTATGCATAGGTGTTAAATCAGGATCCGCTTCAAAAGTCGTCCCTTTTTGAATGAGATTGATTGTATTAGACACTAACTCAACATGACCAAATTCCTCAGCAGTTATGCTTGCAACAAGGTCGTAAAAAGGTTTTAATCTTCGTTTTCCACGAAAATTAAATGATTGAAACATATAGTTATTTAAAGTCGACATTTCCCCGAACTTTCCCCCGAGCAATTCTTGTACAGCAGCTGCTGCATTGGCATCACCATATTCTGGTTCAGGAAGTTCAATTAATAACTTGTTTACGCGTTTAAACATTTTGTTCATTCCTTTCCTACGATATGTCGCTATTTAGCTCGTGTGACCCATACGATCATTTGATTTCGAATGTAAAAAGAAACACCACTTACTTCAAGCACAACATGGTCTGGTGTAATCGTTTTTAATATACCTTGAATTGGGTTTCTCACTGTTTGAATGACGATGTTTCTTCCTTGAAGATGATTTAATGAACGATAAAAATAAGGATCAAATGGATGGGTGAATTGGACAGATTGTCTTTCTTGTTCCACTTTTAATCACTCCTAACAATGATTTTCGTCATATCATATGTCTAGGGATAGGCGAATGTGCTTTTATGAAAGAAGTACATGAAAAAAAGGTATGGAAGTCACTTAGCCTTCCATACCTTTTCTAAATGTATCATTTTATTTATCACACATTTCCAATCGATAAATATTTTGTTTCTAAATATGGTTCGATCCCTTCGATACCACCCTCACGCCCGAGCCCACTTTCTTTCATACCACCAAATGGGACGTGTGCGGCAGATGGTGCCCCATCATTCCAACCAATGATTCCAAAGTCTAAATGATCATGCAAGTATGTGCCGATGCGATAATCATTCGTAAAGAAATAAGCGGCTAAACCGAATGGTGTATTATTGGCAATATGAACAGCTTCTTCAAGTGTTTCATATGTAGTAATTGGTGCGACTGGACCAAATGTTTCTTCTTGCATCATAATCATCTCATCAGTGACCCCTTGTAAGACAGTTGGATAAACGTAATAGTATCCTTTCTCTTCGTTCACATGATAGTTGTCACCTGTTAGGACAGTGGCTCCTTTATGAATGGCATCTTTAATTTGTTGAGAAATTTTTTCAAAGCTTTTTTTGTTTATGATTGGTCCTATATCCGTTTCTTCGTCAAGTCCATTACCGACTTTCAATTTATTCACATGGTCAGCTAATTTTTTTGAAAAAGCGTCACTGATCTTTTCGTGGACAATGAGTCGGTTGGCACAGACACAAGTCTGGCCAGCATTACGGAATTTCGAGGCCATTGTTTGTTCGACAGCTAAGTCAAGATCGGCATCTGCATGAATAATTAGTGGAGCATGACCACCTAACTCCATTGTGACATTTTTAACTGTATGAGCACTTTGTTCAATCAATGATTTACCAACAGGTGTTGAACCGGTAAAGGTTATTTTCCGTACGAATGGACTGCTTGTAAAAATGTCACCAATCTGTTTACCACGTCCATTCACATATTGGATGACATCTTTTGGAATACCAATATCATGTGCCAATTCAATAAGTCGCATCGCTGTTAACGGTGTTTCAACTGCTGGTTTCACGACAAATGTACAACCAGCTGCTAATGCTGGAGCGGCTTTACGTGTCATCATCGCTGCTGGAAAGTTCCAAGGTGTAATCGCAGCTACAAGTCCAATCGGTTGTTTAGATACGATAATTCTCTTCGTTTCCGTGTGAGCTGGAATGGTACGTCCATAAATGCGTTTCGCTTCTTCGGCATACCAATCAATATAGCTTGTTGCATAATCAACCTCTCCAAGGGATTCATGAAGCGGTTTACCGTTTTCCATTGTCATGATGCGAGCAATGTCTTGCTTTTTGTCTTGAATCTTATTTGCCCATGCTTTTAGTAAGCGTGATCGTTCATGGGCATTTACTTGGGACCACGATTTGAATGCTTGATTCCCTTTTTCAAGTGCTAAATGTATCTCTTCTTCAGTATGTGAATCAATTTCATCAATCATTTCCCCGGTAGCAGGGTTTTTGATTTGTATTTTTTTCACGGTTATTCGCTCCTTTGTTCATATTTTAGTCTCTTATTCCAGTTTATCATGCTATATTTAGTTTTTCGTTCAATATGTTTACCGTCATTTTGAACGACTATTCAAATTGATTAAAACTTGCTATGATAGATTTAGAGAACAGGAGGCATGAACGATGAAAACGGTTATTTTCGGAGAACATGACACGAACACTTTAAGACAATTTGAAAATTGTTTGAAAGTTGGTCAAGTCGTAGGTGGTGTCATGTGTGCGGATGGTCATTATGGATATAGCCAACCTGTTGGTGGTGTCATTGTATATGACAATCAAGTGGCACCTTCAGGAGTTGGATACGATATCGCATGTGGCAACAAAGCAGTCAAGACGAATTTAAAATATGACGATGTAAAATCACATATGTCGGAAATGATGGATGAAGTACAAGCGGCAATTCCTTTTGGGGTTGGAACGGGAGCCAATTCAAAATGGGGAGACCATGATATCTTTAATGATCCGGCATGGGATGTTTATAAAGAAATAGGTCAACATGAACATGATCAATTAAAAGCAATTGCGAGAGAACAATTAGGAACGGCTGGTTCTGGTAATCATTATGTTGATATATTAATAGACGAAAAGACAGAAGACGTATGGATTGGGAATCATTTTGGCAGTCGTGGTCTTGGTCATCGGACTGCAACAGGCTTTTTAAACCTTGCGAAGGGTTTAAAGTTTTCAGATAAGGCGCCACGTGAATCAATGGAACAACCACCAACTCTACTTGATATAGATAGTGAACTTGGAGGGCTTTATTTTTCGGCGATGGAATTAGCCGGTCGTTATGCTTATGCTGGGCGGGATATCGTGATTAATCAAGTAGCCGAAATTCTTGGTGCTGAAATCGTTCAGGAAGTGCATAATCATCATAATTATGCATGGAAAGAAACACATTTCGGTAAGGAATATATTGTTGTAAGAAAGGGAGCAACACCTGCTGCACCTGGTCAACTCGGGTTTGTAGGAGGAAGCATGGGGGATATTTCGGTCATTTTGGAAGGTGTAGATTCGGAAAAGAGCCGTCAAGCTTTTTATAGCACGGTTCATGGTTCAGGCCGAATTATGAGTCGTACTAAAGCGGCTGGGCGTATGAATTGGAAGACAAGAAAGCGCGTAGGAGGGGCTGTTTCAGAAAAAGAGATGCACCGAGCCGTACGTGAATTTGGTGTCGAATTACGTGGTGGCGGCACGGATGAAAGCCCATTTGTTTATCGAAAGTTAAAAGATGTTTTAAAAGCACATGAAGGAACAATTAACGTTCTACATGTTTTAAAGCCAATCGGTGTATTGATGGACTAATCCATAGAAATGTAGCCTATATGGGGGAACAGTGATGGTCAAAAATTCAGATAGATTTATCGTAGCATTTAACAAAATAGAGAAAGTCTTAAAAACGATGGTAGATAAAAATGATCTCGGTTTTTCAAGATTAGTGAAAATAACGAGTAAATACCACGCCGTTTTAAGACGTTATCGTGATGATTTACTAGAATTCGCCCAACTAAGAAATGCGATCGTCCATAATCGTGTTGATTTTGAATATGCTATTGCAGAACCACATTTGTCCATTGTTGAGCAAATTGAATGGATTGAACATGAAATCACAAAACCACAGTTGGTCTATCCGATGTTTAAACGGAAGGTTTACATTTTTCAGGAAACAGATCCACTATTTAGCTTGCTCCACGTTATTAAACAAAGAGATTTATCTAAATTTCCAATTTATCGTGGCGACCATTTTATTGGTGTTTTATCTGAAAAAGGGCTAGCTCATTGGTTAGCTTATCAAATGAGCATTGACTCTAAATCTATTAGTCATACGACTGTCGGCGAAGTGATGACATTTCAAGAAGATCACACGTCAGCATTTATTAAAAAATCAGCAACTGTATATGAAGCAGAGGATCGTTTTAAAAGTACGATTGGCAGAGGCAAACGACTAGATGCTCTATTAATAACGGAAAATGGGCAAGCTCATGAATCACTACTAGGTATAATAACGCCACGTGATATAATTGATACGGTGGCAAATAATCGATAAACAATTGCAATGAAATAAGGAGAGGCTTGTGGATGGTTAAAGCTATTATATTCGATTTAGATGATACATTGCTCTGGGATGAAAAAAGTGTTAAAAAAGCATTTGAACAGACCTGCTCATTAGCAAAAGAAAAATACGGCGTTGATCCTGAACGACTAGAAGAAGCCGTAAGAGAAGCAGCGAAACACTTATATCCAACATACGAGACGTACCCATTTGTTAAAAATATTGGAATTGGTGTTTTCGAGGCCTTTTGGGGAGAATTTAAAGATGAGGGTGAAGATTTTAAAGCACTACGGCAAATCGTACCAGCCTATCGTAAAGAAGCGTGGACAAAAGGGTTGGAGAAGCTCGGTGTCCATGATGTTGCGCTAGGGCAAGAAATGGCTGAAACATTTCCAAAAGAAAGACGTAAACATATTTATTTATATGAAGATACGTTAGATGTTTTAAATACATTACAAGGAAAATATAAGCTCGCTTTATTGACTAATGGTTCGCCAGATTTACAACATGAGAAATTATCATTTTCAAAAGAGTTAGTGCCTTACTTCGAACAAATTGTCATTTCTGGAGACTTTGGTAAAGGAAAACCGAGTAAGGAAATCTTTGCGCACGTTTTAAACCTATTAGATGTAGATCGCGATGAAGCCGTGATGGTAGGAGATAACCCAATGACAGATATTTTGGGAGCTACAAAGCTTGGTATGACATCGGTCTGGATTAATCATCATAATAGAAAACTAGAAGATGTAAAGCCAACTTACGAAATCTCTAGATTGCAAGAGTTATTACCAATTATTGAGCGCTTGTAAAAATGGGTGATTTGAACATCCCCGCGGGTACGTCATGCGTCATTATGTCCAAGTAATGCCGTTAAGAACATCCCCGCGGGTACGTCATGCGTGTTAATGTCCAAGTAATGCCGTTAAGAACATCCCCGCGGGTACCACATGCGTGTTAATGCCTAAGCAATGCCGTTAAGAACGCACCACAGGTACAACACGCATTTCAAGATACAGTACCGTATAACATAAAATAAAAACGCAGTCGGCCTAATATGGTGACTGCGTTTTTTGCTGGTCCTTATAAATTAATCGCTTTAACGGTTTTTATTTCATCAAGTTGCTGTAAAGCATCTAATGTTTCTTCTTTAACATGCTTATCGACTTTTAAGAGCATGATTGCATCTCCCCCGGCATCAGCACGGTCGACTTGCATTGTGGCAATGTTGACATCATGTTCTCCTAATAAATTCCCCATTTTACCGATAACACCTGGTTGGTCATTATGGTAGATAAAGACAATATGTCCTTCTGGTGTTACATCGACGCGGTAATGATCAACTTTAACAATTCTTGCACCTAAGCCATTAAGTAATGTACCTGCAACACTACGTTTACCGGATTTAGTTGTAACTTCAACAGTGAGTAAGTTTGTAAATCCTTTAGTTAAAGATGTTTTGTTTTCGTGAACGGCTATCCCTTTACGCTCAGCTAAATATAGGGCATTAACATCATTAACATGAATACCTAAATAGCGTTTAAGTAGACCTTTAACAGTGTTGCGTGTTAATGGAGCAACCTCAGTACTAGATAACTCACCAGAATAATAGATATTTACTTCATGAATCACTTCATCAGTTAAGTAACTTAAAAATTTCCCTAGCTTTTCTGCTAGATAGAAATAAGGCTCAATCTTACTCATAAGTTCTTTCGGTACAGAAGGTAAGTTAACTGGATTTTGTACGACACCATCATGTAAAAAGCTAACGACATCATGACTGACATCAACGGCAACATTTTCTTGTGCTTCAACTGTACTCGCCCCAAGATGTGGTGTTGCAATAACTTCAGGTAACTCAAGTAAACGGTTATCAATGGCTGGTTCTTCTTCAAATACGTCTAAAGCTGCACCAGCTACTTTATTCGAAACAATCGCTTCATATAATGCATTTTCGTCAATGATTCCACCACGAGCACAATTAATAATATGAATGCCGTCTTTCATCATAGAAAACGTCTCTTTATTCAATAGATGCTTGGTGTTTTTCAGAAGTGGGGTGTGGACGGTGATAAAATCTGCCGTTTTGATCACTTCTTCAAGAGTTCCATATCCAATTCCCATTTTTTCAGCTTTTTCTTTTGTGAAGAATGGGTCATAGGCAATCACGTTCATACGTTGACCTTTCGCACGGTAGGCAACTTCTGTACCAATGCGGCCAAGTCCAATAACCCCGAGTGTTTTTCCTTTTAATTCAACACCGACATATTTACTTCGTTCCCACTTTTTAGATTTTAATGAATGATGAGCTTGTGGTATTTTTCGTGATAATGACATCATCATAGCAACTGTATGTTCAGCAGCTGAATTCGTGTTTGCGTTCGGTGCATTGACAACAATGATTCCATTTTCTGTGGCGGCATCTAGGTCAATATTATCAACTCCTACACCAGCACGAGCGATAATTTTTAAGTTTTTAGCTGCTTCAATCACTTCGCGTGTTACTTGTGTTTGACTTCTTACGAGTAGGGCGTCGTACTTTTCAATTTGTTCAAGTAGTTCTTCGGCTGTTAATCCTGTTTTAATATCGATATTCATGTCTGATTGTTCTTGTAATGGTTGAATACCTTCATCACTTAGTGGGTCTGCAATAAGTATGTGATAAGTCAAGTTAAATCCTCCTGCACTATTAATAAATAAATTCCCTTACTGTCCTAAATATACCTTTTGGGCAGCTTGAACTCCTTTTCCAAGTTCAATATCTTTACCAACTTTTCTTAAAGCAATTTCGATAACACCTAAATATTGTAAAACATCAGCCGGTGACGAGTACCCCATATGACCAACGCGGAATATTTTGCCTTTTAGATGTTGCTGTCCACCTGCGAGCGACATACCGAATTCTTTTTTAGCAACTTGTCGTAAGTCGTCCGCAGAAAAATCAACTGGTTTCACTGCTGTCACTGTTGGTGAAGCATCTTTGTCAGTTGTTAATAGTGGGATATTAAGTGCTTTAAAGGCCTCACGTGTCATTTCCTTCATCACACGGTGACGCTCGAAAACTTGTTCCATACGTTCTTCCTTCATTAATTTTAACACCTGTTCTAAACCAAATAAAAGTGATAATGCTGGCGTATATGGCGTTGAGTTTTGTGCTAATTTATTACGATAAGTACGTAAGTCAAAGTAAAATCGTGGACGATCATTTGCCTCCATAACTTTCCAAGCACGTTCACTAGCAACTAAAAATGTTAGCCCAGGTGGAAGCATCATCGCTTTTTGGGAACCAGTAATAATTAAATCAATTCCCCATTCATCCATTTTTGTTTCGACACCACCAACACATGACACACCATCGACAATCGTAAGAGCATCGGAGTGTTCTCGGACAACTTTTGCAATATCTGCAATCGGATTTAAGACACCTGTTGACGTTTCACAATAAGTCATAAAGACAGCTTTAATATCAGTATGCTCATTAAGATGTGCTTTCACTTGGTCCGGTGAAACGGCCTCTCCCCATGGAACATCTATACGGTGAGCTTTAATATCGTGTGCTTGGCAGATTTTGTAAAATCGATCACCAAATGCTCCTGTTACAATGACCAATGCTTCTTCATTAGGTTTTACGGCATTTGTAACAGCTGCTTCTAATCCTGCTGTTCCACTTCCTGCAAGAATTAAAACATCTTGAGTTGTTCCAAAGACAGCTTGTAACCCAGGCTTTATCTTTTCTAACAGTTCAGCAGTTTCTGGATCACGGTGTCCAATCATTGGACGACTCATGGCACGTGCCACACTTGGCGGAATGGGTGTTGGACCGGGAATTCGTAGTAATTGTTGATCAGGTAACATGATTGTCATTCTCCTCCAATTGACTGAATGTTTATTCAAAATTTATTATCTTTATCAATATTTATAATAATAATAGTATACCTGTTATAATGCAATTTTTGGGATAATATGATTGAAACGGTAAACTTGCGTGAACATTACTGAAAAACGTGCCTAATCTAGAAACAAATAGTATTATGAAAACTTAAAATGGATAAAAGAATAGACTAGAACAAAAGTGTTTTATTAAATATACTGAACAAGGTAAATATACACCGCTTCGTAAATATACTTCGCTTTCCGCGGGCGGCTGGTGAGCCTCCTCGTGCTACCGCACTCCGGGGTCTCACCGATGCCTTTTTTCCCGCAGGAGTCTTCGTATATTTCCTACGCTAAAATTGTATAATGTTCAGCTTCAGGGTTGATCATATTACTTTTGGCCTAGCCTCATTCTTCATCAAAGGATATAGGGTCTTTAAATGCTACGATAAAAGCCAATAAAATGGATAAAATTAAAACAATGAACGGAGCGATAAAAATGAGAAACTCAGTCATAGAATCACCTCTTGTATTTAGTAATGACGACTCGCTCTACCACGTACATATTCTTTATTAAACAGAAATAGTTTGAGTAATAGGTATAGAGACGGGAGTAATAAAGCGAATCCAGCTATAAACGCACTAATGAGTGAGATGGCCATCGCCTCATTTGTAAAACTATCGTAAAGTGTTAAATGAGGATAAAGTAAATATGGGTAATGTGAAAAGCCGTAACCATAGAAAGCAAAAGCAAACTGAGCAACTAATAAGATAAAGGCAAGGCCGTAATTCTTTTTCCGAAACAGAAGCCACACGCTACCAAGAAAAAAGATAAACGAAATCGCAAATACCCACCAAAGTTGTAATAAATTCGCATAGTGTGTTGGATTATGCGATTGTAAAATATAGATAATACCAACTGCGGCAATGATTGTAGGAAAAGCCCAAGTAAGTGCATATTTTCTTAATAATTGACTGGCTCGTTCATCTTGAGCCTGGGCAGCATACCAAGTTAGAAAGACAGCTGAAATGTAGAGAAGTGCAGTGATGCTTAATATAACGATTCCCCATGTTAATGGACTTGTGAATAGCGTCCAATAATTTAATTGTGGTTCCCCATTGACGATGGAGACAAAACCACCTTCAGAAATTGTAAAAACAATGGATAAAGAAGCGGGGAGTAATAACCCAGAAGCACCATAAAGGAATGTGTATCGTTTTTGTTCTGTTTTGCCATATGTTGCAAAAGCATAATAAGCCCCGCGAATACCAAGTAAAATAACGGCAATCCCAACAGGAACTAAAAGCGTTGTTCCATAGTAAAAGGCCGTTTTTGGAAAGAAACCAACAATCCCGACGAAGAAGAAGACTAAGAAAACATTCGTCACTTCCCAAACGGGTGATAAGTACCGTTGAATGATCATTGACAAAATATGTTCTTTTCCAGTGAATTCACTATATGCATTGAAAAAACCGGCACCAAAGTCAATTGAAGCAATCATCGTATAGCCAAATAAAAACGTCCATAACACGAGAATACCGATGATTTCTAAGTCCATTTTAAGCACCATCCTTTGAAGATATTATGTGTATCTTTCTTTTAATTCACGTTCAATTGGATTTTTATTAAACATCCGTGTTAAAACAATGACTGAACCAATACCTAACATGATATACAGTCCAGAAAACAGCCAAAGCATGAGTTCCACTTGATTACTCGTAGTAGCCCCTTCCGCTGTACGCATAATCCCATATAGTACCCATGGTTGACGACCGACTTCATTAAGCCACCATCCGGCCTCAATCGCTATCATACTAAGTGGCCCACCAAGGACGAGTAGCCAAAGAAAGGCTTTACTTTTAATCCACGTCCATTTTCTTTTCACACCAATCCAATATAAGAGTGGCACGATAATTAAGAGTGTGCCAATCCCAACCATAATATTAAATAAGTAATGAATGTAGAGTGGTGGAATATCTTCTTCTGGAAATTGGTCTAGACCGATGACTTCAGATGTTGGGCTACCGTGTGCAAGAATACTTAAAGCATATGGTATCTTAATACCAAAACGAATATCACCATCGTCTGTTAAGTAACCTAGTAACAATAATGGTGCTTGTTTTTGTGTTTCAAAATGCCATTCTGCTGCAGCTAATTTTTCTGGTTGGTACTGTGCTAAATATTTCCCAGATAAATCTCCAATGATTAATGATGCGACAGAGAAGATAAGTCCAATCGTTAATGTTAAATGTAGTGCTTTTTTATGATATACATGTTTAGAACCGCGTACCAATCGGTATGCAGCAATGGATGCTAACACAAACGCAGATGTCATAAAAGCAGTTGAAACGACATGGGATACTTTTGTTGGCATCGAAGGATTAAACATCGCTAATAGAGGATTAGCATTAATTAATTCTCCATTTAATAAATCAAATCCTTGCGGTGAATTCATAAACGCATTAACAGTTGTAATAAAAACCGCTGAAAATGATGACCCAATGGCGACTGGAACGAGTAGGAGTAGATGTTTAAATTGATTGGCGAAACGGTCCCATGTGTAGAGATAAATGCCTAAAAAAATCGCCTCGAAAAAGAATGCGAATGTTTCCATAAATAGTGGTAGAGCAATAATATGTCCTGCTACCTCCATAAACTTAGGCCATAATAATGAGAGTAATAAACCGATCGCTGTTCCAGTAACGACACCCACTGCAACCGTGATGGCAAAACCGCGTGTCCATCTTCTAGCGAGTAATATATAATGTTCATCTTGTTTTCGTATTCCTAACCATTGCGCAATCATAATAAAAAGCGGAATTCCAACACCAATTGTTGCGTAGATAATATGAAATGAGAGGGTCAATTCTGTTAATATTCGACTGTAATACACGGCTTCTTCATTAATCAAACCAAGCATTCCTTTCTAAATATACTTTTAATTGAAGGATAATTTTCCAATAATTGATATAATCATGATTAGCGCTACAATAAATGATAGCCAGATTAAGCGCCGCTCTTGCTTCTTATACATATTTAAACCTCTTCTCTAAACATGATTGCTAGTTACTTTTAGCGTCCCCCAAAAACATAAAAACATTTCAACTATCAATTTTCTTATTGGCAAGTTAAAATAAAGGGGATACATATTTATTGTGAAGGAGACATATAAATGGAAAAAGTGATTATTGATGTTGATACAGGTATTGATGATGCGTTAGCGATTATATTTGCCGAAGAGAGTGGGAAATTAGATTGCTTAGGGATTACGGCTGTGAATGGAAACGTTCCTGTCGATCAAGTGATGATCAATACGAAAAAAGTCTTTCAACTGATGGGAAAAGAAGACTGGAAAGTATATCGTGGCGCGAGTCGTCCACTCGTTAGAGGCTCCCATCATGAATATTCTGTGCACGGTTCTGACGGAATTGGTGGTGCTTTAGATCATATTGTCGTTAGTGAAGAAGAGCCTGAGTTATCTGCACCAGACTTTATCATTGAACAAGTCAAAAAGTATCCAGGTGAAGTGACGTTAATTATGGTTGGTCCATTAACAAACTTGGCATTAGCACTTAATATAGAACCTGAATTACCGGAATTAGTTAAAGAAGTTGTCATTATGGGAGGGCTTGTAGCCAAAGCAGGTTACGGAAATACGTTACCAACTTCTGAGTTTAATATTTTTGCTGATGCAGAAGCGGCTAAAGTTGTCTTCCATGCAGGCTTCCGTTTGAAATTAGTCGGTCTTGATGTGACAACACAAACATTTTTAACTCGTGAACATATCGAGAAGTTAAAGGGAACACGCTATTATGATTTTGTGTTAAAAAGTACAGAAATTTATCGGAGCTATAGTAAAGAAACTCTCGGAATGGATGGGTGTGCTTTACATGACCCATTAACAGTCGGGATTGTTCTTGATCCAACCTTAGTGAAAACAGCATCTCACTATGTTGATGTTGAAACGAAAAGTGATTTAAGCTATGGGCAGACGATTTGTGATTTTCGCAATCTCTTACAACAGCAACCGAATATGGAAGTATGCCTTGATGTAGATGCGGAACGCTTTGTAACATTATTTTTAGAAACATTGGCTAAAAGGAAATAAGTAAAACAATCAACAGAACTAAATTAATAATTTAATTATTATCAAAACACCTTTTGTTCAAGCAACATGAATAAAAGGTGTTTTTATAATCAAGGATGTAAGCACTTACTAATGACGGGAGGGAGATCGGTGGATTATATTATTTTAACGGAGTTTGTCTTGTATTTCTTATTGATTATTGGAGTAGGGTATTTTACGAGCCGAACGAAGATGAGTCATGATGTGTTTATCTTAGGTGGAAAGAAACTCCCAGGATGGGCGTTAGCTTTTTCAGAGCGGGCAACAGGTGAGTCAGCATGGCTACTACTTGGATTTACTGGTTTTGTTTTTGCAACTGGATTATCTGGTATTTGGGTTGCAGCAGGAATTGCTTCTGGAATTATTTTTGCTTGGGCCTTTCTATCTCGGAAATTTATGAGAGAAGCAGAGAAGTATAATGTTCTAACATTGCCAGATTATCTAGCAACAAAATTTGGCGAAAAGGCAAAAATGATTCGGTGGTTAGCAACGATATTAATTGCAAGTTTTTTCGTTTTTTATGTTGGAGCGCAATTAGCAGGAGCAGGAAAATTGTTTCTGACAACTTTTGAAATGAATGAAACAGCAGGAATTATTATTGCTACATTAGTTATTATCGCGACGGCTTTTTTCGGAGGCTTTATTTCTGTTGTTTGGACAGATATGATTCAAAGTATTATGATGCTAATTACATTATGTGTCTTGCCAATTGTTGCACTCATCTATGTATGGACGAATGATTTGTCCATTGCTGAGTCTTTAATTACCGCTGGACCATCCTTTAATGCGTGGCTTGGTGGAACGACTGGCTTTGCGATAGGTGTTTTGTTTTTTAATAATTTTTCATGGTTTTTTGGATATCTAGGCGGTCAACCACAATTAAGTGCACGATTTATGGCGTTGAAAAATGAAAAGGAAGCTAAACAAGGTATTTGGATTGCTGTTATTTGGACATTACTCGCTTATACAGGAGCATTTGTAATCGGTTTAGCGGCTATTGCGATGTATAAACAAGGTTCTTTCGTTGATGTGGAAATTGTATTACCACAAATGATTATTGATTTAATGCCACCATGGATTTCTGGACTATTACTGGCGGGCATTATGGCGGCAATTATTACAACAGCAAACTCACAATTAATGGTCGTTACGAGTTCAGTAAGTGAAGATATTATTCATAAAACGTTAGGGTTAAATGTAACTGATCGCCAATTGTTACTTATTTCTAGAATGACGGTATTGCTTGCTGGAGTAACTGGTATGATTATTGCTTTATTTTCCGATTCGTTATTGTACCTTGTTGTCAGTTGGGCTTGGGCAGGAGTAGGCGGGACATTATCACCAGCAATCCTTCTTACATTTTTCTGGAAACGTTATTCTAGCGTGGGGTTAATTACTACGATTATTTCAGGCTTTGTTTTTACAGTTATTTGGATTAGTACACCATTGGATGGAATGATAACCTCTCGATTTACGACATTTTTCATTGCAAGCATCTTTGGTATTATTTTTAGTCTTATTTTCCCAGATAGTCAACAAAAGAAAAAAGAATCAGTTATAGAACAACGTGTCTAAAAAGTGAAACTGTGACATAACTCGTATCAAATAATGGTTAAAGCTTGGTACATCATATTTTGTTTACTTGAACGAAAAACAATATTGGGGGAGAATTTGTAAATCCACTCCTTTTTCTTAGATGTAGAGATCTCTATTTATAGATGTTATCATTACACCTCAAATACGCCTCAAATCGCAGTATATCTTTGAATGATTAAATGGGATATAACTCCTACTAAAATTATCGACTTACATACCATTGAACCCTCCAATGCGATATGAAAGAAAAAGACACGATATAAACGTACAAATCCTCAGCACATTGTCGAGTATTTTCCAAGAGCAATTAATAAATATATTGACTTCTAACATTTGCATTATGAAAGTATCAAAAAAGACTAAACGGCCTTAGCCCTCTTGAATACAGAGCTAAAGCCGTTTAGTCAATTTTTATAATTTCCGCTTTCTACTTGACAAGTCCAAGTTCATTCTGGTCTTTTTCCTTATTTAGTTTAGAATAGCTACAACGACAGACAAAATTAGCAGTAGTGTAGGCATAAATGCTTGTTGGATTGGGTCTTTGGCGCGGATGTGCGTAAGTGCTGCGAAAAACATGATAATTGCTAGGCCAACTCCACCGATAATGGCAAGAATTGGTACCCAAATACCAATGATTAAAGCAGCCGCCCCAAGTAGTTCAAGTATACCTGTCACGACACGTAACCATTGTGGTAAGCCGAAGTGTTCAAAACCTTCTACCATTTCTTTCGCTGTAAACTTCATAATCCCGAACATGATAAACCCTAATCCGAGTATAACTTGTAAAATAATTGCAACGATATGCATAAACCGATCTCTCCTTTAAGTTCTTCTTTGATAAATATGATCCATAACTATTATGCAATAGATAGTATATTTATGGAAGTAGGCACTTAAAAGTGTTATAGTATCCTAAAAGATACTATTGGATGAGGAGTGGTCTTTGATGCAGGATAAAACGTGTCACGGTGTCGAGGTAGCGATTGAAGCCTTAGTAGGTAAATGGAAACCAATTATATTATTTCATCTCATGGAAAAGGGGACGATGCGATTTAATGAATTAAAACGAGCAATCCCAAATATTACGCAAAAAATGCTCACTTCACAACTACGTGAATTAGAACATCATCAAATTGTTAATCGAAAGGTCTATCCACAAGTTCCTCCAAAAGTTGAATATTCACTAACAGAATATGGTAAGGAGATTATTCCTATTTTGCAATCGATGCAAGAGTGGGGGACAATTCATAAGAAATACATGGTTGAAAATAATATTGATTATGCAGAAGGTTGAAAATAAAAAACACTCGCTAGTTTTGAATGTGGGTGTTTTTCTATTGACAAATAAAACAATCTGCTTTAATATCATAAACAAGTTACTCATAGTGGTAACTTTTCTACAATCTGAAATATACCCCTATATGTATTTTAAATTTAATGCGCGCGCATATAATAGTGTACACTAAACCTAAAGATTATTTAGAGAGAAGAGATGTCATGACACAAGATTATATTGTTTCTTTAGAAAAATTTAAGCAAAAATATGAAAGTCAGTCTGATTTATTTGTTCTAGATGTTCGAGAAGATGATGAATATGCCTTTGCTCATGTTCCAAAATCAGTTCATATTCCCTTAGGACAATTAGAAGCAAATTTATCTAAATTACCACAAGATAAGGATATTTATATTATCTGTCGGACTGGAAATCGCAGTGATTTTGCTGCGCAATTGCTCATGCATTATGGTTACAAACATGTATTTAATGTTGTGCCGGGCATGATTGCTTGGGACGGTCCAATAGAAACTGGAATTTAAGAATAATATGAAAGTGGGGAAAGATTAATGTCAACGATTATTACAGCTAGTGAATTAGCGAGAAAAATTATTAACAACGAGGATGTGCTTATCCTTGATATTCGCTCTCAGGAAAATTTCGATAACTGGAAAATTGAAGGGGTAACTGTTAAACATATTAATGAACCATATTATAATTTAGTAAATGGCTTGGAAAAGCTAGATGGTCGCCTTAAAAAAGAGCAGGAAGTCGTTGTTGTCTGCGCAAAAGGTGGTACATCATCAGAAATAACAGAAATGTTAGATGATGCTGGATTTGCACATGTTTATAATTTAGAAGGTGGTATGAGAGCATGGAGTGAACACCTTGAACCAGTCAAAATTGGTGATTTAACAGATGGGGGATCACTTTACCAATTTGTTCGCTTAGGAAAAGGCTGCCTTTCTTATTTTATTGAATCAAATGGAGAAGCAGCGGTTGTTGATCCAGTTCGTATGACAGAAACATTTACAGCTTTTGCAAGTGAGAAGGATGTGACTATTAAACATCTTATTGACACGCATCTGCATGCGGATCATATTTCCGGTGGAAGAAAGTTAGCTGAACAAACAGGTGGCATTTATCATCTCCCACCAAAAGATGCGACTGAAGTCACATATGGTTATCAGCCGTTAGAAGAAGGCAAAGATATTATTGTCGGAAATACAACAGTTAAGGTTCAACCGATCTATTCACCAGGGCATACAGTTGGGAGCACATCATTAATCATTGATGATCAGTATTTATTAACAGGCGATATTTTATTTGTTAAATCAATTGGTCGACCAGATTTAGCTGGTAAGGCTGAAGATTGGGTCGCTGATTTACGTCATACCCTTTATACACGTTATAAAGAATTATCAGCTGAACTCATCGTTTTGCCTGCACATTTTTCTTTTATTGAAGAATTAAGTCAAGATGGATCAGTCTCTGCTCGTTTAGGTGATTTATTTGAGAATAATTCAGGTCTTAATGTTGAAGATGAAGGGGACTTCCGCAAATTAGTAACTGAAAACCTCCCACCGCAACCGAATGCTTATCAAGATATTCGTCAAACAAATATGGGGAAAATAAATCCCGATTTAGAAGAACAACGTGAAATGGAATCCGGTCCAAACCGTTGTGCTGTTGAAGGTTAATTGATTTATTTGATACTAAAGGAGACCTTCTATAAGGAGGTCCCCTCTAATTTTAGGGGGCGACATGATGGAATATAGTTTATTGTTTATCCTTGTTATCTTTTTAATTGGTTTTATCGGTTCTTTTATTTCTGGGATGGTTGGTATTGGTGGTTCGATTATTAAATATCCACTCCTTCTATATGTCCCAGCTTTATTGGGACTTCAGACGTTTACATCACACGAAGTATCCGGGATTAGTGCCATTCAAGTGTTCTTTGCAACAATAGGTGGTGTTTGGGCCTATCGAAAAGGTGGCTATTTAAATAAATCGCTTATCCTATATATGGGGGTTAGTATTTTATTTGGGAGTTTCCTTGGTGGCTACGGTTCCCAATTTATGACGGAGATAGGAATCAACTTGGTCTATGGTGTTCTGGCAACAATAGCAGCTATTATGATGTTCATACCAAAAAAGGGAATTGATGATATACCTTTAGAACAAGTCACGTTTAATAAATTTTTAGCAGCTTTGCTTGCTTTTATTGTTGGAATTGGTGCTGGTATTGTTGGAGCAGCAGGAGCATTTATACTTGTTCCGATTATGTTGGTCGTACTAAAAATACCAACCCGAATGACAATTGCATCCTCTTTGGCTATCACATTTATCTCGTCAATTGGATCAACTACAGGTAAATTATTAACAGGTCAAATTCTCTATGTTCCAGCCATTATTATGATTGTCGCTAGCTTATTTGCTGCGCCTTTAGGTGCAAAAGCGGGTCAAAAAATGAATACTAAGATTTTACAATGGATACTTGCACTTTTAATTTTAGCAACTGCGATAAAAATATGGGTTGATATCATTTAAAGATCTCTTTAGATAAAATTGCCATACGGATTCTCAACTGCATATAGCTCATCTTTCAAACATTTATTTTTGTGTTGACTTCTAAAAAATACCAGCAATTTATTACTAATTTTCAATTTGCATAAATTCGCCGAATGGTCCAATACTATAGAGCGAAATGGTAATTAGATATAAGAAGGTGAGCACAATCGAACAAACATTGCTATACTTAAGAGAGTCCTTAGCTAACTATGTGAACGATAATAAAGTAAGCAAAAAAATATATCTTAAATTAAGACGTGGTAATTATAAGGATGAGCGGGATTTTGTAGAAGATCTGACCGAAAGAGAAGTTTCTTATCTAAATAAATTGCTAGCACAGGAAATGCATTATGCTAAAAACAACGATGATCAAGTTCGTTTAAGCCAACTAAATGAGATTTATGAATTGTTGTATTAGTTGGTTGTTTCAGAATGAACAAATATTGATTTTTGGTTAAAAATAAAGTATAATACAGTTAGCTGCATTGTACGTATATAAATTAAGTTTTAACCTCTATTGTTAGTATAGGGAGTTTTAAATCGAAGCTCTAATGCCGTGCCGTGATCGAGCGGAAGGCAGGAAAGTTTCTGCGAACACCCACTTGGTCGAAGTGGTGGTTTAAAACTTTTTTTACTAGTTTATACGGCAATTGTGGCTTATTCTTTTTAATAACAGAACTCGCATCATATTAGTGGGTTCTGTTTTTTTAATGTCATTAATGATAGGAAATAGTTATACCTTTATATTGATAAGTAATATTATTTTAATCTCATTTATTGGGATATAATGGGATTAGAACCGATAAATGGAGGGATTTCAATGTCGTCTTTACTTCAGGCAATCGACCATGTTCAATTAGCAGCACCAATAAACAGTGAGGATACAGCTCGTGAGTTTTACCATGATGTACTTGGACTTTCTGAAATTGAAAAACCACTACCATTAAGGAAACGTGGTGGCGTATGGTTTCAATGGGGGCAGGTGGCGATTCATATTGGAATTGAAGAACCATTTACTCCTCAGAAAAAAGCTCACCCAGCTTTTCAAGTAAAACATTTAAATGATTTAAAAGAACATCTGCGCGTATCAGATATTCCTTTTATTGAAGATGATCGTTTACCAGGAGCTGACCGGATTTATGTTTCAGATCCGTTTGGGAACCGCTTGGAATTTCTAGAATGGAAAAATAAATAAGAGGGATTAGCCCTCTTATTCTTCATTAGTGAATGTCACGTAAAGTAAGTAGGCTTCTTCATGATCTGTAAGGTGTTCTAAAACGTCTTCTGAATGTATCTCATTTGGCGCAGAGTGCGTTGTATCATTTGAATAAATTATATATCCAATTAAATGCTTTTCTTCCATTTCAATTGGCTCAGAAAGATTTGTGTATGCATAAACGGATGAAGTCGTTTCTTTAATTTTTTGTGGGTCAGTTTTAAAAGAACTAGAACCAGAGGAATGGATGATGGATCCAATCCATTGTCGGGTGTCATTTATATTCTGTTGAGCCAAAATAATGCGAAATTTATTTTCGCTCAACTCTTCATGTGGTAAACTCGTTTTTAAAAAAGGACGTTCTTCTTTTTGCTCTCCATTTTCATAATAATCAACTGAAAGCTCTACTGCTGCTGGTTCGTAATTATGTAATTCGACATCGTAAACGAATGAGTGATCAGTTAAACTTCCTAACAGTTGTTTTTCAGATTTTGATAAATTCGCTTCTTCAATGATAATGTTACTTTGTTTTTCAGATGTACACGCAGTAAGAACCGTTAAAAGTAAGGAAATAAATAAATAACGATAACGTTTCATTGTACTTCTCCAATCTCTTTTATTTATTTTAATTGTATCGTTCATCATGATTAAAAACAATATATTTCCGAAAATTTAAAACCCTAGAAAATGCCCTAGGGTTTGTATAACTGGATGTTTGGACTACATCATTAAAGAAAACGGTCATATGATACAGTATTCCTATTAATACTATTCCATTTTATCTAGAAGAAAAACGGAAAGAAAAAGCGTCTAATTCCAAAGAATGGGAAGAAGAAAGGATGAAATCTTCTAAAACGAAACGGAAATCTACCAAAGGATGGTCCAAAACCGAATTGCCTGTCATCGTTATAATCAGTCTGTGCAGATTGATGTTCTTCTCCGATTGGCATAAAAAGATGCACATGTTCATGATCGATATCCATAATGATCCCATCATAGTATTGACCATCATTCATTTCCATTATCACGTAATGATAACGATGCTTATGACAAAAATCTTTCATCTCTTCAACCCGATGGTGCGACATCTCTTTATTTTGATGCATTGAAGCATATGGCATCATTTGATCTCCAGTCGCCACTGTATGATGACTTGAATGTCCTTTTTTATTCATGTTTTAATTCCTCCTATTACGTTTTTTTAAGGTAGCTTTTAATGGGCTACCTTCTCTTTGCATTAACATTCTATGTAAGCGTGACAAATTACGTACTAGGCGTTCATCACTATAATCTATCGTTCAATTTGTCATATGTTTAATAATTTTTATATGTGTGAAAGCTATAAACGTAAACGGATACAAGTATGCTGTTTCATTACGGTTATATCGCATTGAATGCTCAATGTACCAATTTGTGGTAAATGTAAGAGTTATATTCAATGGTACGAAAGAAGCCCGGAGCTGTTTGATATTAAACGTTCCCTTGATCCTGATAAACATATCGAGGTAATCAATCTGAAACAAGATAAAAAATAAAAGCATTCCAAAAGTCAAAATAGGACTTATTGGAATGCTTTTTTTATACAAATCGTTCTAGTTTTAGTCGTTTATTAATATAGAAAACGATGAATATGGCTAATGCCATCGTCACAAATTCACTTAGTGCTAATGTAGACCATAGAATGAGAAAACCATCTTTTAATCCAACAAATACTTTTAACATGTACGCAATGATAAACATATTAAATGAAAAAACGGCTGTATTAATGAACATGAGTGCTACTTTGTTTTTAACAAATTGTGCAAATAACATTGTGATTCCTAAAGAAAGTGCTGTGTGAAGGACACCAAAAACGAGGTCTGCCTTGGTCGGTGAATAAATTAAATTAGCAATAAACACACCGAGTACAATTCCAAAGAAATATTTTTTGTTAAAAACGATCAGATGATTAAATAATTCGGACAGCCGAAGTTGGATATTTAGGAATCCAAATGGCGCTACAAGTGCCGTTACAGCGAAGTAAAGTGCGGCCACAAGTGCATTTGTTACAAGTGTTTTTGATTTCATATTCTATTCTCTCCCTTAGTTTTTTTACGTGGGATGGTTTCGAACCACGGTGTTTATTCACAATAAATAAGTATAATGGAAACGTTATGTGTGTGTCAAAACAAAATGATTTAAGTTGACTACTTTTAGAGAATCAGAAAGGTAAGGGTTAAGCTTTTTTATTTTTAAGGGAGAACATGATGTTATGACTGTCTATATATATCCTTCAATTTCATTAAAAAATGAATATGATAAAAGTTTATAAGTAGTATTAGGTGCTAACACCTTGTGTTATAATTAGGTTAAAATTGTTAAAAACAGGAGGACATTATGTATTCCTTTGCTGCAAGATTTTTAAAGATTTTTTTAAGTTTATTTGGACGAATTGATGTCTATGGTAAGGAACATTTACCACAATCAGGTGGTTATGTTATTGCTTGTACACATACAGGATGGGTAGATATTTTATGGTTGGGAATCTCTGTTTTTCCAACGAAAATACATTTCATGGCTAAGAAGGAATTATTTCAAACACGATTTACAAAATGGTTAATGACTGAATTGAATGCTTTTCCAGTAAATCGCGAAAATCCAGGACCAAGTACACTTAAAATCCCGAGAAAATTATTAAAAGAGGGAAAAGTAGTCGGTATTTTCCCAAGTGGTACACGGACAACAGAAGATGTGCCCTTAAAGAAAGGGGCAGTAACGATTGCTAACTTGGCCAATGTGCCAATTGTTCCAGCTGCTTATGTTGGACCTAATAATTTCAAAGAATTATTAAAAAGAAAGAAACCTGTTCTCATATTCGGAGAGCCGATAATGATTGACCAACAACTACCTAAAAAAGAAAAAATCGATCGCATGCTCCATATACTTGAGAAGGAAATGACATCATTACAAACAGGCTTTAAATCAAAAGTAAAAAAGTAGTATTTTGGAGCAAGAGTCCCCTAAATGAAATAAGCGGAAAGAATGTATGAGTTTGAGGTGCCCTTCATGAGTTAGACCAATCAATGCTAACTCTAGTTTTTTACTTTTGTAAAAGCTTTTGCGTGAATCAACGCGATATAATCTCAATTCGGTTCTCCTGATTAAGTCGCATTAAGGATTAAGCCCATAATCTAATGTCACCTTTCGCCAATCTATATGAATCTCATTGATGTACTTAACTGAGCATGCCTAAATGTATCATATCGCCTATTTTCACATATGTATATATGAGATGTTTAAGTGAAAGTGAGGTAAAGTCAATGGATTCTAATAAGAAAAAAGTAAATAAAAATCGAAAAACGGAACAGTTAGACCAGTTTAGGATCAAAAATACAGGTCATAAAATGACAACGAATCAAGGGTTGAAAGTATCGAATGATGAAGACTCTTTAAAAGCAGGGATACGGGGTCCGACATTACTTGAGGATTTCCATTTAAGAGAAAAGATTATGCATTTTGACCATGAACGTATTCCAGAAAGGGTCGTTCATGCCCGGGGATTTGCCGCGCATGGGGAGTTTGAGTTATATAAGTCGATGAAAAAATATACGAGAGCACATTTTCTCCAAGAGCCGGGAAGCAAGACACCTGTTTTTGTACGTTTTTCGACGGTTGTTGGAAACTTAGGTTCGAAAGATACGGCGCGTGATGTACGTGGTTTTGCTACTAAATTTTATACGGAAGAGGGGAACTATGATTTAGTAGCGAACAACATGCCGGTGTTTTTTATTCAAGATGCGATAAAATTCCCCGATATTGTTCATGCGATCAAACCGGAACCTCATAATGAAATGCCACAAGCATCTTCAGCACATGATACGTTTTGGGATTGGGTGGCAAATAATCAGGAGTCAGCTCATATGATTATGTGGCTCATGTCGGACCGTGCTGTTCCGAGAAGTTGGCGTATGATGGAAGGGTTTGGTGTTCATACGTTTCGATTCGTCAATGAAGAAGGGAAAGGAACCTTTGTAAAATTTCATTGGAAACCTGTTCTAGGTGTTCATTCTTTATTATGGGAAGAGGCACAGGTGATTGGTGGAGTTGATCCCGATTTTCATCGGCGTGACTTATGGGAAGCTATAGAAAAAGGAGCATCCCCAGTATATGAATTAGGGGTACAAATGATTCCAGAAGAAGATGAATTTATGTTTGACTTTGATATTCTTGATTCAACGAAAATATGGCCAGAAGAAATGGTACCGGTTGAAATAATCGGGAGACTTACGCTCAATCGTAATGTGGATAACGTCTTTGCGGAAACAGAACAAGTCGCTTTTCATCCTGGTAATGTTGTGCCAGGAATTGACTTTACAAATGATCCACTTTTACAAGGAAGACTTTTCTCCTATTTAGATACACAATTGTTACGTTTAGGTGGACCGAACTTTGTGGAAATACCGATAAATCGACCTATTTGTCCGTTTCGCAATAACCAACGTAACGGTTTTAGCCGTCAACGAATTGATGTGGACCGCGTGAGTTACCATAGAAATTCACTGGCGAATAATACGCCAGCGACTACAAGCCCAGAAAAGGGTGGTTATGCTCATTACCAAGAAAAAGTGGAAGGACGGACAATCCAAGCTCGAAGCGATTCATTTACAGATTTCTTCTCACAAGCTCGATTGTTTTGGAATAGTATGTCCCCAGTAGAAAAAAATCATATTTTAAATGCTTTTATTTTTGAATTAGGTAAAGTTGAAAGCCGTTCTGTAAGACAACAGTCTGTTGATATGTTTGCGCATGTTGATGAAAATTTAGCTCGGATCATTGCTGACAATATAGGAGTAAATCAACCTACTGTTACCCAAGTTCAAGTGTCTGAAAGGTCCCCTGCGTTGAGTCAGGAGAACACACCAAAATCACCTTATTCATTAAAGGTTGGCGTGTTGATTGGTAATGGATTTAATGGTGGGGAAGTAAAAGGTGTTCTTCAAGCATTAAAGGGGCAAGGTGTTTTTGTCGATCTGATTAGTGAAAAGCTCGGACCGATCAGAGGAACAGATGGTGTGGAATTAAATCCAGATCAAACGATTGTGACATCATATCCTGAACTTTATGATTCAATTTATATTGTTGGGGGTAAGACAGATCATCAAGATAAATTTAATCAGGCTGTTAAGATATTTTTAAATACGACGTATAAGCACTATAAACCGATTGGCATCGCGACAACAGGAGAAAAATATGCCAAAACGAGTGATGCAAATAATTTAGCGGGTGTTGTTTTTGCTAGAAATAATCGTCAATTTGCTGAAGAATTTATCGCCACCATTAGTCAACAGCGATTTTGGAATCGGAGATAATGAGTTATGTTCATTTTATTTACCAAAGAAGAAGCCGGGACAAAATGACTGTCCCCTGTAGACAGAGGGAATAATAAAAATTGACTTAAGCGGTTTTAGCTCTGTATTCAGGAGAGCTAAAGCCGTTTAGTCTCTATATCAATTGATTTTAGGGAAACCTCAGCAATGTGCTGAGGATTTGTACGTTAATATCGTGTCTTCTTTTCCATCATACCGCATTGAAGTGCTCAAAGGCATGTAAGTCAGCGATGTTATTTCAAATTACCTCGCATTGAAGCGTTCAATGTTATGTAAGTCAGTGACGCTATTTCAAGTAAGCTCGCATTGGAGCGTTCAATGTTATGTAAGTCAGTGATGCTATTTCAAATTACCTTGCATTGAAGTGCTCAATGGCATGTAAGTCAGCGATGTTATTTCAAATTACCTCACATTGAAGCAATCAATAGTATACAAGTCAGTGAAAATAGTAGAAGTTATATTGCATTGAAGGATTCATAGTTACAAATCGGTGCTCTGAGACGTAGTTATAACACCTATAATAAGAGATCCACGCCTAAAAGGAGTGGATTATTAGTGATTGCTAGGATTATTTATCTTTTAATAACAAACTATACATAACCTTTCCCAAGTACTGTCTTTCGTTCCAGCTAGCAAAATATGATGTGCCAATCTTTTTTTCATTATTTGATACTAGTTATGTCACCACCTCTTTCCATATTTACGTCATCATGAATCATCTTTAATGTTTAATCCAATCAATTTCGCAAAACCGATTGCTTGTTCTGATGAAACGGTACATCCGCTTAATTCTGGTAAACTCACTGTTAACCGTTCAAAAGAATTCGTGCTTAAATCAACGCCATTTAATGACGTATTCGCGAAGTTTGCTTCATTTAATTGGCATTCCTGAAACTGAACTTTCTTAAACTGACATTCATAGAAGTCACTCTTTTCTAAGAAGCATTCGTCAAATAGAACATGTTTCAAACGAGAAAACCCAAAGGCACTGAGTCCAGCTTGACATGATTCAATCCTAACATGCCCAAGTGTTGTTTCAGAAAAATTCATACCAAGCATTTTGCAATTTTTAAAATGGACACGATGAATCATACCGCTACTAAAATCAACATTTGATAAATCGCAATGGTCAAAGATGACATCCATTAAATCAATATTAGGAAACGATACATTTTCAAAGCGGACATGTTTAAAGATAACTTGGTGAAAGTAGATTGGCTGGAACATGTCATGATGTATCAATTCATTTTCAAACATGCATAAAGAATAGTAAGGGTCGTCAGTTACTTCAAAAGTTTCCAAGGGTAAATCATGGGGAATCCTAGGTTTTTGCAAGTTATTCCTTCTTTCATGTTTATTTTAAAAAAATATGCACTTATCTGTCTCTTGTTATATTTATTATATTATAATAAAGAGGTAAAAGGAAGATTCATAGGGGGAATGAGATGGATCGGTTTTGGTTGCGGATTATTCTATTTGCTGGATATTGGTTCTATATCTTGTTGCAGTTTGATTCGTTTTAAGTTCTACTAATAAAAGGACTAAATCCGTTTTTATTTTCTCATCTTTGTGACAGAAGATTATTTTTCTTATAAGTTTCATGATTTTGTTATATTTAATCCACTTCTCCAGCTGATTTTAAGCTAAACTAAGATTATAAGTATGTGTTTGGATAACTAAGGGGGAAGTCGATTGATTGAATTATTATTAGATGAACTTCATGTGTCATCTGTTTGGAATGGTGGTATTTTACTACTAGCGTTTTTTACAATCATATTATATTTATTTATTTTACCGAATGGAAAAAACCATACGTGGTGGAAATCGATTATTTTTATTGTTGGAGTAGCAGTTGCATACATGGCGATCGGAAGTCCATTAAATATTGTTGCGCGTATTCAATTTAGTACGCATATCATTCAATTTCTATTATTCTTTTTAGTAGCGCCGCCTCTACTTATTATCGGTTTTAAGACGGAAATTATTCATCGGGTGTTAAAATTTTCAATTGCTAAAAAAATTGCTCGTGTTTTAACAAATCCTTATTTCGTTTTTGTTCTCTTCTTCTTATTAATCAGTATCTTCCATTTACCGTCTGTTTTTGATGCGGGGAGAATGGATATTTACGTTAATTACTTCTATATGTTTGGACTATTTTTCTTGGCAATCTTATATTGGATTCCGATTGTGACACGACTGCGTTTGAATAAGAAACAGAAGTTAATCTATCTTGGTGCAAGTATCATTGCGCTTATACCAGTGAGTGTATTCTTAATGCTTTCAACTGATAATTTATACGAGACATACTCAGATTTAGGTGTGTTTGTTGAAGCGCTTGAAGCGTGTTTCCCACCAGATGAAGAACCTTTACCAGCTTCATTCTATGAAACATTGTTACCGAATAAACCCCATATGGAACAGCAACTCGGTGGTAAAGTGTTACTTATTGGTGAATCGATTATCTTTTTAATCACGATGGCACTTGTATCCTTTATTGAACCACGTTTGAATAGAAAATAACTGAATACATCGTCATGTTAAGCACTCTTTGATTGTTATCAAGAGTGCTTTTTTGTATAAAAAGTGATTCCATATGTGTTTACGATCGTCGCATGAGCGATGTTATTAACTTCAGCTGTTAGAAATATGCAACAATTTAATGCCGCATTACCATTCATAGCCGTGGCGATGGCAATGATTGGTGGAGCGTTTTGGCCAATAGAACTGGTAGAGTCAAAGCTCATGATCGCTTTATCTCATGCGATGCCAATTAAATACGGAATGGATATGTTACATGGTGCGGCTGTTTATGGATATCCTTTAGACGAATTGTTCAAACCAGTCAGTATGTTGTTGTTAATGGGAGTACTAATGATGGGAATTGGCATCCGTCTAATGGAAAAAAGACATGTTCAGTGAATAGGATTGTCCTAAAATATGAGGACACTCCTTTTGTTTTCCATTGATTATTGATAAATATGGTAAAATAAGGCATGCTTATTATAAAACAGGAAAAATAGAAGGACGGTTTATATGAAAAATAGCTGGCATATCTTTACAGAAGATTGGAGAAACATCATAACCAATTGGGTAGTTGCAGTCGTGATTGGTGGACTAATCATCCTACCGTCTCTATATGCATGGTTTAACATAAAAGCATCATGGGACCCATATAGTCAAACAGATCAAATCCCAGTAGGGGTCGTTAATGAAGATATAGGGGCGACAATACGTGGAAATGATCTCGATGTCGGTGGTGAATTAATCGACACTCTAAAAGAGAATAAATCTTTCGAATGGCATTTTTTAAAACGTGAAGAAGCGCTGGATGATTTAGAATATGGTGATTTATATGCAGTCATTATTATTCCAAAAGATCTCTCTGAAAAACTAGGGTCAGTTGTATCAGATCATCCTGAGAAGGCTCATATTGACTATTATGTAAATGAAAAAATTAATGCTATCGCACCGAAAATTACCGGAAAGGGTGCCAGTGTGATTGCAGAAAATATTAGTAGTCAGTTTGTTTCCACGGTAAATGGCGTTATTTTCGACATTTTTAATGAGATTGGTCTAGAACTTGAAAAAGACTTACCTAATATTAATCAATTTGAAGAGTACGTTTTTATGTTAGAAGAAAAAATGCCGTCCATTAAAGAACAGCTTGATCAGACATATACAGATGCTGAACAAGCCGAAAAAATGCTTCAAAAAGCTGAAGGAGCTTTACCAGAAGTTGAAAGGGTGACGAAGGAAAGTCTTCAAAAAGTAAATAATGCAAAAACGACATTACAGACAGTTGAAGAGCATTGGCATACATTAGCACCAATCATAAAAGATACGGTTCATGATGTTCAAAAAGAAATGAATCAACTTGAGGATTATTTTACAAAAGTTGAAGATCAGCCGATTGATTTAAATAAAGTTAAAGAAAAAATGCAACATGTTGACCAACAATTTTCGGATGGTATTAAGAAATTAGACAATTTGATTCATACGCTAGAAACGAAAGGTCAATCAGAACAACATTTGCGAAAACAACATCAATCTCTTGAAAAAGATTTAACAGCTCTAAAAGAACAACTTGATCATGAGTCGCAAGATACAAAAACGATTGAACAGGTCATTGATTTATTACAAACGACAGATCATCAATCTACACAGCAAATAACCGAGGACTTAAAAAAATTTAAAGGTCACTTAGAACAAATTCAAGTCAATGTGAATCAACTCAATGATGTGATAAAAACAGAAAAACCACGTGTTGAAGAGACATTACGTACAATTCGTCAATTGACAAAACAGGCGAATCAGCATCTTGATAAGTTTTTAAATGAGTTCGCTGAAAAAGTTGAGCCTAAAGTTAATCAAGTGTTGAAACAAGCACATCAAACGTTAGATAAAGCGTTAACGATTATTCAAGATGTGCAAACAGCACTTCCAGAAGTTAAACAAATGATAGGTAAAGTCGACAAAGAATTAAAAGAAGGAAAAGATGGATTAAATCAGGCGATTAATCGTTTTCCAGTTATAAATAATAAAGTGAAAGAATTAGCGAATCGACTTCGTAAAATAAATGAGGAAGCTGATTTAGCCGAAATCATTAATTTATTACAAAATGATCCAGAAGCTGAGCAAAGCTTCTTTGCTGAACCAGTCGTTCTTCATGAAAATAAAGTCTTCCCTATCGAAAATTATGGTACGGGCATGACACCATTTTACACAGTATTGGCGATATGGGTCGGTGGACTATTATTAATCTCAGTCGTGACAACAGAAGGGAATCGTTTAGACAGCTATACATTTCGTGAAGCATATTTTGGACGATTATATACTTTCCTATCTATATCCTTGTTACAAACATTGATTGTAACCGTTGGAGATTTATACCCAATCGGTGTGCATGCTGTAAATCCGGTATGGTTTGTTGTATTTGGTTTATATACGAGCCTTATCTTTATGACAATCATTTATACGCTTGTTTCTGTACTTGGTGATATCGGTAAAGCGGTAGCCATTGTTATGCTCGTCCTACAAATCGCTGGTTCTGGTGGAACATATCCAGTCGTTTTATTACCAGAATTCTTTCAAAAGATTCACCCATTCTTACCATTTACGTATGCAGTTGGTCTCATGCGTGAAGCGATAGGTGGCATCGTTTGGGAACGTGTTATACACGATATACTCTTTTTAACTTTATTTGCTATACTTGCCTTAATTTTAGGTGCGTTTTTAAAAGAACCGATTAATAAACATTCACGTGAATTGAAAAACAAATCACAAGAATCGGGTTTATTTCCGTAAATCAGGTTAAGCTGGAGACAAATTGTTTCCAGCTTTTTCATTTCAAAAAACTCCCAACTCTGTGACTGCTTATTTACTGATATAATAGAATAACAGATATGGGAGAGATGTTGTTATGAAAAAGTGGGGGAAACGACTCGCCGTTCTAGGAGGCATATTATTCATTATTCTTGTTTGTTCTAGCTACTATTTCTATCATCTAGCTATCCAACGTGGTGAAAAGAAGTTTCTAGAAGGAAATCAGGACTTAGAAGTTTCGGCCCAAGCAATGGAAGAATTTATAGCAGGGGATTGGCGCGAGTGGGTCCGGGAACAACAGTTTCAAGACATGATGTTAACTTCGTTTGATGATTTAAAGCTGAAAGGCTATTTCCTAGAAGCTAAACAGCCATCAAATAAATTAGTTGTTTTTGCACATGGTTATTTAGGTCATGGTAAACAGATGGGCCTGTTTGGACAATACTATTATGAAGAACTAGGGTTTAATGTATTTATGCCTGATTTAAGAGGGCATGGACAAAGTGAAGGCGCGTATTATGGGTTTGGTTGGCATGACCGGCTTGATTTAATTGATTGGACGAATCAATTAATTGACCAACTAGGTGAAGATACGGAAATTATCTATCATGGCTTATCGATGGGAGCAGCGACCGTTTTAATGGCGAGTGGTGAAACACTACCATCACAAGTAAAAGCGATCATTGCCGATAGTCCGTATACGGATGTGTACGAATTATTTAAATATCAAATGGATAAGATGTTTCATTTGCCTGCTTTTCCTTTACTAGACCTAACAAGTGTTATAACGAATATAAAAGCAGATTATACGTTGAAAGAAGCATCAGCATTGAAACAAGTCAAAAAGGCTCAAGTACCTATTTTATATATTCATGGAGAAAATGATACATTCGTACCAACTCATATGACACGGGAATTGGCAGAACATACATCTAGCCATCATATCGTGTGGACGGTTCCACATGCTAATCATGGTGAAGCTTTTGTATTAGAAAAAGAAACATATATACAAAAAATACAATCATTCTTAAACAAGTACGTAAAAGATTGATTCATCTATAAGAGCTTAAAGAATGAATTGTTAAACGCAAAGAAATCATCTTCTTTGCGTTTTTTTGTGTTTAAAAAATTTGTAACATTTTCTTTCTAGAGCAGGTTGAAGATATTTTCTTTAATAGACTAATTATTTATTTAATTTCATTAAGGTTCTGTACCCGAACGAGTTGTTTTCTCTAGCATAAAATAGTTAACAGCATAATAGGAGGTGTAAGTATTATGATGGAAAATCTTCATTTGTCCAATAACAAACACCGGAAACACAATATTAATGATTTTATCAAAGCGATGACGAAGTTGGAAAATGCTTTCGCTGATATTTTAAATGCAGAAGCAAAGTATTTACGTGAAAATCTAAATCACTTAAACCCAGACGAAGCACTCAAGTTTAATGAAAAACTGGAGAACATTTTAAAGCTCATTATAAAAAAAGAAATCATCTTAGAATTTCTTTTTGATGAAATCAAGCAGTGTCCGAAGAAATGTAGCGAAGTGTGCGATTGTTACTGTAAAGATGAGCATGATACATGTCCTTGTGAGGGATGTAAACCACATGATTGTTGTTGTCATTGTTGTTGGTGTTGTAAAGACTAAGTGCTAGTTTAAATAAAAGAGTAGTAAAATAGTCTGTTTTTACTTCAATTAAGTGATACGTACAACAAGGAAAAGTTAGCCTGCATAAGCTAGATTAGCACGATGAAAAAGGAGGGATATTATGGCCTTTAATGACGCTGTTCTTGAATTAGAAACAGAGTTGACAAACGCATTAGCAGCTATAACTGACAATGGAGATCCAAATCGGATTGAAAGATTTTTACGACTGCTCATTAAAAAAGAGATCATTCTTAAAATGTTAATTATGGACATTGACCGACTTTAAATGATTTTTTAGCACATGAATGAAAGGAGAAAATACAATGTCAAATGGTTTTCAAGATATTATCGGCGAATTAGAGCGACAATTAGGAGAAGCTTTAAGGATTATAACTGAAAATGGTGATATAGATCAAATTGAGAGAATGGCAGAGTTATTAATCTTAAAAGAAAAGTTAATTGAAGAACTTATTGATGCGCTCTGTCAACCGATAGACACGACTTTTGAAAATAGTGATGAAATTGTTATTAACGATGATGAACAAGGTCCAGCTAACCCTTATCCGTCGGAAATTGGTGTATCAGGATTGGATGGGGCAATCCGCGATGTTACAGTCACCTTATATGGCTTAAGTCATACATGGCCAGATGATTTAGATGTTTTACTCGTTGGACCTGAAGGGCAAAATGTCATGCTTATGTCAGATGCAGGCGGAAGTCTAGATGTCGAAAATGTTACTTTAAAGTTTGATGATGCTGCAGCAGATTTTTTACCTGATTCAGGTCAAATTGTTTCGGGAACATTTAAACCAACGAATTATGAAATGGATACAAACTTACCGAATCCAGCTCCACCACAGCCTTATGGTACAACGTTAAGTGTTTTTGATGGTTTAAATCCAAATGGAACGTGGCGTTTATTTGTGTTTGATGATGCTGGGGGGGATAGTGGTGAAATTGCTGAAGGTTGGGATATAACGATTAAAACGAATCCTTGTGTACTTCCTACCGATTCTGAAAATGATGTTGGTGATGACCAAGAAGATAATGGGAACGGGGTTCATTCAGTAATTTCCAATTTGGAATTTGAACTTTCTCGTGCTTTTCAGGCAATACTTGATTCAGGAAATCCAGATCAGATTGAAAGATTCCTTAAATTGTTGATTAACAAGGAATTACTAATTTTGTTAATTAAGGACGAACTTGGAAATGGTAATGGAGCCGACTGTCCTTGTAAGTTTAGAATAGGTATTCAAGGAAACGCAGCTCCTACAGATGTTATCGTGACACAAGAAGGACAGGAAGATACGAATTTAAGTGGAACGATTAATGTCTCTGCTGAACAATGTTTTACAGGTTCTACAAGATGTAATCCTAATGTCGATGAATTTTCAATTGATTTTGGTTCGGATGGAACAACGATAAACTTTACGCAAGGTAGACGGACAACAATATCCTGTGAAAACGGCACCGTTGCTAGATTACAAGGGACGGCGCAGGCAAGCGGTGACCTCTTATCAGGTGATTTTAATGTGAGTATTGAATTAACTGTTGATCCGGATACAGAAATAGGAACGTGGGATATTTTTGCCCAAAGTTTTGATGGAGACACAACCTTCTCAACACAATTTACAGCTCCTATTTCTTCTAGAACATTTATTGGCGCTTGTTCTGAAAATGTAGGACCGAATTAGCTCAGTTTGAAGCAGCCGCTTTCACAGGGCTGTTTTTTTATTAAATTGGTTAGTTAACATAGTGTATGTAACATATACCATATAGGTGACTAATTGGAAAGGGGAACAAAATGATGCCAGTTAGGAAAGAGTTTATGAACAGTGTGATGAATCTAGAAAAAGCGATGGCTAATACGTTAAATGCTGTTGTTAAAACAGGCCATTTGGATTATATAGAGAGAATAACAAAACGAATGATTCAAAAAGAATTAGTTTTAGAATCACTCTTTAATAAAATCAATTGAGATGCTGGCTATAAATAAATTGCTTAAATCAAACCTTACACTATACTACTTTAGCGTGAAAAGAATGTAGACGTTAACAATTCAAAAAAATAGAGAGCCACTGAGTGCGCTAGCACAAGGCGGCTCGCCAATAGTCATTTTCGTATTGCTTTCTGTTGCTTTAATATAGTTTGTCTCAATTTTGAAATATGCATTATAGATGTCTTTCGAACCAACGACAAATATGATTTAGACGTTCAATACGCATTTGTGGCTCACCACTGCGACTTAATTCATGATTAGCACCTGGGAAGCGGACAAATTCGACTTCCTTTTTTAAATGTTTTAAAGTAATAAACAGCTGTTCGGCTTGCTCAATAGGACAACGAAAATCTAGCTCGCCATGTAATATTAGTAATGGTGTTTCTACATTCTTTGCGTATTTCAACGGAGAAAAATCCCATAACTTCTCAGGGTCGTCAAGTAAATGATATCCGTGCTCCCATTTCGTAAAGAAGAAACCAATATCACTAACTCCATAAAAGCTAAGCCAATTGCTGATGGAGCGCTGCGTAACGGCGGCTTTAAATCGATTTGTATGGCTCACAATCCAATTTGTCATAAATCCACCATAACTACCACCAGTCACACCCATTCGCTTTTCATCGATGAATGAATAAGTTTTAAGTGCATAATCGACTGCTTCCATTAAATCACTGTAATCTTTCCCGCCGTAATCTCCACGACAAGCATCGACGAATTTTTGACCATAGCCATGGCTGCCACGTGGATTCGTATAAAGAACAACATAGCCTTTAGCAGCAATGAGTTGTAGTTCATGAAAATATGTTTGCCCATACATCGCGTGTGGTCCACCATGTACTTCAAGGACTAACGGATATTTCTTACCTTCTTTAAATCCGTATGGTCTAAGTAGCCAACCTTGAATCGACCAGCCATCAGATGTTGTATATTGAATCTCTTCAGGCTCAGATAACAAAACATTATTTAAATAATCTTTGTTAGCATATGTTAGCTGTTTGATTTGCCCGTTTTTTAGGTAATAAAAATTACACGGATCAGTCGGGGTGCTAATACCAGCGATAAATGCATCTGTATCAGGGTCATAAGAAAAACCGAATACATGTGAATTATCACTATAAATGGTTTTTAAATGCCCTGATAAATCAGAAGTGTAAATTCCTGTTGCCCCACGATCGGTTCCGATAAAATATAATGATTTCTCATCTTGGCTCCAAACAGGACCAGTCTGCGATACGCCTAAACGGGTGTCACCAATCATGGCATCACCTAATTGAATATCCCATTGTTCACTAAGGCATGTCTCTGTATGATTCTTTAGATCAAAAACATATAGCTTTGTCAATGTCGCGCCCATATATTTAAAATCATGTCCAAAACAGGCAATTTCGTTTCCAGTTGGCGAAAATGTCGCTTGATAGAAATTTCCTTTCTGTTGATTGATTTTAGTGAACTTCTTTGTTGGGATATGAAGTGTATATAAATCAAGAAAGAGTTCTTCATCCTCATTTTCATTTAAATTAGCACTAAAAAGTACTGTGGTACCATCTGGTGAAACATCTTGAAAATAATGATGATGTGCTCCAGTAGTTAATTGTGTTATTTTCTTTGTTTGTAAATCATATGAAAGGATGTGTGTTTTTTTGTCATCATGAAAACCTCTCGCATCTGATTTGTATTTTAAGCGATTTACAATGAGTGGTTGTTTTGATTTTTCATTTTGTTTTTGTTCTTTTTCCGCTTTAGTTAATTCTTTTTGCGAATGAATATCATCATCACTTTCTAAAAAGGCAGTGAAGAAAATGGATTTTCCATCTTTTGACCATTTCGGATTTGTTGCCCCGTATGTCAGTGTTGTTAATTGTTCTGCTTCACCACCAGATAAAGACATAAGCCAAAGTTGTGTTGTGCCAGAACGATTGGATTGGAAGACGAGTTTTGTCCCATCAGGTGATAGACGTGGATGACTATCTTTATGGTTTCCAAATGTCCATTGAATTTGCTCTTTCTCATCGTGACGATATATATGTGACTCGTAGGTGTCCGTATCTTTAATAGTAGTAGATACATAGAAAAAGTCTTGATCGTTAATACCGAATTGTGGATCACTGTAAACATGTAATGATGTAAAATCATCAACTTGAACGGCGCGTTTTGACATTAGATATGCCCCTTTCTATAATTAGAAAATATTTTGATAACGTTTTTATTAGTTTAAACTATTTCGATTAACGAATCAATCGATAAAATAAAAAAGCTACCTTTTTCTAAGGTAGCTATTGTTTAACTGTTTCTGTTTGAATTGATGCGTCTTGTTCGTATGCTGCTTGGAGTTTTTTACTAATAGGTCCAGGCTTTCCATCAGCAACGGGTGCGCCGTCAACCTTTACAATTGGTAACACTTCAGATGTACTACTTGTTAAAAATAGCTCATCAGCTGATTTAATATCTTCTAATGTGAATGCTTCTTCAATAAAAGGAATGTTTAGTTTTTCACTAAATCTTTCTACAGCCATTCTGACACATCCGTGTAAAATGTTTTCCGTTACAGGATGTGTATAGATATGGCCGTCTTTCACGAGATATACATTTGAAGAACTACATTCGGTTACAAGCCCATCTTTATGAAGAATAGCTTCATAGCATTCTTTCTCTTTAGCGGTTTGTTTTGCTAAAATATTTGGTAACAAGTTTAAACTTTTTATATAACATTTTTCCCAACGGATATCACGTTCAGTAATTGTACAGACACCATGCTCTAGTTGATTTAATGGTCGCGCTTGTTTACTGATGTAAGCATAAACGTTAGCAGTAAGATTTTCTGGAAAAACATGGTCCCTCGGTGCTGATCCACGTGTTGCTTGTAAATACACTTTCCCATCTTCTGTCATCTGATTCCTTTTTATTAATCCGTTTAATAATTCGGTTAATTCAGTTTTTGTGTAAGGCAATTCAAGTTTAATCGCTTTAGCAGAACGAAAGAGTCGTTCGACATGTTCTGTTAATAAATAATAATTTCCACGATAAATGCGAATCACTTCATAGATCCCATCACCAAATTGTAGACCACGCTCTTCAAATGGATATTTAAGACTATCACGATGCACAAATTTGGCTTGTGATAAGACTACAGGATACACTCCCACCATTGATTCCCCCTTTTTATAGGCTATTATATACGGATACGTATGGAATGTAAATATTCTCGTTATAATGTATTCCGCCAATGGTCGAGTATGTGACTAAATACATTTCGAAAAATTGTTATAAATAGTTACTCTTATCAGTGTTATAGTTGAATTAATAGATAGAAGGGTGGCGGAAAAATTGGTTGCATTACTTCAACGATTTGAACCAGCCGATCGAGATAAAATGATACAAAGGAGTAAATTATTTGTTGTTGAAAAAGGTGACACGGTCTATAAAGAAGGAGATCCGGCACATCATTTATATTTTATTGAATCAGGAGAAGTGCGTATCTTTAAGAATATTAGTGACGATAAAGAAATAACTATTTTTATTCGACGTAAACAAGATGCATTTGGAGAAACAGGCGTATTTACTGGAACAAAATATACAAATACGGCAAAAGCGACAAAGCGTTGCAAACTATATGTTTTACAAAAAAAAGATATTGTGTCCTTGATAAAACAAAATGGTAAAATAGGTTTAGAATTTACAAAGTGGTTAACTGAAGAACTTGAAATTAGTAAAGCAAAAATACGAGATTACCTCGCATTCGGAACAGAAGGAGCGATTGCATCAATCTTTATCCGTTATTCAAATATGTATGGGGTTATTTCGTCAGAGGGTATTTCAATTACCGAGCCGATCAAATTAAAGGACGTTAGTAAACATATCGGGGTATCGCGAGAAACAGTTAGTCGTATAGTTAATAAATGGAAGGAAAACGGCATCGTTACAAATATTAATAAACAATATGTTATTAAAGATATTGATTATCTCACACAATTATTAGCTTGTGATACGTGTGCGGTAAAAAATTGTGTGCTATAAAGTGAAATCGTATCGTTCATACAATCTAAATGAAGAGTGATATAATATTGATATCTTCTAAATTGTTTTGTAAGATGGTTAGTGCTAAAGGAGTTGTCATGTAGTGGATATCAGCTTATTAAAACAAGAAGTGATTGAATACAGTAAAAAAATCGGGATTGATAAAATCGGCTTTACAACTGCTGATGTCTTTACTGAGTTAAAAGAACGGCTTAGACGGCAACAAGAACTTGGGTACCAATCAGGTTTTGAAAAAGGAACGATTGAAGAGCGAACCGAACCACGTCGTCTTGTTCCAGAGGCACAATCCATCATTGCAATTGCTGTTGCATATCCATCACGGATGAAAAACGCACCTCGTGGAACGAAAGAAAACCGACGAGGGATTTTTTGTCGGGCGTCGTGGGGAATGGATTATCATGTCGTTTTAAGAGAGCGACTTATGAAGTTAGCTAACTATATAAAAGAGAAAGTCCCTGATGCGATTACAAAATCAATGGTGGATACAGGTGAATTATCCGATCGAGCGGTTGCTGAACGAGCGGGAATAGGCTTTAGTGGAAAGAACTGTTCAATCATCACGCCGGAATTTGGTTCATATGTTTATTTGGGTGAATTAATTACGAACATTCCATTTATACCAGACAAACCAATTGAAGACAGTTGTGGTGATTGTCGTAAATGTATCGACGCTTGCCCAACTGGGGCACTTGTCCAAGGTGGACAACTTAATGCACAGCGATGTATCGCTTTTTTAACACAAACGAAAACGATTTTGCCAGATGAATTTCGTGACAAAATCGGTAATCGATTGTATGGTTGTGATACATGTCAGCAAGTGTGTCCAAGAAATAGACAGGCTGATTTTCACCATCAAGTAGAATTTAAACCAGACCCTGAATCAGCGAAACCGCTTTTAAAACCACTACTAAAAATATCTAATCGGGCCTTTCGTGAAAGGTTTGGATCGATGTCTGGTTCATGGCGTGGTAAAAAACCAATTCAAAGAAATGCTATGCTTGCACTGGCACATTTTAAAGATAAAACCGCAGTAAATGATTTAATCGATGTGATGCGAGAAGATGTTCGTCCGGAAATTCGTGGTACTGCTGCATGGACATTAGGTAAAATTGGCACAGAGGAAGCTTTTTCAGCGATTGAAGAGGCAATTGCCTATGAAACGGATGATCGTGTTTTATATGAGATGGAAAAAGGATTACAATTTAGGGGAGATTAATGAAGTCATATTAAAATGGCTTTTGAACAAAGAGGAAAAGAGGGGCTTATGTGAAACAAACAACATTATACTACGCAGAAATCGATACGCCGGTCGGCCCCATGTTAATTATGAATGATGGGAACACAGTCCTTCGTATCGATTATGGTACATTCGAAGAACTTGAGTTACAACTTCAGAATTGGACAGAGCGTTATGTTAACAATGCTGTGTTTCTCAATTATCCAGAAACATGTCATGAAGTTATTGAACAATTAAACGAATATTTTTCTGGTGAGAGATTAGCTTTTTCATTTGAATGGCAAGTACATGGAACCCCATTTCAAAAACAAGTGTGGGAAACCCTTGTTAAAGAGGTTGCTTATGGCCAAACAAAGTCATATCATGATATTGCTAAAATGATTGGTCGACCACAAGGTAGTCGTGCGGTCGGGCGTGCATTAAATAAGAATCCACTATCTATTGTCATTCCGTGTCACCGTGTAGTCGGTAAGAGCGGTAAATTAGTTGGATATGATAGTGGTCTAGAAAAGAAACGTTTTTTACTGCAACATGAACAAAAAAAACTAAAAAAAATTTAAATAATGATATCACTAAACCCTTCTCCATATGAATAAGATGGAGGAGGGTTTTTATGGATATATGGGAAGATTATTGGAAGAACGTATTATCTTTTCAGTTCAATCGGCAAAAAGAAATTCCGAACTGGCTCATTCGAAAAAAAGAATTATATAAACAACGAGAAGCGACGATTATTAAAATTAATGGTAAAGCACATATCTATCATAGACTGACTGATGCTTATCACGTTTCATTTCAATATTTATTACATCTTGTTTTTTTGATTAAGCAACATGAGTTAATTTACGCAGAAGAGGTTGTTATTCCTTATCGATATTATAAGAAAATTGGAGGAACAACTATCCATGAGCCATTGAATGATCGTAAACGTAATCATGTTGAAAAGGAACCATCATTAGACTTAATTAACAATATAGGAGAACATCAGAATATGAAGCGTGTCTTTAAATACGATCGTTTAAAAGCTGTTCAATATGCAGAAAGATGGTGGAATAGTTATCATCCGAATTTTCGCCAATTTGATGTTGATTGTACAAATTATGTATCACAATGTCTTTATGCTGGTGGAGCACTAATGTGGGGAAGTCCAGTCCGAAACCGTGGCTGGTGGTACAGACAAGACAACTGGAGCTATAGTTGGGCAGTGGCACATAGTATGCGTTGGTACTTAAGTGGAGCATCACAAGGGATTAAGGGGATTGAAAAGTCATCCCCAGAACAATTACTTCCAGGCGATGTCATTTGCTATGATTTTCAAGGGGATGGTCGATGGGATCATACGACAATTGTTGTCACAAAGGATGCCAACAATATGCCGCTCGTTAATGCACATACCGTCAATAGTAGACATCGCTACTGGTCTTATGAAGATTCCACTGCATGGACACCACAAATTGAATATAAGTTTTTTCATCTAACAGAATCATGATATAATGAGATGGTTTATTTCATTATTAATGTAAGGGAGTTATGTGAAGTGGGCTTACATGTTGTACTCTATCAACCAGAGATTCCAGCGAACACGGGAAATATTGCAAGAACATGTCTAGCGACAGATACGACACTTCATCTGATCCATCCACTTGGATTTTCATTAGAAGATAAAATGGTTCGTCGTGCAGGTTTAGATTATTGGGAGCATGTTGATGTTGTGGAGCATCATGCGATTGATGAATTGTATAGCGCTTATCCGAATGGAAAGTTTTATTATATTGAAAACTTCGGAACAAAGTACTATACAGACTATGATTATAGTGATTCTGATGATGAGTTGTTTTTTATTTTCGGTAAAGAGTCAAAAGGGATACCTAAAGAATTGCTTGTTGGGAAGGAAGATAGATGTTTACGAATCCATATGAACGATCACGTTCGTTCACTCAATTTATCGAACACGGCCGCTATTATTATTTATGAAGTGTTACGACAACAAGGTTTTCCAGGTGTAAAGTAAATAAGAAAAACCGCCATATTCTAAGTGGCGGTTTTTCTTATTGATTATCTTTTGGCACTCCTGGTTTTGCTTCATAACCAGATGCAAAAATAGAAATTAAAAAGGCAACAACAACACCTAAAAGAAGTGTGATTTTCATAAAAGCTTCCTCCTCTTGTTGATATGTACGTTTGCTTAAAACTTATGATGTACTATATTAAAGCGTTTCATCCGTATTCATTATAACGGAAATTGAGTCACTTGTACAACTGAGAAGGGTAAAATAGAAACGTTTTTTCAGATGAAATAACAGTTGAATTTTAAACGCCATTTTGCTGCTCTTAGCGTAAAATACCTTATTTTAAACACTGTGATTTTTTATAGGGAAAATGAAGTGACAAAACAAGTTTTGTAATCATTGTATAGAGTAAGGAAATAAGGTATATTAGTTGATGAAGAAGCACTCTATATCTATAATAGACTGTGGAGTAAGAAAGCCGTATTGCTACGGAGAAAGTTAACTTCTAATGGGGGTATAGGATGTGGCACAGAGTGAAGAATCTACGCTAAGATTCTGGGAAAGATTTCATGGCCCAAACATGGGGTATATTGAAGAACAGTATGAATTATATTTAGAAGATGCAGAGCTAGTTGATCCATCCATCAAACAATTATTTGATGAATATGGGGCCCCTGAGTGGAGGCAACACGATGGTCAATCGGTACAAGTTAGCTCAGCTCCATCTGCTGGCGATGTAAAGAAATTAACAGCTGCAATGAAGCTTGTTGAGGCAATTCGTCGTTATGGGAACTTAGAGGCAGATATTTACCCAGTTGGTCGTGAGAGAGAACGTAAATCACATTTAGTAGATCCAAGTAACTATCATTTAACAGACCATGATTTAAAAAACATCCCAGCTGATTGGCTGTGGGAAGAAGCGCCTAATCATGTACGTAACGGCTTAGATGTTGTAATCGAGTTAAAGAAATTATATTCTGGTACGATTACGTATGAATATGATCATGTGAATAGTGATGAGGAACGTCAATGGTTACTCGATCAAATTGAATCTCGTAAAAATCATTTACAATTATCTCATGAAGAGAAAAAACAACTTCTAGAGCGTCTTGCTCAAGTCGAAGGTTTTGAAGACTTTTTACAGAAAACATTTGTTGGGCAAAAACGTTTTTCAATAGAAGGTCTAGAAGCAATGGTTCCAATGCTTGACCGCATTGTAAAATATGCAGCAGAAGATAAAATTGAAAATATTATGATGGGAATGGCACACCGTGGCCGACTTAGCGTATTAGCTCATGTGCTCGGGAAGCCAATGGATGTTATCTTTTCCGAATTCCATCATTCTCCAGATAAAGAACTTGTTCCATCAGAAGGTTCTAAAGGGATTAACTATGGTTGGAGCGGTGACGTGAAATACCATTTTGGTGCTGTTAGAGATGTTGAAAATGGTGATGAAACGACCACTCGAATTATTATGGCACATAATCCATCACATTTGGAATTTGTCAATCCAGTTGTCAATGGTTTTGCACGTGCAGCACAAGAAGACCGTTCAGAACGTGGCTACTCAAAACAAGATATGAATAAAGCGATTCCAGTGCTCATTCATGGAGACGCAGCATTTATCGGTGAAGGAATTGTCGCTGAAACACTAAATTTAAGTAATTTACCACATTATACAACAGGTGGAAGTATTCATATCATTGCAAATAACTTAGTTGGTTATACAACAAATCAAAAAGACGGTCGTTCGACACGTTATGCTAGTGATCTTGCAAAAGGATTTGAAATCCCAATTATACACGTGAATGCTGATGATCCAGTAGCATGTCTATCAGCTATTAAATTGGCTTATGATTACCGCCAAAAATTTAATAAAGACTTCTTAATTGATTTAGTTGGTTATCGTCGCTATGGTCATAATGAGATGGATGAACCGAGAGCAACACAACCAACACTTTATAAGAGTATTGATGAACATCCAACTGTTGCAACTGTTTTTGCTGAGAAATTATCAGATGAAGGTGTCGTCACAAAAGATCAGTTTACGCAAATAAAAGATAACATTGAATCAGATCTTCGTGAAGTTTATAACAATATGAAAGAAAACGAAATAGTTGCTGAAGAGCCAGAAGTACCAGCTGTTTTACAAGCTGATATAGAAGAAATTGATACTTCTATACCATTAGAAACATTACGTGATTTAAATGAAGGTTTACTCGAGCGTCCTGAAGGATTTAATCAATTTAAAGGATTAAATCGAATTTTAAAACGTCGTAAAAAAGCACTTGATGAAGGAAATAAAGCGGACTGGGGTGCTGCGGAGGCATTAACCTATGCTTCGATTTTGAATGATGGTATTCCAATTCGTCTAATGGGTCAAGATTCTGAACGTGGTACATTTGCGCATCGTCATCTTGTTTTACATGATACGGAAACAGGGGAAACATATTGTCCAATGCACGGTTTAAAAGAGGCAAAAGCATCTTTTGATATTGGGAATAGTGCGTTATCTGAAACAGGTGTCCTAGGATTTGAGTATGGCTATAGTATTCAATCACCAGAAACACTTGTTATTTGGGAAGCTCAATTCGGTGACTTTGCTAACGTTGCCCAAGTTATTTTTGACCAATTCATCTCATCAGCTCGTGCGAAGTGGGGAGACATTTCGAATATGGTCATGTTACTTCCACATGGCTATGAAGGACAAGGGCCAGAGCATTCCAGTGCACGTTTAGAGCGTTATTTACAGTTATCAGCAGAAAATAACTGGATTGTCGCCAATGTGACATCAACGGCACAATTCTTCCACTTAATGCGTCGTCAAGCTACATTAAAAGGATCAGAACAAGCACGTCCGTTAATTTTAATGACACCGAAAAGCTTGCTACGTAATCAGCGTATTGCATCAACTGCTGAGGAATTTGTGAATGGAAAGTTTGAATCATTACGCAATCAGCCGAACTTGAAAGTAAGTAAGAAAAATGCAAAGCGTCTATTAATTGGTAGTGGAAAAGTGATGGTCGATATTGAACAAGAAATCGAGCGCTCTGATGAGAAATTTGAATGGTTACGTGCTCTTCGCTTAGAGCAAATTTATCCATTCCCTAAAAAAGAGCTTGAGAAAGAACTAAAACAGTTACCTAATCTTGAAGAGATAGTATGGGTGCAAGAAGAACCAAGAAATATGGGTGCTTGGAGCTTCGTAAGTGAATATTTAAGAGACTTAATACAAGAGAATCAAACCTTACGCTATGTAGGTCGTCCTGAGCGTTCCTCACCATCTGTTGGTGATCCAAATATTCATAAACTAGAACAAAATCAAGTTGTACAACAAGCAATTAACCCAACTATAGGAGGAGAATCCAAATGAAGGAAATTATCGTTCCAGAACTAGCTGAGTCGATTACTGAAGGTACTATTTCTGAATGGCTTGTAAAAGAAGGCGATCGCGTTGAAAAGGGTGACCCTGTACTAGAACTTGAAACAGATAAAGTAAATGTTGAAGTGAATACAGATTATGCAGGTGTCATCACTGAAATCTTAGTTGGTGAAGGTGAAGACGTAGAAGTAGGGGATGCAATTGCTAAAGTAGATGAAAACGCTGAAGCTGGTGCAGCACCTGCTAAAGAAACACCAAAAGAAGAAGTAAAAGCGGAAGAGCCAAAACAGGAAGCACCTGTTCAAGAAGAACCTGCTCAAGAGGTTGATAAACTTGATGTTATTGCGACTCCTGCTGCTAGAAAACGTGCTCGTGAGTTAAATATTGATTTATCAAAAGTTAGCCCACGTGATCCACTTGGCCGTATTCGCCCAGAGGATGTAGAAGCAGCACATAAAACAGACTCTCAGCCAAAAGCACCTGCTAAAAAGACAGCTGCAGCAGCACAAAAAGCAGAGTTTGACAAACCAGTTATTCGTGAAAAAATGTCTCGTCGTCGTATGACTATTGCTAAGCGACTTGTTGACGTGCAACATACAGCTGCTATGTTAACAACATTTAATGAAGTTGATTTAACAAATATTATGGCATTACGTAAAGAGCGCCAAGAAAAATTTGTTGAAAAACACGACATAAAATTAGGATTCATGTCATTCTTTACTAAAGCAGTTGTTGGTGCACTTAAAGAATTCCCACTTCTTAATGCAGAAATTCAAGGTGATGAATTAGTTATTAAACAATTTTACGATATCGGCATTGCCGTTGCTGCTAAGGAAGGGTTAGTCGTTCCAGTCGTTCGTGATGCAGATCGTCTAGATTTTGCTGGGGTTGAAAAAGAAATTAAACGATTGGCCGCAAAAGCACGTGATAATAAATTAAGCTTAAGTGAGTTACAAGGTGGATCATTTACAATTACAAATGGTGGGGTATTCGGATCAATGATGTCTACACCAATTTTAAATGCGCCACAAGTAGGGATTCTTGGTATGCATACAATCCAAAAACGCGCGGTTGTTATGCCAGACGATTCCATTGAAGTACGTCCAATGATGTACCTTGCATTATCTTATGACCACCGTATCGTAGACGGTAGTGAAGCTGTCCGCTTCTTAGTTCGCATTAAAGAAATGCTTGAAGATCCATATGATCTATTATTAGAAGGATAATAAAAACATTTTAAGCTTCGGCCCACATTAAAGTGAGCCGAAGCTTTTTAATTAGAGTTTTCGTTTGTCCGATTATGTTGAACTGAAACCTTCTTTTGGATATATAATAGTCGACCTAATAATGTGATGGCACCAGCACTTAATCCAATAATGATACCAACCCAATAGCCGAATGGTTGTAACGTTGTATAATTGGCTAGGAGCCAGCCACTCGGTAATCCGATAACCCAATAAGAAATAAATGCCATAATGAGCGTCATGTTTACATCTTTATATCCACGAAGCGCACCTTGTAGTGGTGCACCGAATGCATCAGCAAATTGAAAAATAATGGCATAGTAGATAAATTGTTTTGTTAACATGATGACGGCTGGGTCGGTATGATATAGCCTTGCCACAGGGTCATTAAATAGATATAATGTTAACCCGGCGAATAAAGCGATAAAAATTCCGCCACTAATACCGATATAGCCATATGTTCGGGCGTGATCGAAGCGTTTTGCACCAACCTCATAACCGATTGCAATTGTAAGTGTCATACCGACACTTAAAGGAATCATATATAATAAAGAAGCGAAGTTCATCGCCGCTGTGTGTGCTGCAATAGTTTGTGTACTATAAGTACTCATAAATAGAGTAACAGCTGAAAAAATACTCGTCTCAAAAAACAATGCAAACCCAATTGGGACTCCAATTTTTAATTGTCTTCCCCATTCAATAAAGGACGGTTGTTGCCAATTTGTTAATATACGATACCGTTTAAAAGGCTTGACTTTCATCGTTGTACCAATTGCAATGATACATACGAGCCAGTAAGTAATCGCTGTTGCAATTCCGGAACCGATCCCCCCGAAACTAGGAACCCCGAACTTCCCAAAAATAAAGATATAATTAAGGATTATATTTAACGGCAACGAAACTAAAATAATGACCATTGAAATCCGTGTCTTCCCATGAGCATCTATAAAATTTCGTAATGTGTTAAAGATAAATAATGGAATAATCCCTGTTAATAATGAAATTAAATAATACTTAGCCGTATATCGAACACCCTCTTCAAGATCCATCATTTTAAGAATAGGATTTATAAGCAAGCCAACACTTATGATTACTATGATAGCTAAAGTAATGGCTAAATAAAGTGCCTGTTGCATTTTTCCAGGAATATCGTCTTCTTTTTTTGCCCCGACTAACTGAGCAATAATTGGTGTCACAGCTAGTAAAATTCCGTTAATACCGGTAAAAATGGGTACCCAGAGGCTCGAACCTATGGCAACCCCAGCTAAGTCAACAGCTCCAGCTTTACCCGACATGATTGTATCAAAGAAGTTCATTAAGTACATACTGAGTTGTGTAATTAAAATAGGAATTAAAATATAGCCAAATAACTTTATTTTTTCATTTAATGATGTTGTTTCGTGCATGAAATTCTCCCTTTTTTAATTTGTTTTTGTTAGGATAGATTTGTAAGAGAAAAGGATTACAAATCTTTAAAGAAAATAGGTATAATATATATTTAGTGTATCAAGAAGAGGAGAAACATGTTATGAAAAAGAAACGAATTTTATTTACCGGTGGTGGAACTGCAGGGCATGTTATTGTTAATTTAGCGTTGATCCCCGTGTTCCAACAGGAAGGATGGGAAGTTGATTATATTGGTTCGATTAATGGGATTGAGCGTCAGTTAATTGAGCCATTAGATCACGTCACCTATTACCCGATTTCAACAGGAAAATTAAGACGCTATATGTCAATAGAAAATTTTAAAGACCCATTTAAAGTATTAAAGGGGACGTTTGAAGCATGGCGTATTATTGGCAAGCGAAGGCCAAATATTATATTTTCAAAAGGTGGTTTTGTTTCGGTTCCAGTGATCTTTGCTTCACGTTTACGCCGTGTGCCTGCAGTTATTCATGAGTCTGATTATACGCCAGGTTTAGCAAATAAGCTAGCTTTTCCTTTTGCTAATAAAGTCCTTGCAACATTCTCTGAGACGATGGATTATTTGCCAAGTAAAAAAAGTGAATATGTCGGTGCTGTCATTCGTGAGGAGCTCTTTAAAGGTAATGAAAATAAAGGATATGAGTTAACAGGCTGCACAAATGAAAAACCGGTACTCCTTATTATGGGGGGGAGTGCTGGATCAGAAAGAATAAATACGATTGTAAGACATAGTTTAGATGATTTATTGATGCATTTTCAAATCATACATATATGTGGAATTGGGAAAAAAGATGACACAATTAAGCAAGAAGGCTATGTGCAATTTGAATATGTCAATGAAGAATTAAATCATTTATTTGCTATTACTGATTTTGTTTTATCGCGTGCTGGAGCGAATGCAATTTTTGAATTTCTTGCTTTACAAATTCCGATGTTACTTGTTCCACTTTCACGACAAGCGAGTCGAGGTGATCAAATCATCAATGCAGCTTCGTTTCAAAAGAAACAATTTGCACATGTATTAGAGGAGGAAGACTTAACAGCAGAAACATTATTAACGAGTTTATTAAAGCTACGGAAGGAAGCGCCTATTATTAAAGATCACCAAGCAACATACCAAAGTAGTGAATCACGTGATCGAGTCATTGAGATTATAAAAGAACAGGCGAAAAAATAAAAGGAAAATGTTTTTAACGTGAAATTAACTCATTTAATTAAAAAAGAAGTTAGATGCTTCCATCTCAAGATGGACTGCCTAACTTCTTTTTACATTTACTGGTGTTTTGTCCTAGCCTCATATCAGCTAAAAAATATTTATTTCATAAATGGCCACCAATTTATTTTCCCGAATATGCGGACCATGATTGGTACAAACAGTGGTAGCATGACAAAAGCATATAGAAATAGACCTGTTAACACAACTGTGGCTATTTGGAGAATGGATAGAACGCCCGACGGTAACATGGCTGAAAATGTTCCGCCTAAAATAATTGCTGCTGAGATAATGACAGTTCCCATGTTTTTCATTGCTGTTAATAATCCTTCTTTGATTTCCATCGTTTTATACTCATTAAAACGGTCCATTAAGAAAATACTATAGTCAATTCCGAGTGCAATTAACATAACAAATGCAAAGAAAGGAACAGCCCACGTAAGCCCATCATAACCTGATAAATTGACAAAAATAAACTCCGCAAACGCCATTGATGTGAGATACGTTACAATCAAAGATCCGATTAAATAGATTGGCATAATGAGTGAACGTAACAATAAGATCAAAATGATAAAGATACCAATCAGCATGAGAATAGCGGTTCGCTTATAATCATCATCTGATATGTTTTGTAAATCGTAGTTTGTACTTGTAACACCGCCTAGCTTTGGATCACTCTTTGCAAAAACGGAGTCCTGTTTTGCTTCATTTGTTTTAGCTTCTATTTTATCAATCATATCCATCGCTTTTACTGAATATGGGTTAACTGTTAACACAACATCCCATTTCGTAATTGTTAAGTCATCACTTAGATATGGTTTCGTACCATCAATAAAATCTTCATGATTTAGGGCTTCTTGTGGAATATAAACGAATGGTTCATGTTCTTCTGTATTGAAATCTTTAAGAAAATCTTTCATATCAGTTAAACCGTCTTCGATTTTGCCAAGCCCATCGGCACCTTCTGAAAGCCCATTTGATAGAGTGTCAAGTTCTTTCTCCATCGTTGAAAAAGCTTTCTTCAACTCATCTTGACCGTTAAGTATACGATTCAAGCCATCACTGAGTTGAGGTAAGTTTTTTGTCACTTGGCCTTGCCCATCATATGCTTGTGATAAACCACTGTGAAGCTCATCGAGGCCACCAATTAGCTCACCAATTCCGGCTGATAATTGTTCTTGTCCTTTAATGATCGCTGAAAAGTTTTGGTTTAGTTTATTAAGTGGTTGAATAACTTCTTTCTCAACTTGGTTGGATAACTGTCCTAGCTGACCTAATTCTTTTTGAATGGTAATAAATTGTTTTTTTAGCTTATTAATTTCTTCAATCATCCCATCGATCATCACATGAGTTGAACCGTATGTTCTTAAATAAGTTTCATCCTTTTGTAATTGTGGATTAGCTTTAATTGCCTCATGATGAATCGCATCAATTGGTCCCCTTAATTGCTCCAATGCTTGAACAAACCGATTTAAATCTTCAGGTTTACCAAATTGTCCTGTATTAAGGTCAATTTTTCCAAAGTCTTTTAAACCTTTAGCAAGTGCTTGATATCCTTTTAAAATCTGTTTGTTCCCGGAAATACTTTCGTCAAAATTTTGCTTAATGGTTGTTAAATGGTCTTTTACTTCCTTAGCTCCAAGTGCGCCAGATTTCATTCCTTCTTGGATTGTAATGAGCGCCTTTTTGACATCATCAATTCCTGACTTTGCTTCTAAGGTGCCAGCTTTTAATTGATTAATACCATCTTCAGCTTCAGAAAGTTGGGGTTTGGCTGCTTTTATTTCTTTTGAAGCTTCTTTTAATCCATCTTGAACGTCAGTTAATCCATCAGTGCTCTGTTTTATACCATCAGCGATTAAATCGGTTTGTTCATCGACAAGAAAGTCTTCTATAATATCACCAGCTGGACGTGTGGCACTTCTCACTTCTTGGACACCGTCAAGCTTGTTAATTTCAGCTGTTATTCTCTCGATATCTTGATAGTTGGATCGTGATTCGATTGGTTCATTTGACGTCATATAGACGGTTACAGGCATTGCTTGCCCAGGTCCGAAATGATCAGCAATGAGATTAAACCCTTTTACGGTGTCATATGAGTCGCCAATTTCTTCTAAATTATTATACGATTTAGTCCCATCATAAGAGATTATAGCAGGTACTGTAATGACTAATACGATGATAAGTGCCCAAAGCGGTCTATACCAAGAAAATTTCCCAGCAAAACCCCAAATTCTACTTTCTTTATGTTCGACTTGTTTATGAAATGGCCAAAATAACTGGTTTCCTAATAAACTTAAGAAGAACGGAACGAGTGTAAACAAGGCGATAAGTACAACGAGAACCCCAATTGCTACAGCAACTGCAGATTTATATAATGAAAAAGTTGATAGACCAATCGTTGAAAACCCGATTAAGACAGCAATTGCTGCATAAAGAATTGTTTTCCCCGCACCTTGATATGTCGCGATAACGGCATCTATTTTTGATTCATGATTAGCCAGTTCTTCCTTATAACGACTGATGATTAAGATGCAATAATCGGTTCCGATCCCGAACATAACCGCAACCATGAAAATCTGTGTATATGTTGATAATGGGAAATCAACTGAATCGGCTAAAATGGCAACAATGCCTTGTGCGGCAAGATAACTCATTCCAACTGTAAGTAATGGAATCAGTGGTGCAACAAATGATCGGAATACAATGAACAAGATAACTAAAATCAATCCAACCGTAATTATTTCCGTTTTACGCAACCCTTCTTCTGAGTTCGTAATAATATCTTGGTTAATGTAGTCTTCACCGGTTAGATAATGGTCAACTTTGATATCTTCTAAAGTTTTATAAATGGCTGATTGAGATTGTTCAATTTCTTGGTCACTGAAAGAAACATGAAATGGAACGATGATTGTTGTCCCATCTTCTGAAACAGTTTGTGATTCAATTTCTTTATGCTTACGAAAGTCTAAAATGTTTGATATGGCAAGACTGTCTTCATTTTCTTGTAAGCGATCAATGGCTTTTTCAACGGCTTGAATATCCGTTTGTGATAACCCTTTTTTGTCATGAAAAACGAGGACCGCGCTTGATGTATCACCATCACTATCTTCAGTCATTTGTGCTAAAAGTTCATTGGCTTGTTGTGATGGGGCATCTTCAGGAGCAGTGATTTGCCCTTTTTCACGGACAAGCTCTTGTAAATTAGGTGCCAATAGAAAAAGTGCGGTTGCCGCAATGACCCATAAGGCAATAATAAGCCAACGAAAACGTAAGACATGTTTCATATGGTATTTCCCCTTTCATTTATTGATAATCTGTTTCATCCATAAGTCGAGCCAATCGTTCTAAAGATTGGATGAAGCCTTTAATTTCGTCATCCTCAAATTGTGATAAAAGAGGTGTAAAAGCTCGTACTATTTCGGTTTCTGTAAAGTTAACCAATTCTTTTCCTTCATCAGTGACTTTCAAATAAATATTACGACGATCGCTCTCATCACGAATACGGTGAATCAAACCTTTCTTATAGAGACGATTTACTTGATTGGTAACAGCACTTTTCCCGATGCCAAAAGCATTAGCGATTTCCGTACTCGTACAGGGCTGGTTCTGAAGGACATATTGCAATGTGGAAAATTGATCTGTTGTAATATCTTCATGTACTTTTTCTTTCATTATTTGATTAATTTTGCGATAAACCGCACTAATAGCAATTTGATATCGACTTGCTAATTCCTTAAAATTCATAACATCACCTACTCTAAAATAGTTCATCGGTTAAATAGTTCACTAAGTGAACAATTACAGCATAACAGGATAACATGATTGAAGCAATGCTATGATAAAACTTTCGAAAAGTGTTCATTTCTATGAATCTAATTTGTGTAAAATCGTTTTAATTTTAGTCATATTTGGCTTAATCGTGTGCTAATAAGAGATATTACGTCCATAAATTAAGAAAGCGCTATCTATTTTAGATTAATCGTTTTATATGAAGGTTATTCGCTGTAAATCTGTTTTAATGACGTTTGCGATTCACTTCCTTGTTCGATATCCTTGATAGTGTCTTACTTTTGCTGCTTTATTTTCTTCAATATTGCCTCTCTTAGAAACTCATAAAATAATAGTTGGTTTATCTCGTTTATTGTTTATATTTTAATCATCAAAAAAACAATTAAAGTATGGAGGAATTAATTACATTTATGAAACGAATATTAATGTCAATATTGCTATTATTTGTATTGATTCTATCGGCATGTGGTTCAGATGAATCATCAAGTGATATCAATACAATTGTATTTGCTGATGCTGGTTGGGATAGCATACGTATTCATAATCATATTGCACAAACGATTGTTGAAGAAGGGTTAGGATATGATACAGACGTGACAGCAGGATCAACTGCAGCAACGTATCAAGGATTGCGTAAAGGCGATATTCAAGTATATATGGAGATTTGGACAGATAATTTAATCGAGATTTATGAAGAATCGATTGAAGCAGGTGATGTAGTTAAAGTATCAACTAACTTCGATGACAATGACCAAGGTTTATACGTACCTACTTATGTTATTGAAGGTGATCCAGAACGGGGCATTGAGCCGAAGGCACCAGATTTAAAGAGAGTAGAAGATTTAAAGAAATATCCTGAAGTGTTTGAGGATCCAGAAGACCCAGGACGTGGTCGGATTATTAATGGACCAAGTGGTTGGTCAGTTCAAAAAACAATCTCTGAAAAAATCAAAACATATGATTTGGATGAAACAATGAATGATTTTGTTCCTGGCTCTGATTCAGCTGCGGTAGCGGATCTTGTTTCAGCATATGATGATGGCAAAGGTTGGGTTGGCTATTATTGGTCACCGACATGGGTAACAGCTAAATATGATTTAACATTATTAGAGGAAGACCTATATGATGAAGAGGTTTGGAATGAAAACAAATCAACCGAATTTCCACCGAATGATGTTGTAGTTGGTGTCAATAAAGATTTACCAGCTCAAGCACCAGATGTAGTGGAATTTTTAGAAAAATATGAGACAAGCAGTGAGCTAACTGAAGCAGCTCTTAAATATATGCAAGATGAAGATGTATCTGCTGAGGAAGCAGCTGAGTGGTGGATGAAAGAATATGAAGATGTTTGGACAAAATGGGTTTCTACTGAAGTAGCGGAAAAAGTGCAAGAGGCACTCAATTAAAGTGTTGGAAGCAGCTGACCGGTATGGACAGCTGCTTTTCAACATTAAAAAATTTAATAAGAGGTGAGATGGCTGCATAAAGCAGTCTGTGTATGGGTAGTTTTCCTGATATAAAAACAAATTTAGGTGAATATGCGGATTTTATTGTAACGTTTTTAGATGAAAAGTTTAAAGGTTTGTTTGAAGCCATCTTTTATATTACATCGCGAACAATAAATGCCATTGATGGTTTCTTAGTATGGCTGCCTTGGTGGGTGTTTATCGCTCTCATCATTATTTTAGGTTCGTATTTTCGTTCCGTGTTTTCAGGGATTTTGTACGGTCTTTTTGTCTTTCTAATAGGGACATTTGGTCTATGGAATGAAATGATGACAACGATTGCGATAATGACAGTTGGTGTTATTATTGCTGTTATAATCGGTATTCCAACAGGGATTTTAATGGCTTATCGAAAAGGCTTTTCTATGGCAATGCGTCCTTTATTAGATGCGATGCAGACAATGCCAAGTTTTGTTTATCTTATTCCAGCGATTTTTTTCTTTGGATTAGGGAACGTATCGGCCATATTTGCGACACTTATTTATGCATTACCACCTGTCACTCGATTGACAGAATTAGCTATTCGTCAAGTTGATCGTGAAGTCGTCGAATCAGCCCTTTCATTTGGTTCATCAAAAGGACAAATGCTTCGTAAAGTTCAATTACCTCAGGCTATGCCCACCATTATGGCGGGTGTTAACCAGACAACGATGATGGCATTGTCAATGGTTGTTATTGCTTCCATGGTAGGGGCTAAAGGATTAGGTGAACAGGTGCTTGTAGCGATTAATCGAATCGATATTGGATTAGGATTTGAAGCTGGTATTAGTATTGTCTTTTTAGCGATTATCATTGATCGGATTACAAATGGAATTGCTAATAAATTTCAAGGGAAGAAGGGGGTGCAATCATGACAAGTCATATTAAATTAAACCGTGTAACAAAGATTTTCGGACCTAAACCACAATCTGTCCTTCCGCTGATTAAAGATGGTATGTCCAAAGAAGAGATTCTTAGTAAGACAAATCATACAGTCGGTGTGTATAATGCTAGTTTTGAAGTGAAAAAAGGTGAGATTTTTGTCATTATGGGGTTGTCAGGCAGTGGTAAGTCAACATTAATACGTTGTTTTAATCGTTTACATGAACCGACATCAGGGGAAATTTATATTGATGGTGATAATATCGTTTCATATGACGAAGCTGAATTGACAAAAATGAGACAAGAAAAAATTGCCATGGTGTTTCAGCATTTTGGTCTTTTTAGTCATCGAACGATTTTGGAGAATGTAGAGTATGGCTTAGAAATTCGGAAAGTACCAAAGGATGAACGCCGTAAAATAGCTATGAAAAATATTGAAATCGTCGGATTAAAAGGTTATGAACAACAATATCCAAATGAATTATCTGGTGGGATGCAACAACGTGTTGGCCTAGCTCGGGCGCTTGCAAATGATCCCGATATATTACTAATGGATGAACCGTTCAGTGCGCTGGATCCGTTAATCCGCCGTGAGATGCAATTAGAATTAATTCATATTCAAAAGAAGTTACAAAAAACGATTATTTTTATAACACATGATGTGAATGAAGCATTTAAGCTAGGTGACCGGATTGCTGTCATGAAAAATGGAGAAGTTGTTCAAGTTGGGACATCTGAAGAAATTATTAATGAACCGGCAAATGATTATATTAAAGAGTTTATTAAAGATATTGATCGGTCAAAAATATTACAAGCTAAACAAGTGATGACTAACTCAGCACCAATTATTAACGAAACTGATTCGTTGGCAGATGTTCAGAGTTCATTAAAGGATAAACAAATGAAGGATATTTGTGTTGTTGATCAAGAACAAAAATTAAAAGGGATTGTCACATATGATCAAGTGATGAATGCTCATCATAATACATCTATTAAAGAAATCATGGATACTGAATGTGTCGTTGCATCCCAGGACGAATATATTCATGAGCTTATTCCAAAAGCGACTCAGTCATCACATATTTTACCGGTTGTCAATGATAAACAGAAAGTTGTTGGCATACTTTCAAACCGGGATATTTTAAATTGTTTAGTTTGAGAAAATAAGTAGTCGTTAGGACTAAACCGAAGCTAAATAAGAAAAAGACCTGGACAAAATGAGCTGTCCCAAGTAGACAGTGAAAATAATTAAAATTGACTTAAGCGGTTTTAGCTCTTTATTCAGAGGGCTAAGACCGCTTTCTCTTTTTTGATAGCTTTCGTAATTATAGAGGTCAATGTATTTATCAATTTCTTTTGGAAAATGCTCGGCAATATGCGGAGGATTTATACGTTTATATCGTGTCTTTTTTTCTGCGATATCGCATTGAAGTGTTCAATGATATAAAAGTCGGCGATGTTGGATGAAATTAACTCGCATTGGGGTGTTCAATGTTATGTAAGTCAGTGATGTTAGTTCAAGTTATATCGCATTGAAGCGTTCAATGATATGTAAGTCGGCGATGTTGGATGGATTTAGCTCGCATTGGGGTATTCAATGTTATGTAAGTCAGTGATGTTAGATGAAGTTATCTCGCATTGAAGTGTTCAATGATATACAAGTCTGTACTTCGAGGCGTAATGATAACACCTATGATATTCATAAAAAAGAGATCCACCCCTAAGGAAAGGAGTGGATTATTATTTTTAGTGATTGCTAGGAATATTTATTTTTTAATAAAAAACTATACAAGATATGATGTACCAAGCTTTGATCATTATTTGATGCTAGTTATGTCACAGTCTCTTAATTTTTTCATAGAATGATACGGTGATTTATATAAACAAATAGGAATTTAAAATATCTATTCACGTGTAATGACATCAACTTTTCCTGTTCTTGGATCAATCACAAGGCCGTGAACTTTGATGTATTCAGGAAGTAAAGGATGATGACGAATGATGGAGACACTTTGTTTGACAGAATCTTCTACACTTTCAAACCCACTAAATTCCTCTTCAAAATGAATTCCAGAACGTTCAATTGTTTGAATAGTTTCCTGTTTGACTCCATTTTCAATCATTTTTTCTTGTAATTTAGAAGGAATTGTATGGGACATGCCACAGTCATAATGACCAATAACAACCACTTCTTTTGCGCCAAGCTCATAGATGGCAACAAGGATACTTTTCATTATAGTATCGTAAGGTTTTCGGATGATTGCCCCAGCGTTTTTTAACATTTTTACATCGCCATTCTTAAGATTTAATGCTTTTAAGAGTAATTCGATTAAACGTGATTCCATACAAGTCAAAATGACCATTTCTTTATTAGGTGGGCTATTCGTTTCATAAGGCATATATTTTTTATTAGCTACAAATTGTTCGTTATATGCCAACATATCATCTAAATGTACCATATGTATTCCTCCTCGTGTAGTATGTTTAGGCGTTAATTTTTCGCCTTTTCAATCTGACTCATTCATAAAAATTTGTCTCTTCTAGTGCACCCGTTACTTTCCAATGCAGGCGGACGCTTTCCTAAGAGCTTCTTGAATCTCTTCACTCGCAAAAAAACTCGTTCTTGGGTCTCAAGACGCGGGCTTTTATCGCAGGAGTCGTCACCTTCCGTTCCAAGTAACTTGGTTCTTTTATTATACTATTTCACCATAGTGAAAACCAATATGTATAACAGATATCGTAAAAAAATCTTATCTTTATAAAAATTTTAAAAAAACTCTTGTCATTTTAGAATATATATATTAAAATGCATATTGTGACATAAAAAAAGGATGAAAGAGGGTCATACAGATGATTATATTAAAAAATGAAACCAAGAAAAAGTTCATAATTTGTACCAGCATGATGGAGTTGATGGATTCCTCATCTTGATGCTGGGCTAATACATCTGTGGCTCCTTTATGGTTAATTGGAATAGAATAGTGTTATTTATTCTAATTGTGCATGCGTCATAGGCGTATGCCTTTTATTTTGCCTGAAAATCATTTAGTGAGCGCAGAGAAAGGGTGAAACCAACCGTGTTTTCTATATTTAAAAAGTTAGATTGGTTTTTCAAATATTATTGGAAGAGATATTTAGCGGCTATTTTAGCCTTGGTTTTTGCAAGTACGCTTTCACTTATTCCACCTAAACTGGTTGGATTTACGATTGATCATATTCAATATCACACATTAACAGAGAAAATCTTAATGCTTGTCATCGTTGGCTACATCATCTTAGCATTTGTTCATTACACAGTTTCCTTTTTTTGGGATTATACGTTGTTTAGCGGAGCAATTATTTTAGAAAAGTGGATGCGTAGTAAGTTAATTGCACATTTTTTAAAAATGACTCCACCGTTTTTTGAAAAGTTTAAAACTGGGGATTTGATGGCAAGAAGTACCAATGATCTAAAAGCGATTGCATTAACGGCAGGATTTGGCATTTTAACACTTGTTGATTCAAGTATCTTTATGTTGATGATTGTAGCTGTTATGGGATTTACGATTAGTTGGAAGTTAACATTAGCGTCACTGTTACCATTACCGATTATGGCTTTAATTATGAATAAATATGGTGCAGCAATTCATGCGAGATTTACAAAGGCGCAAGAAGCATTTGGGGAAATGAACACAGGTGTACTAGAATCTATTCGTGGTATTCGCGTTGTTCGCGCTTTTGTTCAAGAAAAACAAGATATTGAGCGTTTTAGCAATAAAACGGATGAAGTATATGAAAAAAATATGGCAGTCACTAAAGTGGACGCTTTATTTGAACCGACAATAACAATATTAGTTGGTTTATCATATACGATTGGGATTGGTTACGGAGCCAATCTAGTTTTTAATCAAGTGATTACACTTGGAGATTTAGTTAGTTTCAACGTTTATTTAGGTATGCTCATTTGGCCGATGTTTGCGATGGGTGAGTTGATTAACATATTACAACGAGGGAATGCATCATTAGACCGTGTAAATGAGATTTTAGACTATGTAGCAGATGTTAAAAATAATAAAGATGCTCAAGTCATTGGTGAAGTTGATCAGATTGTTTTTGAACATGTTTCATTTACATTTCCAGCAAGTAACCGAAAAAGCTTAGATAATATTAGCTTCCAAGTCAATAAAGGTGACACAATCGGCATTGTTGGTAAAACCGGTGCAGGAAAGACAACATTATTTAAATTGCTATTACGACAATATCCGAACTTCAAAGGGAATATTCGTTTATCTGATGTACCAATTGAACAGATTGATTTAGAGCAATTGCGCGATTGGATTGGTTATGTGCCTCAAGATCAAATATTATTTTCAAAATCGATTAGAGAAAATATTCAATTTGGAAAAGAAGATGCTACCGATACAGAAATATCTCGGGTAATGGAACTCGCTCATTTCCTAAAAGACATTCAACAATTACCCGATGGCTTAGACACAGAAGTCGGGGAGGGTGGTGTGTCGTTATCTGGAGGGCAGAAACAACGCGTCGCTTTAGCGCGAGCGTTTATAAAGGATCCAGAGATTTTAATTCTTGACGACTCTATGTCAGCTGTGGACGGTAAGACGGAAGCAAATATTATTCAACATTTACGCGAAGAAAGAAAAGGGAAAACAACGTTTATTGCGTCACATCGATTGTCCGCTGTTGAGCATGCAGATTTAATTATCGTCTTAGATGAAGGGAAAGTTATCGAACATGGTACACATGAATCACTAATCCAAGAAGATGGCTGGTATAAAGAACAGTATGATTTACAACAGCTTTCTCGAGGAGAGGAGGCGTTTGAATGAAGAAAGCAACGACTGAGAAAAGGTTATTTCAATATGCTTTAAAGTTTAAAAAGGGGATTATCATCGGAATTATATGTCTGATGATTGCCACTGGATTAGAGTTAGCTGGTCCATTAATTGCAAAGAAAATTATTGATGATCATATTGTTGGAATAGAGGGTGCATGGAATGAAGTTGAGGAGCAGATTGACGGAAATACGGTTACGTTTCAAGATAAGTATTATAAGCGAACAGACCGTCAAATATCAGAGGACAAAGTTTTAGGAAAAGCAACACTTCTTCAGGTTGAAAAGAATTATTATCTTATCAATCAAGAAGTTCCTTTAACAGGAAAGCGGGCGGTTACTGGGAATCAAGTAACCATACAAACACCCGATGGTCCGATTAAAGCGAATGGACAAAAGCTTCGATTAACAGACTTAGCACAATTTATTAAACCGGAAAAACGTCCCATTTTTCTATTACTAGGATTATATGTGTTACTGTTATTTGTAGCTGGTTTGTTTCAGTTTTTTCAAACATATATGTTGCAAAAATCATCGAATCAAATTGTTAAAAAAATGCGTAATGACGTCTTTTCTCATATACAAAGATTGCCGATTCAATATTTCGTCAATAGACCAGCAGGTACAATCGTCGCACGTGTCACAAATGACACAGAAGCGATACGTGATTTATATGAACGTGTACTTTCCATTGTCATTACAAGTTTCATTTATATGTTCGGTGTCTATATCGCGATGTTCTTTCTTGATGCTAAACTAGCGGCTCTATGTTTATTAGCTATTCCACTTATTTATATTTGGATGAGATTGTATAAAATATTCGGTTCTAAGTTTAATCAAGTGATTCGTTCAACAAACAGTAAAATAAATGGAAACATAAATGAATCAATCCAAGGTATGCCAATCATTCAAGCCTTTCGTCGTGAAAAGAAAACGAAAGAGGATTTTGAAACATTAAATACGCGCCATTTCACATATCAACGTAAATTATTAAAACTAAATGCCTTGACATCACATAATTTAGTGACTTTTTTCCGTAATATCACATTTGTTGTTTTTATATGGCATTTTGGGTCGTTTTCATTAGAGCCTGGAAGTGTCATATCCATTGGATTGTTATATGCCTTTGTTGATTATTTAACACGCTTATTTGGTCCAATCAATAATATCGTGAATCAATTGCCATTATTAGAACAGGCACGTGTTGCGGGTAGCCGCGTCTTTGAATTAATGGACGAAGAAATTGAAGATGTGAACCATACACAAATTCCGCGTTATAATGGCCATATTTCTTTCCAAAATGTATCATTTGCTTATGATGATGAATATGTGTTACACAATATTTCATTTACGGTCCAATCAGGTGAAACGGTTGCTTTTGTTGGACATACTGGTTCAGGTAAGAGTTCGCTAATGAATTTGCTTTTTCGCTTCTATGATCCACAAAAAGGAAAAGTCTATATTGACAATCACAATATAAAGGATTGGTCACGCCAACAAGTACGCAGTCATATGGGGATTGTGCTTCAGGATCCATTTTTATTTTCTGGAACGATTCTTTCTAATGTGACGATGAATGATGAACGCATTTCACGTGAACAAGCGATTAAAGCATTAAAAGCCGTTGGTGCTAACCGCTTTATTGAGAAATTACCAAATGGTTATGATGCTGAAGTGACAGAGGGTGGGACGACATTTTCCCTTGGTGAAAGGCAACTGATTTCTTTTGCCCGTGCGCTAGCTTTCGATCCAGCTATTCTCGTCTTAGATGAAGCGACGGCGAATATCGATACGGAATCAGAAAGTTTAATTCAAGAAGCTTTAAAAGTACTGAAAAAAGGTCGAACAACTTTAGTTATCGCCCATCGACTTTCAACCATTCGTGATGCAAACACGATTTTTGTTCTTGAACGTGGTAAGATAAAAGAAAGTGGAGACCATCATGAATTACTAGGACAGAAAGGCATTTATAGTGAAATGTATCAAATGCAGCAACAAGGTGCACGTGTGTCCCTGACATAATCGATGTTATCCACAATTGACTTCACAAATAATAATATAGTTCAAAATAGGATGATGGTGATGTCATGAAGGAAAACCAAGAGCACCAAGTCGATATTATTGATGAGGATTTATATGAGGAAATTGACGATGAAGAAATGTATGAACTCGTTCAACAGGCACGTCAAGAAGCTTGGGAAAGGGAAAGAGAACGTACAAAAAACAAGCAAGTCAAACGCCCTTTCCCAAAATGGATGTTTTGGCTGATTGCTTTGGCACTTATGTTTAATATTGTGGCCTTACTTCCACAAACCTTATCTATTCCAGCGATTGACTTTTTGATGACATCAACCAAATTATCAACTTCACAAACGATTCAATCATACAAAGATGCAGTTGTTGTGATTGAGACTGAGGGGAGTCGCGGTACAGGTTTTTCTATCAATGCAAATGGTAAAATCATTACGAATGAACATGTTGTTAAAGAAGAAGCAGAAGTAACTGTTGCCTTTAGAAATGATGGATTATTCCGTGCGTCTGTTGTTGAAACATATCCAGAAGTTGATTTAGCTGTGTTACAAATAATTGAAGGCAAAGATTTGCCCTTTCTATCTTTAGCTAAGCAAGCACTATTTGAAGAAAGGGAAAAAGTGACGTTTATCGGTAATCCACTTCGATTCCAAGGTATCGTGAACGAAGGACATATTATTGATTATATCCAATTAAAAGAATGGGATGAACCCGTACTTATGATAGAAGCACCGATTTATCGGGGCAATAGTGGTAGTCCAATCATCAACGAGCAAGGTGAAGTAATTGGGGTTGTGTTTGCTACGCTTGACCATACAGAATATGGTACCGTGGGATTATTTATCCCGATTGATTATTATCATAATCGCCAATAATATGAAAAGGAATGCCCTACTAAATGGGCATTCCTTTTTTAGTTTGATTTATTGCATTTCGATTGTTGCTGTTGGAGTCGTATATTTCATCGCGTGATCTAGATAGCATAGGAGGTTATCGTGTGTTTCAACAATTATTTGTTGGTCTGTTGCATAGTGATAGGCATGGAGAAAGTGTTGGATTCGTTTTGATAAGATATCATCTTTTGTACGGACCATTAGGATAAGTAAATTATCCCATTGTCCCCATAAAATATAATATAAAGCTTTGTCATAATCTGGTATTTCCATTACATCCCTCCTATAAAGGGTCATTATAGGTTTCCCGCTTTCTACAATATATTTCCCAAACAATGTTGGTGTGCTTGCCATTTAAAGGGTTTGTCATGTCCGTATAATAAATTGAATTAGATACAAACTACAAATGATAAAATAGAAGGAGGGATATATCTTGAAGCGAAAAATAATCACTGTCTTTACAGCATTCGCATTGTTAACAGGTTGTAATGTTACAGATGATAATGCAACGCGAAATAATAATAATGATGGAGTCCAACCAACGCGATTTGAAAATACAGGTACAGGGGACCGGATGAACGATAATAATAACCGAAACAATACGGACAATAACCGTAATCGAAATCAGGCGAATAATGAGCAGCGATTCAATGATAATAATACAAACGGTAATAATCAAAATCGCTACGATGTTGCAGAAGAGGCAGCAGAACAAATTGCCAACAAAATACCAGAAATTAAAACAGCTTACGTATTAACAACTGAAAATAACGCCTATGTAGCAGCGCGATTGGATGCAGGCAATGAATCAGATCGAAACCGTGATAATGCACGAAATACAAAAAATAACAACAATAAGGATAACAACAATAACAACAATAACGATGAAGAATTAACGGAAGACATGAAAGAACGTATTGCTGATATTGTTCGTTCAGTTGATAATGATATTGAAAATGTTTTTGTATCAACAAATCCTGATTTTTATAATTTAACAACAAACTATGTAGACGATGTTGATGGTGGAAGACCAATTGAAGGATTCTTTACTCAATTTGAAAACATGATTGAACGTTTATTCCCACAAAATAGATAAGTTAGAGGAGTAAAAAAACGAGAATTTTTCTCGTTTTTTTACTGTTTAAAATAGGGAGCGAGCGTTGACTTAAGAATGTGTGCGCTTTTTTTAAATTGTCCTTTTTCAATATTATTTAACTTCAACTCAATGATCTCGCGTATTCCTTTTCTATTAATTACGGCGGGTACACCTAGATAAACATCTTTTTCATCATACTCACCCTCAAGAAGAGTTGAAACCGTAAGGATAGAATTTTCATTGCGGAAAATCGCTTTAGTAATGCGAACGAGCCCCATAGCAATCCCGTAGTATGTGGCACCTTTTCGATTAATGATGTGATAAGCAGAATCACGGACATTGATAAAAATCTGCTCTAAATCCTTCTGGCTAAACTTATTGTTCTTTTTAATGTATTTATCGAGTGGTATACCACCAATATCAGCAGTAGAAAATACAGGTAGCTCACTATCACCATGTTCACCAATAATATTAGCGTGTACATTTTTAGGGGAAACTTTAAAATAGTCACCTAACATATACCGAAAACGAGCTGTATCTAAAATCGTTCCTGAACCGATCACTCTTGATTTTGGAAGGCCACTATATTTCCATGTTGCATAAGTTAAAATATCTACCGGATTTGTTGCTATAAGAAAAATACCATCAAAACCACTCATCATTACTTGGTCAACGATTGACTTAAAAATGGCTAAATTCTTTTCAATTAAATCGAGTCGTGTTTCTCCTGGTTGTTGATTAGCACCAGCGCTGATAACGACAAGGTCGGCATGTTGACAGTCACGATAATCTCCATAATGAATGTTTGTATAATCTGGGGCAAATACTTTACCGTGATTTAAATCCATGACGTCTCCTTGTGCTTTATCCTCATCTTTATCGATGAGAATAATTTCATCGGCAATCCCTTGATTTAATAATGCAAATGCATAACTTGAACCAACAAAACCAGTTCCAATAACGGCTACACGGTTTCCCTTTACCATTTTTATCACATCCTTTTTATCGTTATATTTATTATAACTGAGTATAAACTTGATTTAATTACCAAATTAGAAAAAATAACGAAACTTTATGGTAAAATGTAAAGAGAACATTGCACTGGAAAGAAAGGATGAAAAACATGTCACAACAAGTATTAAATTACTTACAAGGAAATCGCAAACAACTATTAGATAGCTTAAAGGAATTTCTATCCATACCGAGTGTAAGTACGGACAGTGAATATAAAGATTCAGTCCGAAAAGCAGCAGATTATCTGATTACATATTTAAAAGATATTGGATTTAACCTAGTTGAATTACAAGAAACAGCGGGGCATCCAATTGTCTACGCTCATTATGATCAAGCAGGAAAGGACAAACCGACTGTTCTCATTTACGGTCATTATGATGTTCAACCAGCTGACCCTTTAGAGGAGTGGAAAAGTGATCCATTTAAACCAGAAATAAGAGAAGGACGTCTATACGCTCGTGGTGCAAGTGATGATAAAGGTCAAGTCTTTATGCATTTAGCGGTTTTAGAAGCGTTTATGAAAACAGAAGGTAAGCTACCATTAAATATTAAAGTATGTCTTGAAGGAGAAGAAGAAATCGGTAGTGAAAATTTATACCATATGCTTGAGGAAAAGAAAGAGTTATATGCGGCTGACTTCGTTGTCATTTCAGACTCAGGTATGGTTGATGAAAACCAGCCAACAATATTATATGGCTTAAAGGGCTCGACTGGTCTTGAGTTAACTGTTACAGGTCCTGAACGTGATCTTCACTCAGGTATATATGGTGGGGCAGTACGTAATCCTATCATGGCTTTATCACATATTCTTTCTTCAATCAAAAATGAAGATGAAGAGATTTTGGTGGATGGATTCTATGATGGAGCTGAACAACTATCAACCGAAGAACGTGAATTGATTCAGAGTGTTCCTGGTGAAGATTATGTTCAAACAACCGGTGTAATCGAAACTGTATCAGAAAAAGGCTATACAGCAAAAGAACATACAATGGCACGTCCAACGTTTGAAATTAATGGGGTTTACGGTGGCTATCAAGGGGAAGGTACAAAGACGATTATCCCAACGTCTGCAACAGCTAAAATTACATGCCGGTTAGTTCCTGGCCAAGATCCGGTTCATGTTCAGCAATGTATTAAGAAGCATATTGAAAAAGTCAAACCATCTGGCGTAACAGTGGATCTAAAGATAGAAAAGTTTTCGGCTAAAGCTTATAAAGTGGAACCGAATCATCCACTGATTAAAAAAGCAGCAGATAGCTATACAAAAGCCTTTGGAAAAGAAACGGTTTATGCTCGTATGGGTGGTTCGATTCCGGTTGTCGAATGGCTTGATACCATTTATAATGTTCCTGTTGTGTTACTAGGGTTTGGTACGCCAGAAGATCGTCTACATTCACCAAATGAAAGTTTCCCATTATCAAGTTTCGATAAAGGGATGGAAACACTCGTCTATTATTGGAATTCATTTCAAAAATAGGGGGAGTTATAGTGAATAAATTAGCTGTCGTTACTGGGGCATCGAGAGGCTTAGGGAAGAATATTGCTATTTTATTTTTGAAAAAGAACATACCTGTTATCGGCCTTTCACGTCATGAAAATGAAGATTTAGTCCAAATAGCAAATGAATATGATACGACTTACCAACATATAACATGTGATTTAAATGATCAGAAAGAAACGCTGGAAGTCATGAAGGACATTGAAGCGAAGTTTAAACAGGGTCAAATCGCTTATTTAGTTAATAATGCAGCTATGATTGAACCGATTCACCAAGCAGCAAAAATAGACCCATTTCAATTAGCGAAACATATTCAGGTTAATGTAACAGCACCGATGACGATAACAAATTATCTTTTGCATGCTTTAAATCAAAAGAGTGGTACTTTGATCAATACAATCATTACATCAGGTGCGGCCGAACGTGCAGTTCATGGATGGAGTGCTTATTGTAGTACGAAAGCCGCAATGAATCGTTATATTGAAACAGTCGCTTTAGAACAGAAAAATTTAAAAACAAACCATATGATAATTGGGTTAAGTCCTGGTATTATGGATACAGAGATGCAAACTGAAATTCGCAAAAGCACGCGCGAAGCGTTTGCTGAAATAGATACATTTATTCAATATAAGGATGATAAGTTGTTACGTCAACCAGAGGAGATTGCACAAATCCTCATGCATATATTATTTGAAGAACAACTTACTAATGGAAAAATATACCATGCTCGAAATTATTTCTAACCAAAAAAAATCTGCTTGCAAAATGGCAGATTTTTTTCTCGGATTGAACGAGACTGCAGGAAATATTTGTTTGTGGTAAACTTTAAATAGTTTTTTAATATGCTGTTTAATAGGTTATTTGATTATGTAGGGAAAGGGAGTTATAAATGATTACACGGAAAAGTAAACGTGAAATTGCACAAATGCAAAAAGCAGCTGATTTACTTGTTCTCACACATAAAGAAATTGCAAAAATGATTAAGCCAGGCATAACAACAATGGAAATTGAACAATTTGTTGCTGATTTTTTAAAAAAGCATGGTGCTACTGCAGAACAAAAAGGTTATCAAGGATATAAGTATGCCACATGCGCTTCGATTAATGATGAAATCTGTCATGGTTTTCCGCGTCACGAACCTCTAAAAGATGGTGATATTGTCACGATTGATATGGTTGTGAATTTAAACGGCGGTCTTGCTGATTCGGCTTGGACTTATGCAGTTGGTGACGTTGATGAAAAAGGTAAACGTTTAATGGAAGTGACAAAAACATCGTTATACAAAGGAATAGAACAAGCAAGACATGGAAATCGTCTTGGAGATATTGGGCACGCCATTCAAACATATGCGGAAAAAGAGGGTTTCTCTGTCGTGCGTGATTTTACAGGACATGGAATTGGACCAACGATACATGAAAATCCATACGTCCCTCACTATGGAGAAAAGGGTAAAGGTTTACGTTTAAAAGAAGGTATGACCATCACCATTGAACCGATGTTAAACGAAGGTGATTGGAAAAGCAAAATGGATGCGAACGGTTGGACAGCGCGTACAATTGATAAGGGCCGTTCTGCACAATATGAGCATACCATTGTTATTACAAAAGGCGATCCGATTATTTTAACTGAACAAGACCGTGATATTCCACCACTTGATTAAAGGAAAAATCCTAGGGTTAAACGACCCTAGGATTTTTTTCATCCATTATGTTGTAATTGAGCGCTATTTGATTTACCGCCGAAGATAACAGTAATCAATGGACTTAATAAACAGAAGAAGGCAAATGGTAAGTAAGTGAGAACAGGAACACCGAGTACATCAGCAATAAATACACCACATACACTCCAAGGAACGAGAGGGTTAATGACTGTTCCTGCATCTTCTAAAGTCCGTGATAAAGCTTTATTTGATAAACCAACTTTATTGTATAAATTTTTGTATGTTTCACCTGTTAATAAAATGGATAAATATTGCTCACCTATTAAAACGTTTATTCCAATTGCAGTTAAAGCTGTTGATACAATAATGGAACGAATACGTTGTAATTTCCGTTGCAACGTTTCAAGAATAGATGGAATAATACCTGTTACAAATAGAAGTCCACCAAAGCCAAGTGCTAAAATGACAAGGGACATCGTGAAAAACATGCTTTCAATACCGCCTTTAGAAAGCAATGTATTAACAGGCTCAAAGTCAGTTGTTGCCGTATAGCCTTTAAACCAAATATCCCATACTTCATTAAAAGATATGGTCTTCGTTATAATAGCAAGTATAGTAGCTAATAAGCTGCTAATTGTAATTGACATAAAAGCGGACATTTTAAATAAAACAGATATTACAAGTACTAATAATGGTAGCCATGATGTCCAGTGAATTAATCCAGTTGATTGTAAAGCATTCATATATTCTGTTGTTGTATCAATTTTCGCTCCCGTTTTAGGGGATAAAAAGATAAATAAGATAAATGAAATAATAAACGCTGGTATCGTTGTTAAGCTCATATGCTTAATATGATCAAATAAATCAACTTTAACAATCGTAGAAGCTAAGTTAGTTGTATCAGATAAAGGTGACATCTTATCACCGAAAAAAGCTCCAGATACGATTGCGCCAGCTGTTATAGCTAGAGAAGCATCTAGCGCTTGGCCGATACCGATGAATGCCACACCAATCGTTGCAGTCGTTGTCAATGAGCTTCCGAGTGAAACACCAATAATGGCAGTCACTGTAAAGACGATGGCATAGAACCATTTCCCATCAACTATTGAAAATCCCAAATCGATCAATGCTGGAATTGTTCCACTCATAATCCAACTACTCATTAATACACCGATTAATAAAAACAAAAACAATGCCCCTAAACTATTTCTTGCACCTTCAAGCATACCAGCATGTAAATCATCAAAAGCAATTTTATGAATTAATCCATAAATGATCAGAAAGAATATACCTAATAAAATCGGAATATGTGGGACAGTCCCAATCTCGATAATATAATAACTAATCATCCCTACTAGAATCATGAAAATAATAACGGCTTCGAACACATGCGGTTTGTACTTCGCTTGGATTGGAAACATTCATACTCCTCCTTTTAATTTTAATGAAATAAAAAAAGCTTCATCCCTAATGAAAGGGACGAAGCATACTCCGCGGTACCACCCTGTTTGCCAATGACGTCAATTGGCCACTTACTTCCTAGGATATATCCTTATTAACGAAATGTGTAATTCATTAAATTCCCTGCCAAGACTTGCACCAACCGTCTTGTCTCTTTTCGCTGCTCAGAAATCAACTACTCGGTCATTTCAGGATAACGAATATTCGATTTTAAATATTAGTGAATAATATACACTGTTATTCTCCTGATTGTCAACTGCTTTTAAAATGATATAAAATTCAGAGAACAGACTTAGAAATTATATTTATGTCTGAAGCATGATACAACGGCATAAAACAGAGAAAAATGGACTTAAAAGATTATATTATTTATTTTTTAGGGTAAATCTATTGAAATTATTCTAAACATTTAGGATAATATATAAAGAAGACTTGTCAGATGGAGTTTTTACTGTACTTGAACCCAAGTCGCACTTATTTCAAAGTTTAGTGTCGCGAAGATAAAAGGAACGAGGGAGGGCATATGTCATGAATAAAGAAAAAACAATATATCGTTTCAAACGTTATCAAGGAAATCGTGTTCAAGCGAAACGAGAAATTTCATTTGAAATGATGCTGTCTGCTCGGTTACTATTGGATGAAATATGTTTCCAACGAAATAAAGAACAGTTAATGACCGCCATTGATACGGCTATTGAATCAGGTGATCAAGAGATGTTTCAAACGTTAAGTGAGTTTTATAAACAATACGTTTGGGAATAAGGAAGATGGGACAAAAATAATATGCTAAACTCAAAGCCAAACATTGTACTATTCCAGCGGTGGAAATATACGTAGGTTTCTGGTCGACTTATAATACCGACGTCGTGTGGTCTAGGCCGACACAAGATGACAGTCTGACGCAGGAAAATAGGCATCGGTGAGACCCCGGAGTGCGTTAGCGCGAGGTCGATGACAATCATCACGTCCTGTGACGACATCGACACTAGCACGTCCTGTGCGTCGGAGGCTCACCAGCCACCCGCCAAAAAAGCGAAGTATATTTCCAAAGCAGTGTATATGCACTTCGTTCGGGTTATTCTTTGATAAAAACGCCTTTTGTCCCAATCTCTTTCTCAACGTTTTGGATATATTTAACAAAAAGTTAATAATAATAAGGCGAATACTTTGATATGCTACAAGAAAGGAGGGAAAAGGGCAAAATGAAATCAAAGAAGAAGCAAAGATTAGGTTGGGTGTTGTATGATTTTGGGAACTCAGCATTTGCTACCACTATTATGGCTGCAGTCCTACCGACATTTTATTATGACGTTGCTGCTAAAGGATTAGAAAATCATCTTGCTACGAGTTATTGGGGATATTCACAATCGATAGCAGCTTTAATTGTTGCGATATTAGGTCCCATTTTAGGTGCCATAAGTGACTTCTCTGCTGCAAAGAAGAAGTTCTTAAGATTCTTTTGTTATATGGGTGTCATTGCCAGTATTTTGTTAGCTTTTGTCGGTGAAGGCGATTACATATTTGCCTCGATATTATTAATTATTGGTACGGTTGGATTTTCAGGTGGGAATGTTTTCTATGATGCATTTTTACCAGAAATAGCTGAGGAGGAAGAGATGGACCGTGTGTCTGCCGCGGGATATGCTTGGGGATACATTGGTGGTGGTGTACTGTTAGCAATAAATTTATTAATGATTTTAAAACATGATTGGTTCGGCTTACCGAATGCTACAGTAGCAAGTCAAGTTTCGTTTGCAACTGTGGGGATTTGGTGGTTTATTTTCTCTATTCCATTATTTAAAAATATCCGTGAAGAAAAAAAGCCCGCTGTTAAACGTGATCAATCATATATCGTTATTGGATTTTCCCGTTTAGGTCAGACGATAAAGGAAATTACCAAATATAAGCAATTATTACTATTTTTATTTGCATTTTGGCTATATAACGATGGTATTTCAACAATCATTAAAATGGCAACAATTTATGGAAGGGATATTAATATTGGCCAGAATGATTTAATCGCAGCCTTATTAATTACTCAATTCATTGGAATTCCTTGTACTTTCTTTTTTGGTTGGTTAGCAAAGAAAATATCTGTTAAATCGGCATTAATGCTATCACTTTACATTTATATGGGTATCGTTATATTCGGATATTTTATGTCATCTGCACTCCATTTTTATTTACTCGCTATGTGTGTCGGGTTTGTTCAAGGTGGAGCACAATCATTGAGCCGTTCTCTATATGGTCGACTTGTTCCGGCTCATAAGCGAGCAGAGTTCTTCGGGTTTTACGGTGTATCAGCGAAATTCTCTGCTGTATTTGGACCGTTTTTATTCGCAATAGTCGGTCAACTAACAGGTTCTAGTCGCCTCGGAATTATCTCATTAATTTTCTTCTTCTTGGCTGGTATTATTTTATTGAAATTTGTTAATATCGAAAAAGGAATTGAAGAAGTCAAAGGGAAAAAAGCAAGCTAAAAAATCAGGCATGTTGCCTGATTTTTTTATCTAAATAAGTGGGTCACTGTATTTATTTTCTATTCCTAATGCCACTGGTTTGCCTGTATCATAAGAGATATCATCGATTAATGCAATTAGTTGATCATCGGGATGTTTTTGATTAGGCGATGTCCAGTAACTCAAAACCATCGGCATAATTTCGCATGCATCTATTTTACTTTGATTATATAAATCGATGAAGCTCTTTGTCGATGATTCCTTTGTCGCTGGATGATGCCATACGGTATGATTAAGATTCAAAAAATCTTTATCATCTGTAACTGGTCGAAGGGAATAGGCAGATATAAATGATTTTAATAAAACATTTTTCCAACCGTACGGATCATAGAGAATGCGTTGTGCACGTTTTAAATCACGATAAGACTTTTGAATATAGTTATCTGACGAGAGTGCTCTGTCTGGATAATGTTTGTGGATTGTTTCATGTAATAGTGAAACAATTGCTTTAGGCATGGAAAAACCGACATTAATTTCATTATTAACGGGTGATTTCCATGTTTTCAAATGGTGATATTTATCCATCATTAATGTATCGATAATAATTTCCAACCGTTGATGATTACTCCCCTTATATCCCGCTCGATAGTGAATGTATGGATGCGTATGCCGGTCAAGGATATGATGTGTTATGAAACCAAATACAAATGCTTGAACATTGTCATCCATCTCTTTAGCAGTTGTAATTAAATCAATTAAAAATGGACCACACCGTTTTGTATGGATTAAGGTCCCGATTTCTTGAACAGGCCCATCTTTAAACCATGGCCAAAAATTATAATAAAAGAAAGGGTCAGGACCTTGGGCACCTAACTTCATCACTCTTTCGCTTGTAAAATACACCTGTCGTGTATTGTTAATGGTGTCAACAACATCTTCACAAAAGAGAATGTGGGTCCAAATATTAGGCAATGTATATCCCTCCTTTTTCATATATGTCAATATTTATATTGGGTAACAACATTTTTTACACGCTATAAAGAAAGGTCTCCCTCATCACATATTATAAATGATAATCCTTCTTTTCGTATGCTTTCTTAAGAAAATTACTTGTTTTGTAACAATCTAACGCTATCAAATGACATTAAGAAGAAATTTGGTACAATATATGGTGTATGGTTAGTTTATCAAAGGAGGAACTAGAGATGGATTTTCGGATTGAACATGATACATTAGGTGAAGTGAAAGTCCCAGCGGATAAATATTGGGGAGCACAAACACAACGCAGTAAGCAAAATTTTCCAATCGGTAATGAAAAAATGCCGAAAGAAGTCATTCGTGCTTTTGCTATTTTGAAGAAAAGTACGGCAAAAGCTAATAGTAAGCTCGGGCTCTTAGATGAGAAAAAGGCAGAAGCCATTGCCCATGCCGCTGACTTAGTATTAGAAGGAAAATTAGATGATCATTTTCCGTTAGTTGTTTGGCAAACAGGAAGTGGGACACAGTCCAACATGAACGTTAATGAAGTCCTTGCACACGTAGGAAATAAATGGTTAAAAGAGCAAGGTAGTGACTTAGTCCTTCATCCAAATGATGATGTTAATAAGTCTCAAAGTTCAAATGATACATATCCAACGGCATTGCATGTATCAGCAGTTTTAAAATTAGAAGATGTGGTCTTACCAGCACTTGAACAAATCAAAGCAAGTGTAAAGGAAAAAATGGAAGCCTTCAAGAATATTGTTAAAATTGGTCGAACTCATTTACAAGATGCGACTCCATTGACATTGGGGCAAGAAATAAGTGGTTGGCACCGTATGTTAGAAAAGTCGCAAATAATGATAAAAGAAAGTGCCGAGCATTTAAAAGAGTTGGCAATTGGTGGAACGGCTGTTGGTACAGGATTAAATGCTCATCCTGATTTCTCGAACCTTGTCTGTGAAGCGATTAGTAAAGAAACCGGAAAAACATTTGTTTCTGCGCCAAATAAGTTTCATTCATTAACTAGTTACGATGAATTAGTATATGCACACGGTGCATTGAAGGCTTTGGCTGCTGATTTAATGAAAATCGCTAATGATGTGAGATGGCTAGCAAGTGGTCCACGCTGTGGAATTGGTGAGATCACTATTCCTTCAAATGAACCAGGAAGTTCGATTATGCCAGGAAAAGTAAACCCAACTCAATCTGAGGCAGTTACAATGGTTGTTGCTCAAGTGATGGGAAATGATGCTACAATTGGCTTTGCGGCAAGCCAGGGAAATTTTGAGCTAAACGTATTTAAACCGGTGATGGCATATAATTTCTTACAATCATGTCAATTATTGGCCGATAGCATGCTTTCATTTGATGAACGTTGTGTACGTGGTATTGAGCCGAATGAAGAAAAGATTGAAAGGAATTTAAATGATTCATTAATGCTTGTAACCGCATTAAATCCACATATTGGTTATGAAAATGCTGCTAAAATAGCTAAAACAGCCTATGAAAACAATGCGACATTAAAAGAAACAGCCGTTGAATTAGGCTTATTAACTGAAGAACAATTTGATGAATATGTTGTACCGAAAGACATGACACACCCGAAAGAATAAATGATATGAGACAGGGACATAACTAGCATTAAATAATGATTAGTTGGTACATCATATTTTGTTAACTGGAACGAACGAAAGACAGGCTTTGGAAGAGGCTTTGTATAATTTCTTATAAAAAAATAATAATCCACTCCTTTTCTCAGGGGTGGATTTCTTTTTATAGGTGTTATCATAACGCCTCAAAGCACAGATTTGTAAATCTTTGAACGCTCCAATGCGATCTAAGTTTAACTAAAATTACTGACTTACATACAATTGAACACCCCAATGCGATCTAAGTGTAACTAAGATCACAGACTTACATACAATTGAACGCTTCAATGCAATCTAACTGTAATTAAGAATACAGACTTACATACGATTGAACACCTCAATGCGGTCTAACTGTAACTAAGATCACTGACTTACACACCATGGAACGCTCCAATGCGATCTAACTCTCAAACATCGCTCACCTATATATCTTTAAACACCCTAATGCGATATTGTAGTAAAAAGACAAGATATAAAATGTATGAATCCTAAGCACATTTGCTGAGCAGTTTTTTCTGCCTGGCAGGGGCAGTTCATTTTGCCCCCGTACGCTTTTTTTATTAGTAAATCATGTTCAATTTTCCAACGTTTATCAGTGATAAGATTTCTTGAACTGTGAACAATATAGACTACAGGAGGTGATATCAATGGCTAACAACAATTCAAATCAATTGCTAGTGCCTGGCGTTCAACAAGCATTAGATCAAATGAAATATGAGATAGCTCAGGAATTTGGTGTTAATTTAGGAGCAGATACAACATCACGTGCTAACGGTTCTGTTGGTGGAGAAATTACTAAGCGTTTAGTTCAGACTGCCCAACAACAATTAGGTGGCGGAAGCACACCACAATAAAATAATGATGGCTTCATAAGGAAGGTTATTCCTGTTCTTATATTAAAAAGAAGAAGGAGGGTCTGATGACCTTCCTTCTTTCTATATTAAGAATGGATACGTTTTTCTGTTTGAATATCAAAGAAATGAGCTTTATTCATATCTAGTGCTAGTTCAACTGACTCCCCATTTGTCACATTAGTTCTCGAATCAACGCGTGCAATAATATCTTGGTTGGATAAAGATAAATAGAGATATGTCTCTGAGCCCATCAATTCAGCCACTTCAATTTTCGCTGTTACTTTTGTGTCAGGAGATGATTCCATAAAACTTAGCTCATCATGTAGATCCTCTGGGCGTATACCAAGAATAATGTCTTTATTGACATAGCCTTGTTCGCGAAGAGGCTTCATTTTTCCTTCTGGTACTTTAATTTTGATGTCATTAAGAGTGAAATACCCATCGATTAATGTTCCTGTTAAGAAGTTCATGGCAGGTGAACCGATAAAACCACCAACAAATACATTTTCTGGATTGTCATATACTTCTTTAGGTGCTCCGACTTGCTGGATAATACCGTCTTTCATAACGACTAGGCGAGTCGCCATTGTCATTGCTTCGGTTTGGTCATGTGTTACATAAATGGTTGTCGTTTTTAAACGATTATGCAAACGTTGGATTTCGGCTCGCATTTGAACTCTCAATTTAGCATCTAAATTGGATAACGGTTCATCCATCAGAAATACTTTAGCATCTCTAACAATGGCACGTCCTAAAGCAACACGTTGACGCTGTCCGCCTGATAATGCTTTTGGTTTTCGATCTAAGTAAGCTTCAAGCCCTAAAATCTTAGCCGCATCCTTTACACGGCGGTCAATTTCGTCTTTCTTAAACTTACGTAGCTTAAGTCCGAATGCCATATTATCATACACATTCATATGTGGGTATAAGGCGTAGTTTTGGAATACCATGGCGATATCGCGATCCTTAGGTGCAACATCATTCATTAGGCGGTCATCAATATATAATTCACCACTTGAAATTTCCTCTAAACCAGCGATCATACGTAATGTAGTTGATTTTCCACAACCAGATGGCCCAACAAATACGATAAATTCCCGATCTTTAATATGTAAATTGAAGTCTTGAACAGCTACGACATCTTTATCGAACACTTTTTTTAAGTTGTTTAATTTTAGTTCAGCCAATGTTTTTCCTCCCTGTGAGTGATTCCAATGCTACTTTCATTATATCGCCTTATAAAAGGCAAATAAATGGTCATGTTGCACAAAAACAGACTTATCTTTTGTGCAACATGACTAATCGAGAATCATAAGTGCTAAATAGACGATAAATGCGTCATGAACATGTCTTATGTCCAGGCCTGTTTGTGAAGAAAATTTGTCCAGTCGATATTGAAGACTATTACGATGGACGAATAATTGTTTAGCAGCATGTGTAATATTAAGATTACATTCAATCAGTGTTTGTACCATCTGGCGTAATTCATGATTGTTTTGAAGACAGTTTAACTCATTTGGAATCAATTTCTGGAGTAGTTCTCGATCACTGTTTTCAATTATAAAAACAGGCAACGCATCTAGAAACGTCAAAACATGAGCATTGTCATATTTGAATGCAATTGGAGCGTATCGGCTAATCTGATCATATATGAGTGGTGCGTCTAATATATTTGTTTGGAGTGGACCAATTAAAAAACGTAATTTAACATATAAATCGCTCATTAACACGTGGATGATTTCTTTATAAGATAGCTGTTCGGTATTTGGTTGACATTCTTCAATAAGAACACCTGAATCATTACTCTCCCAAAGGACGATAACATCATTTTGGAATAATTGTTTCATGGCATCTTTAAAAAGAATCGGTTCCATCGATTGTTCAGGGAATTGAAAATATATTAAACGAAATTCAATGTTTTGAAATGATTGCGTGTCAATAGGTTGTTTATAATGTAGAAGTTGTTTCCACCATTGCTCTTTTTTTGTTAGTTTTGGGAAGTATTCATGAACAGGCTTTAGAAAAGTTGCGAGTAATGTACAGTCCTTTTCGGTTAGTTCAGTTTTAGCAATTCCAATGTATTCTCCGTCTTTCCCTAAAAACCATTCATAATCGTCATTTAGAGTTTTAGCGTCGTTTGCATAAAAACAAATAGATGGAAAAATATTTTTCAACTGTTTATACATTTTGAAAAACCTCTTTTCTCTATAAGGTTTTTGGATTTTTTATATCAAAATAGGAGGGAAATTTAATTTTTATCTTTAGGTATTTATTCATATGGGTATACATAGATTAAATCGTCTGATATAGTTATTTCAGATAGATTCGTTTTATTTTATAAAGGGGGCAAGGCAATGTCTAATATGTATGATAGCGCATATGATATAGAAAAAGCAATTCGCAATAGTGTTGAATTTAAAGAACTTGTGGAAAGTTACCAAAGTGTGATGAATAATAATGAGTCTAAACAATTATTTGAGGATTTTCGTGATACGCAAATTAATCTGCAAGAAAAACAAATGCAAGGTGTAGAAATAACACAAGAAGAAATTGAAGGAGCACGGCAAATTGTTGAAAAGGTTCAACAAAATGAAATGATTTCAAGTTTAATTGAAAAAGAACAGCGACTAAATCTAATGATTAATGATATTAGTCGCATTATAACGAAGCCGTTAGAGGAATTGTATGACAATTAATCACATGGCTTATATCATGAAATAAGACTCACATTCGTGGGTCTTATTTTAGATTAAGAGTGGAACAGAAGTAATTTAGCATTAGGTGAAACGAGGCGATGTGTGTGTTCACTATAGCCTTCCTTGTCTAGTTTTTCTTGGCCAATTTCCTTCGCTTCTAAATCAGTCTTTGCTTCGATTTTCTCATCAAGTAATTTCTTTCCATCTTTTTCGAAGACGGTTAATACATATGTTTTCATAATTATCCCCCTTAATGAAATCGCTTACCCCTATTATAGTATATTTCAGCTTATTTTTGAATAAATAGCCTCGGCATCGAACGTGCATTCGTGTTGGTGATTTGGTAAAATAAAAGGAAAAGGAAATAGGAGGAAACGGTGATGAGCCAAATTTCATTTATTCATGCGGCAGACTTACATTTGGATACACCATTTCGTGGGTTAGCACATATACCAGATACGATATTCTCTGATATTCGTGAAAGTACGTTTCGAGCATTTCGTCAACTCGTTGATGTAGCGATACAAAAACAAGTCGACTTTGTCTTGTTAGTGGGTGACTTATTTGATAATGAACGTCAAAGTCTTAAAGCCCAATTCGAATTACGCCAAGGCTTTGAACGTTTAAGAGAACATCGTATTCATGTCTATATGTCCTACGGCAATCATGATTATATAGCAGGTAATATTCATCCGATAAATTATCCTGATAATGTTTATGTGTTTCCTGATGATACTGTACGTCATGTCGTATACACGAAGGAAGGTCGAGACCTGGCAACCATTTATGGTTTTAGTTACGAAGAACGTGCGATACATACGGCAAAGGTCGACGAGTACAATCTTGCTCAAACAAAGACACCGTTTCATCTAGCCATGTTACATGGCAGTTTAAAGACAAATACGGAACATGATGTTTATGCTCCGTTTACATTAAATGATCTATCTGACAAACCATTTGATTATTGGGCACTAGGACATATTCATAAAAGACAACAATTAAAAATGAACCCACCAATTATTTACCCTGGTAATATTCAGGGGAGAAATCGAAAAGAGACTGGGGAAAAAGGATGTTATTACGTAGAGTTATCGTCAGAAAGTCCAAACATAGATTTTATTCCTTTGCAATCGATTCAGTTTCAAACAGTGAATTTACATGTTGATCATATCCAAACGATTCATCAGTTGGGGGAGGTATTAAAAGCGAAGATTCTTAATCAGTTTTCCACTGCTATTCCACAGCTGTTTGATGTGGTTTTTTTCGGCACGCAATCTCAAATATTAATCTGGAAAAGTAACGGTATGTTGGAAGAAGTTATCGAACTTATTAATGATCAACTCATCACACTTGATACATGGAAATATATTTATCGATGGTCAGATGATATAAAGCAGGCGGAGCATCTAGATACTGAAGGTGATCCGTTTATGGCTGAATTAAGGCGTGTAATCGAATCGTCAAATATGGCGGAATGGCTCGAAGATCTCTATCATCACCGCGAAGCTCGGAAATATCTAATCCCCATGACAGCGGACGAAGAAGAGGCGTTAAAAGCTGAAGTAAAGCAACTTTTATTTTATATGCTCCACAACAAATCGAATTGAGGTGATTTGATGCGATTTAAACAAGCATTTATTTATGGTTTCGGGAAATGGGTCGATTATACGATTGATTTTTCGGATTCATCATTTCTTGTTATATATGGGACAAATGAATCGGGAAAATCGACCATTCAGAATTATATTTTATTTATGTTGTTTGGCTTATATCCGAGTGAACGTGCTTTTTATCGTCCGAAAACGAGTAGTAAAATGGGCGGGCGCTTGACAGTTATCGATCCGGATGTTGGAGAATTTACAATTGAACGGCTTGACCATGTTCGAAATGGTAAAGCTGTTTGTTTTACTGAGACAGAACAATATGATGAGGAATGGTTAAAGAAACGATTAAACGGCTTAACACGAGAAACATATCAGGCGATTTTTTCCTTTTCGGCGGTTGATTTATTAACGATTCGCGATATGAAGGAAGATGAATTAAGTGAAGTTTTGTTAAATATTGGATTAACCGGTTCGACACATATACATACAGTAGAAAAGAAATTAGATGATTCACTTGCTGACCTTTTTAAACCATATGGAACACGGCCTAAAATGAATCAACAGCTGTCTAACTTAAAGATAATGGTGACTAAACAAAAGCAACTTAAAGATGAAAGTATACGCTATCGAGATAAAAGAGAAGCAGTTTCACGTTGGCAAGCTAAATTAGCACGTTTAGAAGAGCGCCTAACCGAGGAGAGAGAAGCTTTTTTACAGTTGGAAAGAGTAGAACAAGCCCTTCCATACCTTTACTCATATATCGATGCATTTAATGAGAAAAATACACTTGACGAGATAATAGGATTTCCAGAAGACGGTATATTACGTTTAGAACAAATAAAGGAAAACATGGTTCCCTTACTAAGCGAGTACGCCATTTACGAGAAGAATATGCAAGAATATCATAAAAAAATGACAGATTTAGAAGATGTCAAATTGGACCAAGCATCGCTTGAACAGATTGACAAAGCCCTTCAATATGAAGCACGTTACCAACATCTTAATGAAGAATTACGGAAACTGAAAAAAGCATATGCATCAGAACTTGTTCAATTAAATACAGAACTTGAACATTTAAATCTCAAATTGACAAGAGATGGTCTACCTGAGCTTCGTTTACCATTCCATATTGAAAAAACATGGTTAACGATAAAACAACGTCATGAAGATCTAACATTACAAAGCGAACAACTTAATCGTGAAAAGCGCATGCTAGAAAAACGACTCACACAGCTAGAGGAAGAAAAAAAATCCATAGAAGGTCAATTATTATCACAAGAAACACGATTAAAAATGGAACAAACAATGGAACATTCCAAAAAAGCTGTTTACATGAAAATGCTAGAACAGCGATATAATAGAACGAATGAAAAGGCGAAAACAAGTATAGATAAATTGCAACAAAAGACAAAGCTCACCAGCATTATAGGGATGATCATTTCCCTAATAAGTGGTATATTCGCATTACTAAATGAATCTCCATGGTATTACGCTGGAATATTAATTGGACTCCTTCTAAGTGGTGCTTCGTTATTTGTGGGGAAGAAATCTAAAGTTTATGTTAAACAATGGATGACGACTATGAATGAAGTACCTGATTCGATCCTTTCACAAGAGGAAGAAAAGGAAGTCCTAGCGCAATTAGCATCAGATAATACAAAGCGTCAACAGCTAAGCTCTATACAACAAGAAATAAAGAAATTATCTGTGCAATATCACGTCTGTGACGAGAAAATAATCGATCATACCATCCATGAACAACAACTAGATCATGACATTCACGAGCAACAAAAGCGTTATCCATTCTTATCTGATGTAGAAGTATCTTTTTGGCCAACACTTTTTCACACATTAAAACGCATATTAGCACGCCACAAAAACGTTGCCGATATAAAAACAGATATGATTGAATGTGAACAACATATTAATCATATACGGGAAGTAGTAATAGTGTTAATGAAAGACCTACGCATTAGGCAGATGGATAAGGCAAAACTCTCATCTTGTTTTGAACAATTGAAAGAGATGATAAACGATGACGAGAAGAAACAGATCAAGTTAGAAAATTATAAGCGATTATCTCAGGACGTCATGAACCAATTAGCATCGGTTCAGGCAAATATAAAGATTTACGAACAAGAAAAGCAATTACTATTTCAGACAGCCCATGCACAAGATGAGGAAGATTATTATAGAAGGGCAAAACAATATGAACGGCACCAATACTTAGTATTAAAAATTGAACAAATTGAGAATAGCTACGCCCCAATGTTTTCTAAGAAAGAGTGGGATGCTTTAGTAAAAGAACAACCAACGCATAAGGAAATAAGTATGAAGAAGCAAGAACAAGCCCTGAAAATGAATCATATTGAAGAAGATATTGAGCATATCAGGAAGCAGATTGCAACAGCAGAAGTGGAAATGAAAGAATTGATATCATCTCATGCATATTCAGAATGGATTCACCGTTTTCAACTTGAAAAAGATGAGCTGAATACCCTAGCTAAACAATGGTCTACCTTAAAAGTTGCTAGAATGTTATTACAAGAAACGAAGAAAAAATATAAAGAGAATTATTTACAACATATACTAGACAAAGCATCCACTTTCTTTATGTATATCACGAATGAACAATATGCTAAGATTATTGCACCAACAGATGATAGTGGGTTTAAGGTGGAATCTAAGAATCAGCTAAGATATGATGTAACAGAATTATCTCAAGGAACAATTGATCAGTTATATGTTTCTTTACGCCTAGCAATTGGTGTTATTATGAGTAAATCCGAGCGATTACCGTTTATCATTGATGATGCTTTTGTCCATTTTGATGGTAAACGAACAGATCGCATACTTGATATATTAGCTACTCTAGCGAAAGAAAGACAAGTTATTTTATTTACATGTAAGAAGGATATTAAAGAAAGAGTGGACCAGACTCATATCATGACAATCGAAAATGCCTATCAACACATATAAGGCATATTAAAAGGGAGAGAATCAGCGAATGAAGAAAGGGATTAAATCATTACAAGTCGGTCATAAATTTGATGGTTTTATGTTAATTAAAGAGGCAACAAAAGGCGTTGCAAGTAACGGGAAACCATTTTTAACATTAATTTTACGAGATATTTCTGGGGAAATTGAGGCTAAACTATGGGATGCAACACCTGAAGATGAGACGGTGTATACCGATGAACAGATTGTGTATGTAACAGGTGATATCACACAATTCAGAGGAAAATCACAACTGCGTATTTATACGATTCGTCCAGCTCAAGTCACTGACGGTGTGCAAATGAGCGATTTTATTGAGAAGGCACCTGTAGCGAAAGAAGTTCTCTATGAGAAAATAATGGAAGCTGTCTTTGAGATGGAAAATCCGAGTATCCAGCGTATGATTCGTGCGTTTATTAAAGCATATCAAGACGAATTACTCACATTTCCTGCGGCCGTATCTAATCACCATGCCTATATGTCTGGTTTGGCACATCATATTGTCAGTATGCTACATTTAGCAAGAGAAATTTGTAAGTTATATCCAGATGTTGATCGCGACTTACTCTATGCAGGCATTATTTTACACGATTTAGGTAAAATCAAGGAATTATCTGGTTTTGTTACGACATCGTATACACTAGAAGGTAAACTAATTGGCCATATTCCGATGATGGTTGAAGAAATCGGTCAAATGGCTAAGCAATTAAAAATAGAAGGTGAAGAAGTTGTCGTCTTACAACATTTAGTACTAAGTCATCACGGTAAAGCGGAGTGGGGCAGTCCAAGACCACCACTAATTCGTGAGGCTGAATTATTGCATCTTATCGATCTCATTGATGCCCGAATGAATACATTAAACCGGGCACTTGAACATGTTGAGCCAGGGGAATTTACTGAAAGGCTTTTCGCCTTAGATAACCGTTCTTTCTATAAGCCTAAATTTGAATCATACGTAAAAGAAGAAGGCATTTTTTAAACAATATGTCATATATCTATTATTAAGAAGGGACGAGGGGTGTATACAGTGTTTTTAGGCGTACCTTGGTGGGTTATTTTATTGATTGGCTTTACATTTTTAAGTGGATATATGGCGTTAAGAGCAATGGTCGCTGAAAAAAGGTTAGAGCAGCGGTTTATTGAACAAGAAGGGCAGATTTATATGGAACGAATTGAAGAGGAACGGCAAAAGCGATACATTAAAAAAGTGGGTGAGTAGCATCGAAGCTACAACCCACTTTTTACTTAACCTTGTGCATTTTGCTGGTCTAAATTAAATAAGTCTTTAAATTGATCATCTTTCACGTCAATTTCAGCTTGATCGAGTAGTTCCTTTAGTTTCGCCTCTGTATCAACTTTTTTATTTCTTAAGTCGTTTTTGATCATGTCTTCCATGTCTTCGAAGCTACCAATGTCCTCTTCTTTTTTACGCTTGTCTACTAATAAAATAATATGGTAACCGAATTGGGACTTTACAGGTTCGCTGATTTCGCCTTTTTTCATACTATATGCTTGATTTTCAAACTCAGGAACCATTTCACCTGTTGAGAACCAACCAATATCGCCACCATTTTCAGCAGAACCATCTGTAGAATGTTCTTTTGCTAGCTTTTTAAAATCAGCACCTTCATCAAGCTGTTTCTTAAGATCTTTTGCATCTTTTTCATCCGCGACAAGGATATGACTTGCTTTTAGTTCGGTTTTCATTCGTTCATATTGTTCTTTTAGTTCATCATCAGTAATCTTGACATCACCAAACATCGCTTCTTCGTAAAGCATACTCATGCGAATTTGTTCTCGTAATTGATCTTCGTCTTGAATCCCCTGTTGCTGGAGGACAAGGTCGAATTGCTCGCCCATTTCATCTTTCATCTGTTTAACTTCTTTATCAATTTCCTTATCGTCGATATCATATTTGTCCTCAAGTATTTTCAATAACATCATCTGTTGCAGGACATTTGCACCAATCTGGTCTTTCATTTCAGTATAAAATTCTTCTTTTGTAATATCACCAGATTTTGATTTTACAATGACATCTCCTGAATTACTGCAACCGGAAAATAATAAAACACCCGCACTAATTGTTGCGGCAATGGCTAACTTCTTCATGTGAACACTCCTAATCTAGATATAAACTTCAATTTCTCACTACCAATAAATATAACATATTTTCTTGTAAAAACATACTATCGATTTACTGAATTTTATATCAAATCATCGCTTGTTGAACTTTAATATATGATGTGAATAAAAGAATTAATATGATTATATTCATGAACCGAAACATTTTCTCTTGGCGTTGTTTACTTAATTTAAGTTTAAGGCAAAATTTATATGTTAGTATATTGAAAATAAAGAAAACGATAAAACTATAAATAGGAAATATGATGTTCATCCACAAATCCCCCTAATAAAAGAACAATTCTCGTAGCCCCTTTTAAAACAGCCTCTCCCTTACTGTAACAAAATTAATGCAGGCTGAACAGGGGAAAACATAATTAGTAATATTTATTATAGCAAAACACGCCTTTATTGTGTTTAAAATGGTATAATATAAGTTACCATTTTTATCGGTTTGATTTTGTTGTAAACGAGGTGTTGTCATGCAAAATAAGACGGCATTCCATCTACAGCTCATTATGCAATTAATTGATATGGAAAAATTCCCTTTAACGAAACTATTAATTGAAAAAAATGTATCGGAACAAGAATATGTTGATTTCATGCAATTGCTTCAGCAAATTAATCAAGATTATCAGGAGCAAAAAGATGAAGGGTTATTAGATTTCACATCATTACTCATACAATTTGTTGGAATGTTAAATGAAAAATTAAGTCCAAATGAAACGATTTTAGCATTAAGGCAAGAAGGGTATTATATAGATTTAATGAATGAATTTATATCACTATTAAATAAACATAATCTCTGAAATGGCTATCATTAAAGTAACGCTATTGGGGTTCAGCACACTCGTTTAATAAAAAAAGTAATCGGACACATACCGATTACTTTTTGTTTTTCTTTACTTTCTCTTCTAATTCTTTTAGGCTTACTTCTATTTGTTCTAAATAATCTTTAATGCTTTCTTGATGTGGTTCAACAGATTCTTTCCAAGCAATGACAGAGCTTTTCATCTCACGAGTGAGATCTTTAATCAGTGCCGAGCTTTCTTTTGATGTTTTAGCTAGCTGGTCCTTTAATTTTAAACCATCTCGTTTTAATCCTTCAAGAAGTTCTTTCCATTCAGTCGCTTGATCCTTTAGCTTTAAACGCGTATCTCTTCCAGAAGCTGGCGCACTTAATAAAGTTGCTGTTGCACTAACAACGCCGCCAACGAAAATACCGAGTAGTAATGATTTGGCTCTTGACATCGTTAATAACCCCTTTCTAATGAAAAAAGTAACATTCTAATTTAATTATAACTTAAAATGAGACACAAGAACAATAACGGTTACATTTATATTGTGTCATCTTATCAAATTTAGTAAAAAACCCTCTGACTGTTAAAGCCAGAGGGATGATTTGGATAATCATGTGGTACGTGGACGCATTCGTTTCAACACGCCTTGGGCAATTGGGTAAACAACAACCATAACCATTGTGTTAACTGCTGCTGCTGGCAGAACAATACCGATAAATAAAGTAATAAATCCGCCTTCCATCAGATTGACAATAAATAGTGCGACGGTTAAAAACACACTACCACTAATAATTGTGCCAATTGCTGTTAGGATAGGTAAGATAATATTTATATTTCCCTTTTGCCTCAAGAAAAGAAATAAACCTAAAAATACAAATGCCGTAATCGGTTTATCAATCAAATTAGCAATTTGTCCACCTGGTGCACCTGTTGTTAAAGCAGACACAATTCCTGTTACAATTGAAAGTAACAAGACATAATTGGCTTTAGGAAATAAAATAATGCCTAAAAACATCATTGCTAAAAGCATATCTGGCTTCATCCCAAATAAAATCGGTGGGATGATAGCGTGTAATACAGTACCAATACCTACTAAAAGGGACAGCAATACTAAATCTTTCGTCTTCATTGACTCATCTCTCCTATTCTATTCTAACTCTTCTAGACGTTCCCAACTGTACACTCATTGTCAATTGCGGAACTTATAATTTAGTATAACAAATCATAGATAAAAGAAAAAGAACTTATCTATTTTATTTGTTGACTAATCTCTTTTGCGATTTGTTGTAAGTCATTTGGTGTATAATCCTTCTCATGTGTATGCCAGTTTGGTGAGTAGCCATCGCCTTTACCATATCGCGGTATTAAGTGAAGATGTAAATGGAAAACGGATTGTTCAGCAGCACGTTCATTATTATTAAGTAGATTCATTCCAAGTGGTTGATAAGCATCTCGAATAGCGTTAGCAATGGATGGTACACGCTCAAACAAATGCTTAGCAACCTCAGGTGGTGTCTCATAAATATTTTTCGTATGTGTCTTTGGTATCACTAACGTATGTCCTTTTGTTACTTGGCTAATATCGAGAAAAGCATAAACATGTTCATCCTCGTAAATTTTAGCAGAAGGCAATTCTCCAGCAATGATTTTACAAAAGATACAGTCTTTTTCTTCCATTTTATTCATCCCCTTTTCATATTGTTACGTTCATTGTAATGATGGATGATATGTATGTCAAAAAATAATAATGAGGCATGACGTTTGTCATGCCTCGATTCGGAAGAGATAGGACGTCAACAATTAGGATAACAACTTCTTTTAGTTGCTATGGTATGATAACCGTTTTAACAGCATCCTTTGACCGAGAGGATATCAACCTGCTAAAAGGGTTTAAATCATATACTTGTCGATTGGAATCACCTCATTATTTTTATTAATGTCGGTGAGTCATCCTTATCTCTTCACTATGTATTATGGGGTTTTAATGATTATTTATACATGAATTAGGGAGGTAGGAGGTGTATTTTATTGTGTTTAATGATAAAATTTGTAAAAAGAATGTTTTCGGAGACGGAGGGCTGATTGTGAAAGCTTTATTGCATGTTGAAGATCTTCATGGCGGCTATACACATAAAAATGTATTACACGGTTTAACATTTGACGTATTTCCGAATGAAATCGTTGGATTGATTGGTCTAAATGGTGCGGGAAAAAGTACCACCATTAAACATATTATTGGTTTGATGAAAGAAAAAAAGGGTAAAATCACACTTAATGAAAAAACTGTACATGAGGATCCAGAAGCGTATCGGACACAACTTGCTTATATTCCAGAAATCCCAATCCTCTATGATGAATTAACACTATATGAACATCTTCGTTTAACGGCAATGGCATATAATCTCCCAAAAGAGATGTTTGAACAAAGGTTAGATATGTTACTCCATGAATTTCGGATGGATAAAAAGCTAAAATGGTTTCCTGTCCATTTTTCTAAAGGAATGCGACAAAAAGTGATGATTATGTGTGCATTTTTGATTGAACCACAATTGTATGTTGTTGATGAACCATTTGTAGGGTTAGACCCTTTAGGTATTCAGTCGTTTATCCAACTCATGATTAAAATGAAAGAGCAGGGGGCAGGCATCTTGATGTCGACCCATATTTTAGCGACTGCAGAAAAGTATTGTGATCGGTTTATTATCTTACATGATGGTCACCTTCGCGCACAAGGTAGCTTACAGGAATTACGGGAGCAGTTTGCTATGCCAAATGCAAGTCTAGATGACCTATATATCCAGTTGACAAAGGAAGATGATCATGTTTGATGCTGATCGATTATTTAAAGAGCGTTTGTCACGTTATTTGAGGGAAACAGGTCAATATTTACGTTATATGTTTAATGGTCATATTGCAGTGGCATTGTTTTTCTTTATTGCGGCATTTGCTTATTTCTATCAACAATGGTTATTGAATCTTCCAGAATCATTTCCAAGTACAACAATCATGGCGATTGTATTTGGTTTTTTAGTGAGTATTGGTTCTGTCCGAACGCTACTTCAAGAAGCCGATTTAGTCTTTTTAGTATCAGCAGAAAATAAGATGCGTCGATATTTTAAAAAGACCCTATTACTGAGTTATTTGATTGGATGGTATCCCGTCTTTTTAGTTGCAGCTTTATTTGGTCCTTTATACTTCGCTAGCTTTCCAGAACGAAGTGGAAGAACGTACTTACTGCTTGTCGTCGTATTGCTCATTTTTAAGGGATGGAATTTGCTTGCAACTTGGTGGATGAATAACATCCAAGATAAAATGATTCGTACCATCGATTTATTAACTCGCGTACTTATCTCAACAGCTGTTTTTTACTTTCTGATTGATGGTACAATTATTCTGGCAGCTGTTTTTACAGTTTTGTTTATTGGTGTGTTTTTATATGATTTATCGATATCCCGGAAACAATCGAATATAAATTGGTATTTATTAATCGAAAAAGACCGAAACCGTATGCAAGCTTTTTATCGCATCGCCAATTTATTTACAGATGTACCTCATTTAAAAAATCCAGTCAAAAAAAGAAACTGGCTTATCTCTTTATGGGGCAATCGTGTGGCATATGATCAACGCTTAACGTATGATTATTTATTTCGTTTAACGTTTATACGTAGTGGGGACTATTTAAGTATGTACATCCGGTTAATCGTTGTCGGTGGTTTATTTATTTACTTTGTTCCGATTAATTGGCTGAAACTGTTATTTGCGTTTCTATTTCTTTACATGAGTTTATTCCAAATGATGACAATCTATCGGCATCACCGGGTAAATATTTGGTTAGATATCTATCCAATTACCCAATCAGATAAAAAACGAGCTCTGTTACGGCTAATTATGAAGTTAGCATTCGTGCAAACAGTGATTTTTACGGTAGTTACGCTTTTACAGCAAAATTATCTAATGACTGGTATTGTTTTAATCGGTGGCTTAATATTTAGCTATGGGTTTGTTTATTTTTATATAAAAGGAAAATCAATTTAATGAAGAGAGCCAGCTCCTCAGTAATGGGAAGCTGGCTTTTTATGCTTCTTGGTAATTTAAATAGGCTTTAATTAGTGTTTTGGCAGCGATTGGCATTGCTTTTTCATCGAAATCAAATTTAGGGTGATGATGTGGGTATGGATTTGACTCTTTGAATGCACCTGTAAAGAAAAATGCGCCCGGCTTTTCCATCAAATAATAAGCAAAGTCTTCGCCACCCATCGATGGTTCGACTTCAACGATTTCTTGTATTTCTTCAATGCTATCTTTTGTTTTCATGACGAGTTCTGCTTCTTTTTTATGATTGACAACGGGTGGATATCCTTTCGCATAATCAAACGTATAAGTAATATCATTCGCTAAACAAATACCTTTGACCTGCTTTTCCAAAGCTTCGATAATTAGTGTTTGAATCGTCGGATCTAAATAGCGTACGGTTCCATCAAGCTCAGCTTTATCAGCAATGACATTAAAGGCAGTACCTGCATGAAATTTACCAATCGATAAGACGGCTGTGCGCATCGGATTGATTGTTCGACTAATAATTGTTTGTAGTTGAGTTACTAATTGGGCACCGATTGTGATGGCGTCCTTAGTTTCATGGGGGGCTGAACCATGTCCACCTTTACCTTGTAAAGTAATACGAAAACTATCAGCGCCTGCCATTAGAACATCTTTTGAAATCTCGATTCGTCCAACTGGTACGCCTGACCATAAATGTGTTCCGAATACGGCATCAAGATGGTCAAGTGCACCGGATTCGATGATTGGCTTTGCTCCACCAGGATTAACTTCTTCTGCGTGTTGATGTATGAAAACAACAGTCCCTGGAAGTTCGGCTTGGAATTTTGTCAGAACACGGGCAATGACAAGAAGTGTAGCCGTATGTCCATCATGACCACAAGCATGCATCACACCATCCACTTTTGAGCGATAAGGGACATCTTTTTCATCTTGAATTGGCAAGGCGTCGAAGTCAGCCCGTAAGCCAACCGTCTTACCTGGTTTACCGCCTTTTAGTGTCGCGATGACACCATTACCTCCTACTTTTTCTTGATAGGGGAGACCGAGTTGTTCATAATATTCAGCAATATATCTTGCAGTTTTCTCCTCTTTAAAGGATAATTCTGGGTGTTGATGTAAGTAACGGCGAATTTCAACCATTTCAGTAAAAGATTGATCGATTGCTTGTTTAATTTTTGAAAACATGATGTATGATTCCCCCTTATTTTATATACTTTAAATAAATGAAATTCCATTTATTATACCATTTTTCAGAAGATGATGTCTAATATCTTTGGTAAAAGTAACTCGGACTTGAGACGGAGAGGAAAAGCATCTTAAGATGGTTTATCTTACAGCGCCTCCCTGATAGAATAGATTTAACTGTTATTGAACTTATTCATTTAATGACCCTTGATAGGTGGGATAAATATGCGTAGAGGTATTTTTTATTATATGATTGCTTTTTTTCTAATCGGTTTTGGTGTCTTATTAATTTTTGAGAATCTCGGCATTATGTCGTTTAGTTTTAAAACGGGATGGCATTACTTATATCCGGTTCTTATCATATTCCTTGGAATGAAATGGGTGAGTGATCGTTTCAGATATCGGGGTGGAAGTTTATTTTTTGGAAGTTTATTCATTCTTTTTGGTTCATTATTGCTTCTTGATCGCTTTCAAGTGATTACATTTCATTTCAAAGATATATTTAAACTTTGGCCATTACTCATCATTTATTTTGGTTTTTCATTATTAAAAGGATCACGTCCAGTCGTTGTCATGAATTGGTCAAAAGGTAAATCAGATGCTGATGATATTTTTGATGATGAAAAAGTTGACGACAAAGGTTCCATGTTTTCAGTCGGGAATTATGAATACAATCAACCGAATTGGAAAGTCGAGCCGATGTCATTAAGGAGCTTGGCAGGGGATTTCTTTTTCGATTTTTCAAAAGCATTTATACCGGAGAAAAAGATTCCTATTCTCATTGATTCTTTAGCAGGCGATGTCCATGTTTTAATACCAGAACATGTTGAATTTCGTGTGCGAGCCCATGTCGTCGCTGGTGAAATTGATGTTGTTGGTCAATCTACCGATGGGATTAATCGAACATTTACATTTGAAACGCCTGGCTATGGTTTTTCTGAACAAAAGCTAGATTTCCAAATTCGGTTAAAAGCAGGATCAATTCGTATTAATTACGTGTAGAAAGAGGTGATTCTTTGTTTAAGCAGTTAAGTGGTATACGTTATGTTTATATTCGTTCCAATCTTTATAGTTTATTTATTACAACGGTCACATTACTTGCTATTTTATTAACAATTTACGTTCTCTTTGAACCGAAATGGCTTCATGTGACGAGTATTTTTGTCTTTATTATCTTATATATTGTATGTGGGACAGTTATTTCTTTTTATGCGGGTTTTGAGTCGAGTGGCGACTTGAAAAATCGGATTGACGGCTTGTCTGTATTAATCACACAATATACGAACGGAAACTATTTATCTAGTATTTATTGTGACCGTGATGATGAGATTTCTCGTATTAGTAATGAATTGAATCAACTTGGCGTGAATATGCAAGCACAGGTAAAATCGTTACAGCGATTAGCTGACGAAAAAACAGAGTTTGCTAAATCGACGCACAAATCAGCTGTTATGGAAGAAAGACAACGATTGGCACGCGACTTGCATGATGCTGTCAGCCAGCAACTTTTTGCTCTAACGATGATGTCAGAAGCAGCACTTAAACAATTTGACCATCATCCTCACGTTGCTAAAGAACAAATGCATGAAGTTGTGCAGGCGGCACTAAAAGCACAGACCGAGATGCGTGCTTTAATGCTTCATTTAAGACCGGTACATCTATCAGGTGATCCGCTTCATAAAGGAGTTAAACAGTTAATAGCCGAATTAAAAGATAAATGCCAGATTGAATTTCAGGTTAATATTTCAGATGATCTCGTTTTAAGTGAAGCGATTGAGGACCATATATTTCGTATCATTCAAGAAGCATTGTCTAATATACTACGACATGCAAATGCAACACGGGTTAGAATTGATGTTTATATGCGACATGATGAATTATTCGTTCATATTCGTGATAATGGGAAAGGGTTTGAAGTTGAGCAAGATCTAAATAAAAAAACATCCTATGGTTTAAAAACGATGCGTGAAAGAAGTCAAGAACTTGGTGGTACATTTATTATTCGCTCTGATGAGGATGAGGGTACAAATATTGATATCCGTATTCCAGTACATGATTAATTTATAAGGGGGTTTATTTATGATTCGTGTCGTAGTTGTTGATGATCATGAAATTGTTCGTAAAGGAATGATTGCTTACTTACAAACGGATGGTGATATTGAGGTGGTTGGTCAGGCATCGAGTGGCTTTGCTGGTGTAGAAGTAATATTGCAAGAAAAACCAGATGTCGTTCTGATGGACTTAATTATGGAAAATGGTACAGGGATTGAAGCGACAAAACAAGTGATGGAAAAGTTTCCAGAATGTAAAATTATCATTCTTACGAGCTATTATGATGATAAACAAGTATTTCCAGCCATTGAAGCGGGTGCTTTTAGCTATTTATTAAAAACAGCGTCTGCTGATGAAATTGTCCAAGCGATTAAGAAAGCAGTAATTGGAGAAAATGTCATTGAACCAAAAGTAGCCAATAAAATGTTAACAAGCTTTCAAAAAGACACCTTAAAACCTCATGACGAATTAACACCTCGTGAGATGGAGGTTCTCTTATGTATTGGGAATGGTTTAACAAATCAAGAAATTAGTGAGAAATTGTATATCGGCATCAAGACGGTAAAAACACATGTGAGTAATATTTTGTCAAAGTTAGGTGTTAGTGACCGTACACAAGCGGCTGTTTATGTTCATCGCAATGGTCTCCTTTAAGCGATCATGACTTATTGATAGTGCCTTTTTCTATTTTCATGTATAATTATTTTGATTACATTTGAGGGAGAGTCCTAACATGACGTCTGATAAATCGCTTGAAAACCTCATGCTCATTATTTGGACCATTGCACTGTTAGCAACAGGTGGCAGTCTTTATTATTCTGAAGTCATGGGATTTGTACCATGTGAATTATGTTGGGTACAACGTATTTTTATGTATCCATTGATCGTTATTTACGGTGTCGCTTTATGGAAGAAAAATATCCAAATCGCATTACCAGGTTTATTTTTAAGTGGGATTGGCTTTCTCGTATCGACTTATCATTATTTATTACAGAAGCTTCCGCTATTACGAGAGACAGGTGATACTTGTGGATTAATTCCATGTCATACGCAATATGTTAATTATTTGGGATTTATTACCATTCCTTTTCAAGCTGGAATTGCTTTTTTAAGTATATTTGTTCTTCATTTATTGATATTAAATCTAGTTAAGAGGTGAGATAGGATGCAAAAGAAGATGTTAGCGATTATTGGTACAATCGTTCTATTGTTTTTAGCTTTGTTTATTGTGAACCAGTATAAAACGAAGCAAGCAGTAGATGGTGGTAATAATAGTTATGAAAAAAAGGATTTAAATCAGTCGACGATTAAGCAAATGGATGATCCATTATATCAAAACCAAATCACTCCTAACACGCTGAATCAAGCACTTGAGAAAAAAGAACCGATGACGGTTTATTTCTATAGTCCGGAATGTAGTTATTGTTTAGAAACAACCCCGATTTTAGTGCCTTTAGCTGAGGAATTGAACATAGATCTAAAGAAAATTAATTTATTAGAGTTTAAAAAGGGTTGGGACTCTTATCAAATAGAAGGTACACCGACACTTATTCATTATGAAGATGGTAAAGAGGTTGCTCGTATAGATGGTTTTAATGAAAAAGAAGTGTTTAAAGACTTTTTTGAAGAGCATGTCTTAAAAGAAAAATAAGGGAATTATTTTGATCATGAGAATAAGGGTTGTCCTCAAAAGAGGATACCCTTATTCTTCTTTTATCATGGTGTATGTTTTTAAAAATGGGCGGTCAGCAAAATATGCCGGTTGTTTAACCGATTGTTTGTTATGTGCTTTCTCAAATGCTTTTGATTCTCTCCACTCATCAAAAAATGCTTCTGATTTCCACTGTGTTAAGACGATATAAGCAAGCCCTTTTTTAGGCTTTAACAATCGAAAGGCTTGAAAGCCGGGCATTGTTTCGACTGCGTGTTGTCTCTGCTTGAAGCGCTCCTCAAAAACAGGCTGACCTTCTATTGTCACAGGAATATGATTCATAGCAATAAACCCGCGACGCTCGATCTCACCTTTTGATAATAAAATGCCATAGGTTCTTCCGGCCGCGAATACAGATTTCCCTCCTCCTTCATAATAGGCTAGCGTATTGTTGTTTTTCATGAAGTAAAAAGATAAGTGATCATGCTTTTGTTCCAGCTTTTTCAAAAAGGCATATGTTCCATTTGTCATATAAGCTTTTGTTTTCACCATCTTGAATAACGCTCCTTTCTATATATTATTATGTCATAGACGTCATATAAGAGCTATTGACTATGAAGTACTCGTTCTTTCCCCTTTTAAAAAAATGTCGTATAATGTAGACCATAATACATATCCATCAATAGATTGGGGTGAATCCATGATGAGGGGGAAGCCATTGACCACGAACCCACTGCAACGTATTCAACGGAAAATAAATATTCCTTTTTTTATTTTAGCCATCATTTTATTTATTAGTTTAACTGGTTATCTCTTTATATTATATGGAGGACGTTTATTTGTTGATGAGGAGAAAATGATTTTACCAGCAGCTACTATCATTGAAACGGTAGATGGTCAACTAATCCACCGTTTATATGAAGAAAATCGGACACCTATTGACATTAACCAAATGCCCGATCATGTATTAGAGGCATTTGTTGCAATTGAGGATCGGCGTTTTTATGAACATGCGGGAATTGATAGTAAATCAGTATTTCGTGCCATAGTAAAAGATGTGATTGCTGGAAGTAAGGTAGAAGGGGCGAGCACGATTACCCAGCAAGTCGTAAAGAATTTGTTTTTAACACATGATAAAACATGGTTGCGTAAAACAAAAGAAGTGATGGCGGCCATTTATTTAGAACGTCATTATTCCAAAGACTATATTTTAGAACTGTATGTCAATTCTATATACTTTGGGCACGGTGTTTATGGGATTGAAATGGCTGCTCAAAAATATTTTTCTAAACCGGCTAGAGATTTAACGGTCACTGAGGGGGCATTACTGGCAGGACTTGTTCGTTCGCCAAATCATTATTCACCAATTAATCATCCCGACAAAGCACTCAAAAGACGAAATACCGTTTTAAAGGCGATGAACGAATGTGGATTCATTTCTACAGAAGAAAGAGTGCGAGAAACAGGGAAGACTTTAGATTTACAAATAAATGAATCAAGTAATCAGCCGTACTTAGCAAGTTACATTGATATAGTGACAAAAGAAGCGGCTGATAAGCATCAGCTCACCATAAGTGAGCTGAAACGTGGCGGTTATCGACTCGTTGTCAATCTTGATGAAAGGATTCAAAAGATAGGCTACGATCAATTTCAAAATGATCAATATTTCCCAGGCAATGCATCAGGCATTGAAGGTGCATTTGTTATGCGGGAAGTAAAAACAGGAAAAATCGTTGCTGCTGTGGGGGGAAGGGATTATCAATACGGGGATTTAAATCGTGTAACAGTTAAACGCCAGCCCGGTTCAACGATGAAACCAATAGCAGTCTATGCTCCTGCTATGATGGGGAAATCGTTTAAACCCTATAGCATTATTCCAGATCAAAAAGACTTAGTGGATGGTAATCATACGCGTAATAGTGATGATACATATGCAGACTATGTTTCATTATATACAGCATTAATAGAATCAAAGAATACATCAGCGGTTTGGGTTCTTGATCAAATAGGTGTTGACTATGCGAAAGATTATTTGCAACAAATGGCAATCCCTTTGCCAAATGACCATGGTTTAGCCATTGCCCTAGGTGGATTGAAATATGGCATAACGCCTATCCAGTTAATGGATGCTTACGCTACATTTCCAAATGAAGGGAAGTTTCAGCCTTCACGTGCAATTGAAAAAATATATTTGCCGAGTGGTGATTTATTGTATCAAGCGCATGAAAAACAAACAGACGTATTCACACCACAAGTGGCCTGGAATATGACAAAAATGCTAGAAGAAACTGTTAACAAAGGGACGGCACAAGCTGGCTTCTTTGACCGTGCTCTAGGTGGAAAGACAGGCACAACCGAGCATCCACATGTAGCAGGAAAAAACAAGGACATATGGTTCGCGGGATTTACGCCCGATTATGCTTTAGCTGTATGGATTGGGTACGATCAATCAGATAAGATGCATTATTTAACTGGTGGAAGTAGCTACCCAACAACATTAGCGAAACAGATATTAACAGAAGTTAATAAATCACAGCAATTAGTACAAACGTTTAATAAACCAGAGGAAGTAAAATCACTTGACCCACCGATACAACTACCAGAGATTAGCGATTTACAAGCGGATATCGAATGGGAGAGCTTCTCTTTAAGTGGCAAATTAACATGGAACGGTTCAACTGATAAGCGGGTTATTTATCGAATCTATCAGGTTGAACCAGGGATTGATAAACGAATAGGTGAAGTCACAGGGATTCATGAGTATCGAATAAATCTATCATCGTTGTTTAAATCCAAGCAATACTATGTTGTACCTTATGATCCTTTAACTAAATTGGAAGGAAAACGCTCACCATTTGTCGAATTATCATTGTCATATGACAAATTAATGACAAAATAGGCCGTTTGCTATACACGTATGTATTAAATGGCTATAGTTAATAATGGTGGATAATATGAAGAAAGTTATAAAAAAAGGGTGAAAATAATATGTCAAAGCAATTTAATGATACAATCCTTAGGGCATATCGAGGGGAAAAAGTTGAATACACACCTGTTTGGTATATGCGTCAAGCGGGTCGCTCACAACCAGAATACCGCGAATTAAAAAAGAAATATTCACTTTTTGAGATTACACATCAACCAGAAACATGTGCTTATGTGACACGTTTACCAGTAGAAACTTATGATGTTGATGCAGCTATTTTATATAAAGATATTATGACACCTCTTCCTGCGATGGGAATTGATGTAGAAATTAAATCTGGGGTAGGACCAGTTATTTATAATCCAGTTAAAACGATTGAAGATGTGGAAAGCTTAAAAACATTGGATCCAGAAAAACATATCCCATATGTATTGGATACGATTCGTATATTGACAGAGGAACAATTGAATGTCCCATTAATAGGTTTCAGTGGTGCGCCTTTTACTTTAGCAAGCTACATGATTGAAGGTGGGCCATCTAAAAATTATGGTAAAACAAAAGCACTGATGTACAGTAACCCTGACATGTGGTTCATGTTAATGGATAAATTAGCAGATATGATTATTGTGTATGTTGAAGCGCAAATTAAAGCGGGGGCTAAAGCGATTCAGATTTTTGATTCTTGGGTTGGTTCATTGAATGTTAGAGATTACCGTAAATACATAAAGCCGATCATGACACGAATCTTCACAGAGCTTCGTAAATTTGATGTACCATTAATTATATTCGGAGTCGGTGCTAGTCATTTATTGCTTGAATGGAATGATTTACCAGTTGATGTGATTGGACTTGATTGGCGTACATCAATTAAAGAAGCGCGTGAATTAGGTGTAACGAAAGTACTGCAAGGTAATTTAGATCCAGCTATCTTATTAGCGGATTGGGATACAATTGAAACACGAGCGAAAGAAATCCTTGATCAATCAAAAGATGATGAACATCACGTTTTTAATTTGGGGCATGGTGTTACACCAGATGTAAAACCAGAAACATTACAACGTTTAACAGAATTGATTCACACATATTCAAAACGATGAACATTCAATGATGAGGTGAGATGATATGGGAAGAGAGAAAATGGGCTTATTAGTCATGGCCTATGGTACACCATATAAAGAAGAGGATATTGAACGTTATTACACACATATTCGTCACGGGAGAAAACCATCTCCAGAAGCATTAGCTGATTTAACAGCTCGATATAAAGCAATTGGTGGGATTTCTCCACTTGCTAAAATTACTGAAGACCAAGCAAAAGCTTTAGAAAAGGCTTTAAATCATGTTCAAGAAGATTATGAATTCCATGTATATATCGGTTTAAAGCATATCGAGCCGTTTATTGAAGATGCAGTAGAAGAAATGGCAAAGGATGGTATCACGCAAGCAGCATCTATTGTTCTAGCGCCACATTATTCAACATTTAGTGTTAAGTCATACAATGGTCGTGCACAAGAAGAAGCTGAAAAGCATGGGATTTCATTTACATCTGTTGAAAGTTGGTACATGGAGCCTGACTTTATCGCTTATTGGGCAAGAGAAATTAAAAAGGAATATGCGAAGATGAGTGACGAAGAACGTCAAAAAGCGGTCTTAATAGTTTCGGCTCACAGCTTACCAGAGAAAATTCTTCAGCACAATGATCCATATCCAGAACAGTTAGCGGAAACAGCCCAGTTAATTGCTAAAGAAGCAGGGGTAATAAACTATGAGATTGGTTGGCAAAGTGAAGGAAATACGCCTGATCCATGGTTAGGTCCAGATGTTCAAGACTTAACACGTGATTTGTATAAGGAAAAAGGCTATACATCATTTGTTTATGCACCTGTTGGCTTTGTCTCAGATCACTTAGAAGTATTATATGACAATGACTATGAGTGTAAAGTCGTTTGTGATGATATTGGTGCAAGTTATTATCGTCCAGAAATGCCGAATGTTGATCCGTTGTTTATTAATGCAATGGCGAATGCAGTTATGACAAAGATAAGGCGTGATGCCTAATGAAATCTAAAAATATCTTAGTCGTTGGTGGCGGAATAACGGGTTTATCTGCGGCATTTTATTTGCAAAAACATATTCAGGAACATCGTCTTCCATATCATGTTAAATTAGTCGAATCATCCAATCGGATTGGTGGGAAAGTTCAAACTGTCCGCCGTGAGGGATTTACAATTGAACGGGGACCTGATTCATTTTTAGCACGTAAAAAGCCTGCTGTCGAACTCGTTGAAGATTTAGGATTAACCAATCAGCTTGTTCGTAATGGAACAGGGCAATCGTATATTTTAGTCGGTAAGAAGTTGCATAAAATGCCGAGTGGCTCCTTTATGGGGATTCCTACACAAGTTAGACCGTTTCTATTTTCAGGCATGTTTTCTCCAACGGGAAAACTACGTGCGGGAATGGATTTTCTTATTCCAAAAGGGAAGCAGGTTGAAGATCAATCCTTAGGGCATTTTTTTAGACGCCGGTTTGGCGATGAATTGGTTGAAAACCTTATCGATCCCTTATTATCGGGTATTTACTCTGGTGATATGGATGATATGAGTTTAATGGCAACATTTCCCAACTTTTATCACTTAGAACAGAAATACGGTAGTTTAATTAAAGGATTAAATAAATCGATGCCAAAGAGAAAGTCGACTAAAAATAAAAAGAAACAAGGTATGTTCTACTCACTTAAAGGTGGATTAGAAACGTTGATTGATGCTCTCGAAAAACAATTAAAACCGGGTACAATTCAATTACAAACAGCAGTTGATCATATCGAGAAAAAAGACCATGGCTATCATGTGCTATTAAGTGATGGCTCTGTTTATAATGCGGATGCTGTTATTATGGCAACGCCACATCAAACGTTACCTAACATCTTTAGCCAGTATGACTTCTTTAATGTATTTCGTGATATGCCATTAAATTCGGTTGCTAATGTGGCAATGGCTTTTGATAAATCAGCAATTAAAAGAGATATTGATGGGACGGGATTTGTCGTCTCAAGAAATAGCAAGTTCCGCATTACCGCTTGTACTTGGACACATAAAAAATGGCTTAATGCAGCACCAGAAGACAAGGCGCTCATCCGTTGTTATGTTGGGCGCCCTGATGATCCAGAAGCAGTTGATTTATCAGATGAAGACATGGTGAAACTGGTTCTGAAAGATTTAAATAAAATCATGAAGATCAAAAAGAAACCACTCTTTTCTGTTGTCACAAGATGGAAAAATGCGATGCCTCAATATACAGTTGGGCATTTAGACCGTTTAGCAACAGTAAAGCAAGCGATGACTGAACATCTACCAGGTATTTATTTAGCAGGTAGTTCTTATGAAGGTGTAGGTTTACCAGATTGTATTGATCAAGGAAAACAAGCTGTTGATAATGTCTTAAATTATTTATAAAAGTATCATAAAAAAGCAGTCCGATAAGTCTTTTGACTTTCGACTGCTTTTTTTCTCATTTGAATGCTCAATGTGCTATTATTCATGTCACATCGGTCTACTTGTATATCATTGAGTTGCTCAATGAATTTAACAAATAAAATAAGCGGAGAAAACCCGTTTCTCCGCTTATTTTTGAGTTTAGGGGTTATTCAAACTAACCCGTACTCAATTATTCATAGCTTTTTTCCAACTCATCGACTAATGAGCCAACATATTGAACAGCTGTTTTAATGGCATCCGGTTTTGTCATATCAATGCCAACTTTTTTAATCAGTTCAAGCGGTGATAATGTCCCACCCGCTTTTAATACATCTAACCACCCGTTAACTGCTGGTTCACCTTTTTCTTTAATTTTATGAGCTACAGCAGTAGAAACGGTTAATCCAGCTGAATAAGTATATGGATAAAGTCCCATATAATAATGCGGCTGGCGCATCCAAATCAAACCGGCACCATCATCGATGACGACTTCATCTCCCCAAAATGCTTGTATCGCTTCTTTCTTCTGTGTTGAAAGTACATCAGCAGTTAGCGGTGTGCCTTTTTCGGCTAAATCATAAACACGACGTTGGTATTCACCTTCTAATAAGTGTGTAATAAAATTATGATAATATGTCCCTAAAAGCTGTGTGATGACCCAGCGCTTCAATTGTTTATTATCCCCGGCTTTTTCAAGTAAGTAATTACCGAGTAATAATTCGTTCATCGTTGAAGGTGCTTCGACAAAATAAGTAGAAGGTCTTGTGTTAAATAAAGAATGATTTTTCTGTGCTAAATAGAAATGCCCAGCATGTCCTAATTCATGGGCTAATGTAAAGGCGCTTTCCATCGTATCTGTCCATGTTAATAATATATAAGGATGTGCTCCATATGGACTAGAACAAAATGCACCTGTCGCTTTTCCGATATTATTAGAACGGTCAACCCAACCGTTTGTAAAGCCTTCTTTCATGATGTTGTGATATTCGGGTCCCATCACTTTTAATGCTTCAAGAATCGTTTCTTTTGCTTCATCGTATGTTGTTTTAGGATTGTAATCTGGATCAAGTGGTGCTTTTAAATCACAATAGCGGATGTCTTCTAATCCAAGTTTTTCCTTTTTTAGTTTCGCATACCGACGCATATGTGGTGCGAGCTCAGACTGAATAATATCTAGTTGATTCTCATACATTTCCAAAGTGACTTCCTGTGGTTGTAGTAACATCTCTGTTACCGAATCATATCCTCTTAGTTTTGCCAAAGTGACTTGTTTCGTTACTTCTGTGGCATATGTTGCGGCATAAGTATGTTTATATTGATTAAGTGTTTTAATATATGAATCATAGGCATTTCTTCTAACGGTTGTATCCTCAGAAATCTCATATTTTTCTTCATAGAGTGCTGCTGACATTGGAATTTCTTTACCGGTTCCGTCTTGAATCGGGTCGAATACCATATCCGATGATTTGCTCCTAGAGTAGATCATATATGGTGCTTGATGTACTTCTTCTAAAGCGGCTAATGTTTCTTCAACTTCTGGTGTAAGGGTATATGGCTTTTTCTTTAAAATATCGTTAAGCATTTTTTGATAATTGTTTAGTTGAGGTTCATCTTGTTTAAATTGCTCAAATCTTTCTTTTGGTATGTCTAGTAATTCAGTCTCAATAAAAGTTAGTTGAGCGTTTATTTTTGCTGTTAAGGCTGCTACTTTTGCCGCATCACGCTGACAACCAGAATCACTACCATCCGTACTTAAACGAAGGCTAGCATAGGTGGATACCCGAATTAGCCTTTCTAAATATGCTTCATATGCTGTTATACAACCGAATAATTGTTCAGCACTTTCGTTTAGTTTACCTTTATAAGCACTGACTTTTTGCACGTCTTCTTCTAAAGCTTGTCGTTCTTTTTCCCAGTCATCATGCGATGAAAATAATGCTGATAGATCCCATTTTTGATTATTTGGGATTTCAGAACGCTTTTGTAATACTTGTGTTGTCATTTCAGAATACCCCTTTCATTGCAATAAATATTTCGCTTGTCTAAGTAATTATAATATATTTTGCTGAAAAAGGATACTGTATTTCTACTCTTTTATTTGTTCAGAATATAATGGGCAAAAAAAAGAACAGCTATTTGGGGAATAGCTGTTAAGAGGAAAGGAAGTATCATGTTACAATTACAGTAAAATAATTATTTGGGATGTGCTAAACCTATCTTGCTGGATGATTACAATCATCGCATAGGTTGCCATAGCAATCCGCTTGTTCAAACATTTCGTTGCCACATTGCTGGCATCTTTTTTTCGGAAGGTTTCTGAAAAACTCTAATACGTTAACCATTGACAATCCCCCTATGTGCCTTTTTGTAATACAACAGATTAGTCCATTGCATTACTGTGATACAACAATTTCAAGCGTTGAATACATTGTAATACAACAGATGCCACTTTGTCAACACTGTTTTATAACATTTTTAAAGTTTTTGACGAAAGGATGTCAAAATAGATGTTTTTTTAAAGCGTCAATGGTTGCTAGTCATTTGTGAATCCATTAAACTTAAGATGATATACATAACCTGGGAGGTATCGTTATGAAGTTTATTGACAACCAAGGAATTACCGATCCAACGGTAAACTTAGCTTTCGAGGAATATATTTTACAAAACTTTGGAGAAGATGATACATATCTTCTGTTCTATATTAATGAGCCGTCGATCATTGTTGGTAGAAACCAGAATACGATTGAGGAAATTAATACAGATTATGTAGAGAAAAACAATATCAAAGTTGTCCGCCGTCTTTCTGGTGGTGGGGCTGTTTACCATGATTTAGGGAATATTAATTTTAGTTTTATTACAAAAGATGATGGCGATAGTTTCCACAACTTTGAAAAGTTTACGAAACCAGTTGTTGAGGCATTAAATCAATTAGGTGTCCCAGCTGCATTAAAGGGAAGAAATGACCTTGTCGTTAAAGAGCGTAAAATATCTGGAAATGCGATGTTCGCTACAAAAGGACGCATGTTTAGCCATGGAACATTGATGCTTAATTCAGAAATCGAACATGTTGTAGCTGCTTTAAATGTTAGTCAAGCTAAAATTGAATCAAAAGGGATTAAATCAATCCGTAGCCGTGTCGCTAATATAGCTGAATTTATGGATGAAGATATTTCGATGGAAGACTTTAAAGAGATGTTATTAAAACATATTTTCAATGTGGATGATGTGAAAGATGTTCCACGCTATGAATTAACAGATGAAGACTGGAAAAACATTTACGAGATATCTGAAAAGCGCTATCGCAACTGGGACTGGACTTATGGCAAGTCTCCTGCATTTAACTTTAAGCGGTCACATAAGTTCCCATCAGGTCTTGTTGACGTTCGACTTGATGTTAAAAAAGGAATCATCGAAAATTGTAAAATCTACGGGGACTTTTTCGGACTTGGTGAAATTAAAGTCGTTGAAGATCAACTTAAAGGTGTCCGACATGAGAAGCAAGCGATTACAGAAGCATTAGATGATCTAGATGTGGCCCACTATCTCGGGAAGATTACGAAAGAGGAATTTATAGGGTTATTATATTAATACATTTGAGTCTGGAACAAAAATAATATGTTCAACTCAAAGACGAACTTTGTACCACTTTAGTGGAGGAAAGATACGTAAACTCCTGGTCGGCTAGGTACGACCACGTCCAGTGGCCTACACCGACACTAGACGCACAGTCCGTCGCGGGAGGAGAGTATCGGTGGGACCTCCGGAGTGCGTTAGCCCATTACTGAAAAAGCAATGCGCGACGAACTTCCATTATTACAAAAAGCGCAGTGCTTACAGGAAGAGCAGCTCATGATGCTGCCATAATGACATGCGTTACTCTTCAATGCATTGTCTCGTACTGCTATTCATCGGCGAGAGGCTGTATTGAGGTCACAATGGGTTGCCTCGTACTGCTATTCATCGGCGAGAGGCCGTATTGAGGCATCAATGCGTTGCCTCGTTCTGATTTTTAACTGTGAGAGGCTGTATTGAGGCATCAATGCGTTGTCTCGTTCTGATTTTCATCGGCGAGAGGCTGTATTGAAGCTTCAATGCGTTGTCTCGTTCTGATTTTCATCGGCGAGAGGCTGTATTGAAGCTTCAATGCGTTGTCTCGTTCTGATTTTCTTCGGTGAGAGGCTGTATTGAAGCTTCAATGCGTTGTCTCGTTCTGATTTTCTTCGGTGAGAGGCTGTATTGAAGCTTCAATGCGTTGTCTCG
>NZ_DATBTY010000007.1:0-18100 GCF_036516575.1 Cerasibacillus sp.
AATGTTGAAAGAGGGTTTATCTATTGAAATAATTGCCAAGGTCACACACTTGGATGAGAAGGAAATTGAAGAATTGCGGCAAAAGATGTGATGGAGGGGACAGGCGAAAACCTGTCCCTTCAGTTAAACTCCGACTGAAACGACGGCTTTTTTGAAACCTATTTAAAACTAAACGATGAAGAGGAGGAAAAGTTGATGGAAGAAGTGAAGAAAATGGATGACGCGGAGAAAATATTGGAGTTACCGATTTCGTATGAGGAGAGAGGGATTAAGAAAAGCATAGAAAAAGGAGTAGAAAGAGGAAAAAAAGGAAGTCGGATTTGAGATGATTGCTCGATATGGGAAAGTTGACTTATCCTGTTTGTTATATAGTTTTTCTAAGGAATGATGACATGAATAAAAATAAGAAGGTATGGTTGTTGATTCTAGTCGGCTTGCTGATTGTTAGTCTCATATTTAACTACAAGTTTTTTAAATCTCATCTGGAAAAAAACAGTCATTACTCTATTTACATGCAGGATTTCTTTTACGTGATTAGGGACACCATTTCACAACTTGAAGTGATCATTGAAGGTAAAAACTCATCAGATTTGCAACGGGAAATTTCTACGCTAACAGCAAATATGAGTCAACTTGATTATATGATTAGTAGGGTCCCTTATTATTTTGATGGTATGGATGGACTCCCAAACTATATTGGAGGTGCAATAATAGTTATTAATCATGGAACTCATTTTTAAGGGAAAAATGTACCACCATTTATTGAAGACCACAATCTAAATCAACAGGAAATTGCTTATCTGAAATTACTTATAAACAATTTAAAGCCTATTTTGAGCAGTTAGTCTCGGCAGATACGCGTCAGCTTTCAGAAGACATAACGAAACATAAATTTAAAAAAATCATCAGCGAACATATCTTTGTCAAAGGAAGATGAATTATTGAATGAATATGTAAAGCATGGTGATTAGAATTGACTACCATATGATTATGATAGACCACTTGACATTGAAATATTGATTGGCGAATATTTCGAGGCCAGTTCTGATTTATTACCGCTCGAATTTAGACAGTCACCGCTCGATTTCACTCCATCATTGCCCGATTTTGCCGTGTCACCGCTCGATTTCATTCCATCATTGCCCGATTTTGCTACACCACCGCTCAATTCACCCTACCAGGCCTAATTTCAGATTTCATAGATATATAGCAGAGAGGTGTTATACATCAATATTTTACTAAAAATCTCCCCCAGACAGGGATCTAACTGTCTGGGAGAGTTTTTTATGGCAGACTATCTAACGCTAGAGCAACCGCGTCGATTGATGAATAAGTCAAAAGAAGAGACCAGTACCTGCAGCTGGTACTAGTCTTAATGAACAAAAAATTTAAAGGATGGAGTTAAAACTTTTTAATACTTATGGCTATTAACAACAAAATTATTTCAATTAACCCTATGACCCAGAAATTTCAGTACTAACACAGTTTTTACTGTAATCAGCACAATCTTAGGATGATTCGCTTTAATGGTTGGTGTCGTTTGAGCTTATCATACTAAGAACTTTCGGTTTTCACCCCCTTTAAAGATGTTTCTATGTTGAATAATTGAGTAGACCCAAGAGGATTATCTTATCACAGGCCAGATAGGGTCGTTTACTGGCCAAATAGGATCTGCAAGGAAAACGGTTAATACCGCGGCTGATACGACAAGGAATGTAACTAATTTCTTATTCATTGATATCCCTCCCTTTTATACATACTTAACATTATGAAAAAGGTTGGTGAATTTGTTTTGTCATGTTGAATAATTTAACTATATCATATACAGTCTTTCGATATTTGTCAATATAATTTTGTTAGTATTTATTTTTAATATTCATTTGTTCAATAATGTTAATAAATGATATGATGATGTTATGAAATTATGGGAGGAATCTGAATGAATCATATTGCACAGAGAATTAGAGAAATGAGAATTGAAAAAGGACTCACACAGGCCGAGCTTGCAGAAGGTATCATTACGAGAAGTTACTTAAGTCAAATAGAGCGCGGTGCCTTCGAGCCTTCTTATGATGTCATTGAAAAACTAGCGAAAAAGCTCGAGTGCAATATAGAAGACTTATTAAATCAAAAGCCTAAAAATAAAAACTTACTCTTACTGCAAATACAAAGAGAGATTAAATTAGCGGAAAAAAATATTCTGGAATCCAATATAGATAAAGCGAAGAAAACGATTGAAAATACAACGTTTAATTTGTTAGAAGAAGATACGACTGATGAAGAAAAAGGGATATTGTATTGGATTAAGGGTAAGATTAATGAATCAGATGGAAATCTATCGGCAGCAATTACTTATTATCATAAAAGTGCCGATGTTTTGGGAGAATGTAATCAAGAAAAAAAGGTTAGAACTTTAGCTGATTTAGGTTATGCGTATTCCCAAAGTAATCAAAATTATAAAGCCTTAGATGTGCTCAGTAAAGCAAATAAATTGGCTATTTATGAACAAATAAGTGGTCAGATACGCATTTTTCTATTATTAAATCTAGGCGTTGTTCACGGTAAATTAAATGAGTTATATTCGGCTATTAACTTCTTAGAGGAAGCATTAGATTTAAACGATTCCTTAGAGATGTATTATAAATCTGGTGAAATAAATATGGCTTTAGGGATTTGCTATATGCAGCTGAATAAAACAGGCGAAGCTCATCAATACTACTCAAAAGCCATTGATTTTTTTGTGCTAATAAACGATTTAGAAAACCAGGCAGGGACATTAAATAATTTAGGTATTCTATTGAGGCAAACGAGAAATTTACAAGAATCAGTTGAAAAATTAAATAAATCAATCGAACTTTTTAAAGAGCTTGGACATTCAAGTAAGAAAATGAATGTAGAGCTGGAATTAGCAGAAACTTTCTTACAGCTTGGGGAATTCAAGGAAATGGAAATAATTTGTCGTAATATTGTTGAGCAGTCTAAAGAAAAAGAATACATAGCTAAAGCCTATGAGCTGTTAGGTGACATGGAAAAAGAAAGAAAAAATTATTCGTTGGCCATTGATTGTTTTAATCAATCAGCGACATGCTTAAACGATTCGAATTCTAATATGATCAGAAGGTTAAACTTTAAACAGGCTGAAATTTACCATGTTTTAGGTGATTATGAGAAAGCATCGTTTATATTTTTTAGTTATATGGCATAACCGAGCATCAGGAACCGTCAAACTATCAATTTAGTCTCTCAGTTACACAACATGTGCTGAACAAATATTGTACATATACCCTTAAAATTAAAATTACCAAAATACCAGCAATAAAACAAAATGAATTCTTATAAAGAGCTAAAATAGGGTTATATATAATAATATTTGAATGTGAGACACTACCACACCATTTTATTGAAGGGGACTTAGATATGGCAAAAAAGTATGAACTGGATCTAATCAGATGTCCAATTTGTCAATCGTTTTTTAAACAGCGTGATATAGTTGCCATTGACATACTAAATACTATGTCGCATGCGAAATGCCTCTATGAAAACCCAGTACAAATCAAGCTAGATATTAAGGAAGTAGGAAAATACCAAGAGATTGTTAATAAGTATGGCATGAATTGATTAATGAGTTTTAGATTTAGAGACTTCTTCTCAAAGACTGAAAGACAAAAGCAACTCAATTATTTTTTTCAAAACACATTCATTATTTATTAATAACTGAGCACCGAATCTTTATTATGTGGTGTTCAGTTTTTTTATGATTATTATGTAGCTAAGAATTTATTACGGTTTTACGGGCTATTTCTCTCACAGATGAAGTTGTTTTATAGAAGAAGGGTATGCGTCGAACTACAGTGGATGGATTTTTGGAAATGAAACAAATAGGAATTGGATGAAAATACTTAAAGGTGGTAGAAAATATCCTTTTTTTAACCCGGTATGGCAGAATAATAAACATATTAAATGCGTTAAGAGCTTTGTATGACAAATAGCAAGTCCAATCATACAAATTATATATTGTATTTAGTAAACGTTGTTTGTTAAAGAATATAAATATCACTTCTTCAAATGTTACCGTTATAAAAAGGAATGAACTCATTCAGATTATTAATAGGCATTTAAAGACGTTAGCGGATATTTTGGCTGCTGAAGAAGTGGAACAATTATATAAAAATTTGAAAAAGTATACACTGGTAGACGACGCAATTAAGAAAGAACATATAAAGAGTATAAGAGGGAGAATTTGAGTGTAATTAATCATATTTTGACATATCGGCGGCTACAATAGCTGCGATAAAACTAATTGGATGAACAGCATGCCATCAAATGATGTACCCTGATTTGATGGCATGCTGTTATATTTTTATGCTTTTTTCCTGTTATTCTTCGGTGTTATTGTAAAAAGGGATGTTAGGAGAAGACAGATTAGAATCGGTATTTATTACTTTAATTTAATACAAGGAAGTCATAAAATCACTGATTTCAAGCACAATGGAAACACATAAAGCTAATAATCATAAGAAATACTCATACTACTTTCCTACGAACAATTCCTAGATAAACTGCTGATACGACACTTTGAAATAGAAAAACGATTAGGATAAAAAATGGGAAAAACTTGATGGTCATGACTTTAAATAGGCCAACTAATAAAAAACCACCGGCCACACCGACTGTCAAGTAATTATAAGACATGGATTTGACTCTTAATAATATTAATTGTCCTCTTTCATCTTTCGATTCGCCGGACTTTTCAAATTTAGCTTTATAGGCCTCCGCAACTAAAACGGCAATTACTAACAAAAGATAAAATTTCTCCACCCTACTCCTCCTCTACATACTCAAAAATATCAGTGATTTCCTTATCAAAAGCTTTAGAAACCTTGAAAGCCAACAATAATGAAGGATTGTATTTATAGTTTTCCATTGCCATGATTGTTTGACGGCTAACACCTATCTCATCAGCTAACTTTTGTTGTGTCCATTTTTTCTCTGCTCTACAGACCGCTATTTTGTTTTTAATCATATTGTTAGACCACCCTTGAAATCATTTTGTCTTCTCCGTTACCAATGTATGTTATTCTATACATAATGTATGACAAACCTTTCTAAATGTCAAGTTTACATTTCGTAGAATGCCATAGTCTCAAGTAGGAATTACTCGAACTTAACCAAAATCGCGCAACTCCAATGGAAAAAATTCCACTACTAACTCTAGATATAGAACCTCTTCACGGAAAGGAACGCTTGTTCTGTGAGAGGGGGTGTTGTATACTAAAAATAGAATAAACACCTCAGATATTTCCACTACAAAACCTGCAAAGGATGTGTTAAAATGCAAGCAACACAGCTTCGTGAAAGGAAAATGTCAATCAAGTATTCTCATTACCAGAAAGTTCCGATACCAACACTGATAAAAGAAAGGAGGCAAACGTACACAAGGCACGATCAACTTTTTAAAGAACTCATCCACACATTTTTCCAAGAGTTTTTGGAAGTGTTTTTCCCAAATATACATGAAGCAATCGACTTTCACACCATCACCCCGCTATCGGAAGAAGTACACACAAATTTAATCGAAGGCGATACCCGAAGATTAGACATCGTTGTTCAGGTTAAACTAAAACAAGAAGATGCTTTAATCATCGTCCACATCGAACCACAAAGTACAACACAAACAGATTTTCATGAACGGATGTTTCAATACTTCAGTCTTCTATACAATAAGTACAAAAAACCAATCATTCCAATCGCTGTATTTAGTTATGATGAAAACTGGGAGAAAGATCAATTTACGTTGGGATTATCTGACTTCCAAATTTTGACATTTAACTTTTTAACGTTACACTTACGAAAAAAGAATTGGCGAGACTATATCACGTCAAATAATCCTGCTGCAGCTGCTCTTTTAAGCAAAATGGGATATTCTGAAAAGGAACGCATTCAAGTTAAGAAAGAATTTTTACGGATGATGGCTACGATGGAGCTAAACCCAGCAAAACAACGCTTGATCTACGGCTTTTTTGAAACCTATTTAAAACTAAACGATGAAGAGGAGGAAAAGTTGATGGAAGAAGTGAAGAAAATGGATGACGCGGAGAAAATATTGGAGTTACCGATTTCGTATGAGGAGAGAGGGATTAAGAAAGGCATAGAAAAAGGAATAGAGACAGGAGTAGAGAGAGGAAAAAAGGAAGTTGCATTTGAAATGTTGAAAGAAGGAGCATCCATAGAATTTATTACTAAGGTCACGCACTTGGATGAGAAGGAAATTGAAGAATTGCGGCGAAAAATGTAAGGGAGGGATGGGAAGAGTTCCAGTCCCACAAAAGAAAAACTATAATAGAGTTTATAAATAAAAGAGGTTATATAAAGATGATAATTCATATGAACTCGATTAATACTGAGGAGAGCAAATGCGCAAGAAAATATATTTATTGTTAACGGTTATATCATTCTGTATAGTAATCGGTTGTGAACGTGAAGCAAATTCAAATAAGAGTTACCTTTTATCAGTAGCGGATTACACCATCATTGAAACGTATATTAATCGTCATTTGGCAGATGAAGACGATGAACATGTTTTAAGTGTTCATGAAGTGTTAGATAGTGATAAGGGAGCTGGAGAAATCTACCTATGGATCATGGTGGAAGGTTATATGAAAAATGTTCATCGAATTGAAAAAACATCAGGACTTTCACAACCTGTTTTATTAAAGGTAAGCGATAAAAATGGTCGGCTAGAAATCATTGATCATACTACCCCAAGAGATGGCGATGATTACCCTAAGGATATTAAAAAAATGTTTCCCGACTTTGTCATAGACAAATTTGGTAACATAGAGGAAAACCTAAGGAAGGAGTTAGAAGAAAAGTTTAGAGGCCTTGAGTAAAAGAGAAGCTGGTGGGCTGGTTTTCTATAATAACTATGACATCAGGTAACTCGGATTTGGCTGCTTTTTTGAGGAAGAAGTGTTATTCCGTTAGCGCATTTTTATGATAATATTTAAAGAAGAGAAGGGGTGTAGATATTATGAACGCTTTAAGAGTACAAAAACAATTTGGTTTAAAAGTAACAAGACAACAGAAAACCGCATAATTTGGGATTTGCAGATATCTATACTGATCGTGAGGGACGTATTAAAAGAAAAAAGCACAAGTGCTGTGTAATTCTTTTGAAAATGTTTGTTAATTAATCTCTTGTATTTTTGGCTAAACAGATAATTTGTTCACATGTCTTTTACCAATTTTTATCTGGAAATTATTTGGATTTAGAGTCGGAATTTTCCGATGTATTGATAGAGACGTAAAGTTTTGTAGAAGAGTAAAGAGCATTGCACGGATTAACCTTTGGAAAATCAGGACCTTAGTGTACGGACGGAATCTAATCAACGATTTTTATTTATAGCCGTTTCCAAAACCTCCTTTCAAATCACTGAATATTTTGTCAGAAACTGTCGCTTATGATAAAATAAAAACAACAAATTGGGTGGACGGGAATGATACACAAGTGAAACAGTTGAAGTTTTTATTATTAGGGGCATATGTTTTTTTATACGTAGGATCTGCGATTCTCATTATGTTAGGACATACGGGATTCACTTCTGTTAGTCTCAGTGTTATAATCGTTCCGTTTCTAATTGGGATGGTTACGCTTTTAATTTCAATTAAACATACAAATGCGAAAAAAGTGATGGCTAGCATTGTTCTTATTCCACCTGTAATATGTTTGTTTTTATTAAGTATTAATCAGTATAATTCCATTTTCACAACTAATAAATGGGTGAAAAACAAAGATAAACGGGTCTACCTAGTCGAACATTTACTTGAAAAATATGAGTTGGAAGGCATGGCAAAAGATGATGTCAATGCATTGTTAGGAAAGCCTACACCGACTGAATATTTTAAGGAAGATGATAACTATGTTTATTATCTAGGTCCAGAGAGAGGTTTCATTCGAATTGATAGTGAATGGTTAGTCATATCTTTTAATGAGAAGGATATCGTCAAATGGTACGAGGTTAGAACCGATTAGTGAACGATCGTTAGCTATGAGCATTCATTGTAGACGAGGTATAAATTCTCTTATAAACAATAAAAAGCATGTAGAATAAATCCTACATGCCTTTTTAATCTCTATACATTTAAGAAATCGTTGATGACGCGGCGTTTTTTAATACTTTTCCTTTAGTCAGATCAATGACATATCCGACTGTTGCTACAATTAATGTTGGAACCACCCAGCCGAGGCCATTTTCATATAATGGAAAGATGCCTAAGACAGAATCAACGGCTTCGAATCTCACATTGAAAAAATCTAGAACGCTAATGACTGCAAAAATAGTTGTCACTGCCATAGAATAGACGTACATTTTTTTGCTTTCACCGATGAAATGTTGCACCAATGATAATAGAATTAACACGATTGCAAATGGATAGACGAAAACTAATAACGGTGTTGCAATAGATAAAATAGTATTTAATCCTAGATTTGTAATGAGAAGTCCGATTAAAACGAACACGACGACATATTGTTTATAAGAAAATGTTGGGAAAATTTCGTTGAAAAAGCTAGCACACGCGTTAATTAGTCCGACACATGTAGTAAGACATGCAAGTAAGACGATTGTACCGAATAGTAAATTTCCACCAACGCTAAATAAGCGGTCGGTTGCTAAGACGAGTATTTCGGCACCGTTTTCTACAGGCTCGTCATATGTTAGAACTCGGCCAATCCAACTAAGCGATAAATAGACGATGGTCAAGCCAACACCTGCTATAATACCTGCATAAGTTGTGCCGCGAATAAGGTCTTTTTTCTTTGTAACTCCACTCGTTTTAAGTCCATTGATAATGACAATTCCAAATGCTAGTGCAGCAATGGCGTCCATCGTATAGTATCCTTCTAAAAATCCACTTAAAAATGGTGCGGATGCAAATTTTTCAGATACAGGTTTTTCAGTATAATTCAATGTTGTAAAAGCCTTAACAAATAGAACAGTCAGCACGAGTAGTAATGCTGGAGTAAGAATTTGTGCTAGGCGATCGATCATTTTTTTAGGGTCTACACTTAGTAGGTAAGTGACCCCAAAGAAGACGACCGTAAATAAAAACAATGTTAATGAGCTTTCAACTTCAAACACTTGGACAAATCCTAATTCGTAAGCAACGCTTGATGCACGAGGAATACCATAAAATGCACCAATTGATAAATAAACGACGATTGTAAATATAAGTCCAAATAATGGATTAACACGTTGCCCGATGGCTAACAGACCATTATTGGATAATGATACAGAAATAACCGCTAGCAATGGAATGAAGACAGCAGTCGATACAAACCCAGCAATGGCAGGTATAAAATTTTCTCCTGATTCCATTCCTAAAAATGGTGGAAAGATTAAATTTCCAGCTCCAAAAAATAGTGAAAATAACATAAAGCCTAATAATAGTATGTTTTTCTTGTTCATCGTGATTCCCCCAGTTCGATTGTCGCAAATGTTTTTTCTACTTCTACTAAATCCGTTTGTGTGTACACTAGTTATTAACGAATGACATTCATTCAAGATGAAAAAGTCTATTCTTAGATGATGGTTGAATTTCAGCCTACTCGCGTGTTTTATCAAGTTTCTTTAGTAGAGAAGATGTGTGATTGCGATTCAGATTTCGGGGCCCCATAAAAATAAAAAAACTCGCCCCTAAAAAAGGGACGAGTTTGAACTCGCGTTACCACCCATATTCCTAATGTTTCAACAAAGAAACAATTCGGCTCTTAGTCACGTACCATCATACGCGTTCCTTGATAACGGAGGACACCCGTCAAAGCTTACATAACTTCAGCTTTGCATCTCAGAGATGATTTTCAGAAAAGCACTGCACATCAGCTTTCACCAAAACGCTGACTCTCTGTGGAACAGAAATCATTTTCTTACTCGTTCTCGTCATCGATTTTTAACTTTGAAATAAATTTAACATAAACATTATTTTCTGTCAACAAATATTTTTTGGATATAACTGTCATTTATCAAAATGATGATAGCGGAAAGACTATTTTTTTTAGAAAAAAAGTCGCTAGGAGGCAGGTCAGTGCTATACTATTAGAAAAAAATTATGCCATGAGAGCATATGCATATACTTTAGTTATTGACATATAAAAATTGAACACTGAGTGACTTCCTTAAAATAAATTTTTCCTCCTACTTGTTCACCATCCTCAATCTAAACATTATTTTTTTCGTCAAAATGATATTCCTGAAATAAAATCCGGGTTGGTATATTATGGGCTATAAAGGATTTAGCTTTAAGTGAGATCACTGGTAAATGAAATTTTAATGATGGGGGACTGTGTTATGAAAACAGAAAAAATATCGCTTATGGATGCTTACATGATTGAAACATTACGTCGTCAAGGTGTTTCAGATGAAGAAATGATTTTAAAAATTCAATTAGGTGATGTTAGTAGCTGGAAAAATCTACATGATAAATTTGATTTTAATGAATTGATTAAGCTCGCAGAAAGGGGAAAAGATGGATTAGAAGAAATCATTTCAGAAGGTTATCAAATAAGCTTTATTACTTATCCTGGACTGCAACAAATAATAAAACTTAAATTTAATAAAACAAAGGATCGCGATTATCAGCTTACAGACAAGGGAATTAAAAACTTACAACTGAATGAACGAGAATTAGCTCAGCTGAAACAACTCTTGTCTATGAATTGGGTTGTGGCTGATGAACATAGAGAAAGTAATCATGACTATCTCGTTACAATCAAGCATGTTATGGCCTGAGGCACAAAATATGATTCGGCATATTTTAGGCTGGGAGACGGCATGATGGTGGAAGCTCGATTTTGGGGTAAGAACGCTCGATTCCGTGCCTTCTCCGCTCGATTTTGGGGTGGCACCGCTCGATTCCGTGCCTTCTCCGCTCGATTTAGGGGTGGCATCGCTCGATTCCGTGCCCTCTCCGCTCGATTTAGCGCCGCCCCCGTTCGTTATTGCCTATAACATTGATAAAAGATAAAACCAGATACCAACAGGAGATTTTTTAACAAAACCCAAAACTTTAAAACAATGCCCTTGTTTTTTTAGGTCTACGTTAAAGCAAGCACTTGCATACCACCCAAAGCTATTATACAACAATGTTAGCTATGAATGATTAAGGGAGAGATTTAGTATGAAACTAAACGAATATTTTGGAAAGAGAGCACGTCAGATTATGTTGCTCACCCGCAGAAAGTAGTTGATTATCTTTCTACCATTTTTACGCCCACACCTTGAACGATAATAGGTATGGGAACGCGCGATTTTACCTCTCGATATAAAGTTTGGCGACTGGCGGTTTAATTTGTAGTGACATAGGGGTTGTTATTCAAATCTACATGATATTAGGCGCTGTTGGATTTATGCCTTTTATGGAAATGATTTGATTTTGCACTCTTATGTAGAAAAAACAGCTTTTTAGAAACGCAGTGAAAGTGAAGAAGAGCTTTTTTAATATTAATGGGGTGTCAATGCAACCTAATTTGAGGAAGGAATTCGATATATTAAAAGAACAAGGAAAGAAATCGATCAGGTGTATTTTCTCTCCTTGTTCATTTATGGGGGAGACTATGTTGTGGAGCTTGAGCGGCATGCTCACTTTACGGACAAAATGAATAATTAACGACGGATGATTTTGATTGTTATTTTATTCTCAGTCTTTCCTTCTTTTTTATTTTTTACTTTCGTTTCATAGGCATAGGCGATTGTGTTTCCATCAGAACTGATAGCAACTCTTTTTAGCTTTTCTTCTTCTCCGAGTTTTATATTATAAAAAGCAGTTGTTTCTTCAGTTTCAGGATCATAGAGGTTCAATTCGTTCTCGTTTTGGATGACAACTTTATTACCTGTAATAGGATGGATATTTGTGCCAAAGCCAATTTCTTTTGATTCAAAAGTATCTCGATCAGTCATAAAATAAGTATATAAGCCAATGATGTCTTCGTCGTTTTCTTTCGTTTCTTCAGTGATTGCATACTGGCTATCAACTGTTGTTTCTATTGAATAATTGCCATTCCCCATTGAAATCTCATTTAGTTCTCCCGTTTCAGTGTGATAATGTAATATTCCTTCTTCGGAGCTAATGTACAATGATTTAGCATCACGGGACAAGGTAAGGCTTGGATGATAGGGTTCTTCGATTTCGTCAATAAGATTATTAATATCATCCGTCAATTTATACATTTCCAATTCGTCTTTTTTATAATCCCACAAATAAAAATTTAAATTTTCACGATCAGTACCATCTACAGCAATTACACCTGTTTCTTCACTAACATATCCAGGTAATACGTGAAAAATGTCTTTTCCTTCAACCGTTTTTTGAAATTCTTCTGTTTCTCCAGTTCGTGGGTCATAAATTAATAATGAACGGTGATTTTCTTCCTTTTCATAATCACTCATGCTTACAAACATATTTCCACTATGTTGTAATGTAGAAAAGTGGGCAAAAGTGTCAAAGTCAAGCTCCTCTTTTTCTCCATCAACCCAAATCATCATTCGAGCGATATTACTAAGAGATGCATCTGCTTCACCCCAGTTTAAAACGCTTCCATCATCACTTAAATAAAAGGTATATATATCTAAATATCCATTTACTTCAATTGAATCAATTTCTTTAAACTTCCCAGTACTTTTTTTACCTGAAACGCTATCATTATTTCCACAACCCAGTAAACCTAACAACAATACGATAGACAACCCTAACAAAAAGATATTTCGTTTCATGTTCATATTTTCCTCCTTTAACTTTTTCGAAAATGTGGGCCCAATCTTTCCTACGTTTTAAAGTATAAAAAGGTTTCATATTTTCGGTATATTTTATTTAATTAGAAATCAGTCGTGTTTTATTTGCTTTGTAGGGGGCATGGAATGGGGGTAACGATATCAGTTGCATTTTGGTTTATGGGGGTGAGCAATATTGGGTTGCTCTAGTTTTTGAACTCAGGGCGGATCCATTATCTTTAAAATATCATGCGGTTTCGAGGAATATCGCCTCTACAGAATTTAATGAAGACTTAGGAGAATATTTAAAGGGAGTCGTCCATGATGAAAATGCTCAACTTCTAGGGGGAGTAGCGGGATTTGCAGGTGTTTTTCACCCTTGTTTCATTCTGTTATATGGTGGTAGCTCATGGTACACTGAACGGTAAGGAAGTTCTAAACGAATATCTTGTAAAATTATCTATGAAAAATCATACAGAACACCTGAACGAGCCACGGGGTTTGGGATGGGATTATTTCTTAAGTGATAATCGGAAAAATGAGTTGATTGGGCATCTAGGATTTACTGGAACGAGTATTTGACTAGCTCCTGCTTATGATCAATATGGCATCTTTTTAACGAATCGAGTTCACCCATCTCGAGAAACTATCTATATTAGGGAGATTAGAAGGTTCATATTAAATCATGTTTTTTGATTTGGCACTTCAATTCTAGACGGGTGTGGGATCTATTTTGTCGATTGTTCATTCATGTTTTTTGATCAGAAGACGAGAAGTAACTTGCCGCCATACACTTGACTTATTTGGTTTAGAGGCTCTATGATATGAATAAATTTCAATGCATAAAATGCCTTACCAATTTGCGGGGCATTTTTCAGAGAATCTAAGATACCCATGTATTTTACTAGATGACAGGATGTGTACATATGAAGAAAACAATTGTAATTACGGGTGCTGGTAGTGGCTTAGGAAAATCCTTTGCCCAAAAATATGCTGCACTTGGTTGTCATATATGTTTAATTGGAAGAAATGTGAAGAAATTAGAAGCTGTTGCAAAAACATTACGATCAACGTATTCCCTTCATGCTGTTGATGTTTCTGTGAAAGAAGAAGTGAGTGCAGTTTTTCAGGAAATCAAACAAAATGTTGGGAATATCGACGTTTTAATAAATAATGCCGGTGTAGGCGTATTCGACCTGGCAGAAAAAATCGATGAAATTTCTGTCCATCAAATGATTGATGTTAATTTAAAAGGGACGATTTTCACAACGCAGGAAGTGCTCCCTGATATGAAGCACAGAAGCTCTGGAATCATTGCTAATATTGTTTCAACGGCTGGTATAGAAGGAAAAGTCAATGAGTCTGTCTATTGTGCAAGTAAATTCGGTGTGCGAGGTTTTACCGAAAGTTTACATGAAGAGGTAGATGGGACAGGTGTCAAAGTATACGCAGCATACATGGGTGGCATGAAAACGAATTTTTGGGACGACGTTTTTGAAGAAGAAGAAATGACTCATTTAATGGATCCAGATGATGTTGCAGATATCATCATGGACAATTTAAAACCACGTCAGGGACTAGAAGTATCTGAAATTGTGATTAGAAATAAACGCTAATGAGATAAAGATAGGGTCTTTCATGCGAAGAAAAAGGCAGTTGAGTTCTGAGTCAGCTTGAGTCAGGCGTGATTGCTTTTTTTTATTGTGTATAGTAAAGGCAGAATCGCGCGGTGACGAGCCGAAATCGCGCAATCCCCGGTCAAAATCAAACTCCTAATCTCGTTTGTTAATTGTTTAGTTGCTGTACTTCATCCAAGTAATGGCAGAAATGTGATACGATTAAATCAATAGAGTCGTTCATCATTATTTGTTCAGAGTTATTCATTAGTTATTTTTTGGGGCATCACGTTGATGTTAAAATGTCACATTTGTTAAGCTAAACAATTTATATAAGGAGTGATGATGTTGCAGTTTCTCAATTATTATCGTAATCCCTATCCGATTGGGAGAAATTCAGTGTTTGCTAGAAATGGCATGGTGGCGACATCACAGCCATTGGCAGCAGATGCGGGGTTAACGATTTTAAAGCAAGGGGGCAATGCGATTGCTGCATTGTGAATAACCTATTAGTTAACATGGGGAGAATGGTATGTCTCCCTAGCTCCTCTATATTTCAAAAGCCAGAGCCCTTAAAATAGTTATTATTTCCTTGATTGACCTACCTTCTTCTAATAATTCGCGAATAATTTCTCTTCTGACTCTAGTGGCTTTATCATCTTTATTCAACTTCTTTACCTCCTCAGTGGTTAATATACACACGTTGTTTTTTATTTGCCACGGGGTGGGGGAATGATATAGATTGTGGGCATGACATAACATTAAAAAAACTATGATATAATAAAATTTACTGATGGAATATTTTAATATTTATAAGAACAGTGATATTAACAGCGATGATTCATATAGGCGATTAAGTTTTTCAAAGGTAAACGGGGAGGATTCTATGAAACTAGTTACATTTACAAAAGATGGGGAAACATCAATTGGCGTGTATCATGATGGGAAAATCATTGACTTACATACTTCATTCGTTCAAAAACTCATTGCATCTGACGAGCGTAGAGCTCAAGAAATTGCCAATACTTATATACCGAGAAATATGGTCGGTTTTCTAGAAGGTGGTAAGAAGAGTTTCGAATATGGAGAAGAGGCGATTCAGTTTGCCATACAAACGGGTGACCCATTACTCATTTTTGACAGGAATGATGTCCGGTTAGAAGCACCTATACAGCGACCGCAAAAAATGATTTGTGTGGGCCAGAATTACCGTGAACATATTTTAGAAATGGGGAGAGAATTACCAGAGTATCCAGTACTTTTCGCGAAGTTTCCTAATGCCATCATTGGACCAGAAGATAACATTCCATTTCATCCTATTTCAGAACAATTAGATTATGAGGCTGAGTTTGCCTTTGTTATTGGAAAAAGGGCAAAAAATGTGAGTGAAGAGGATGCACTCGATTATGTCGCTGGGTATACGATAGGAAATGATGTGACATATCGCGATATTCAGCGCCGTACGCTTCAGTGGTTGCAAGGGAAATCTGTTGATGGGAGCGCGCCGTTGGGCCCGTGGTTAGTGACTTCAGATGAAATAGCGGATCCATCTGGTTTGGATATTTCATTATCTGTTAATGGTGAGCTACGCCAAAAATCGAATACAGAAAACCTCGTATTTACGATTCCGAAATTAGTGGCGTTTATTTCTAAGTTGATGACACTGGAGCCGGGAGATATCATTATGACGGGAACCCCAGCCGGTGTCGGATTTGCGATGGAACCACAGGGATTTTTGAAAGATGGCGATGTTGTACGGATTGAAATTGAGAACATCGGTGTGTTGGAAAATAAGGTGGAAAAAGTGTAGAGGTAGTGTGTAGCAAGAAATATAGGGTTCGTTTTACTCGTTGCAAGAGTGGAAAATTTGTCTTGTTCGTGTCTGGTGGCTCGTTCTACCCGTTCGGTTTATGCGATTTTGCTGAGATCGCATCTGGTGGAGTGTTCTACCCGTTGTGGTTTATGCAATTTTTCTGAGATTGCATTTGGTAGACCTCTTTACCCGATGCGGTTTATATTATTATTCTGATAGTCCGCTCTACTCGGCATCAATAGAGGGAATTCACGAATCTAGTTATGAGCATAGATACCAAACTATTAAAATTGAATAATAGATAGTATAACGCTAAATGATCATTACAATTTTCAGAGAAGGCTATCATGCAATGTAAAAACCGACCACACGATAATCTATCAATTCGCCTTTCCCCAATAAAACCTCTGCCAGAGCGCTCAATTTGGAGCTGAAGAGGAAGAAGACCAAAATAAGTATATCCACTATTGCCTATATTTTTCAATATGTTTGACAACAATTTGTTGGTTTTCCCCTCCGGAATCATAATTTGAGAAGCCGTATTTTGAATAAATATATCCATTGTATTCTACATCCAAATCATGGAGAATGCGATGAATATAGACGATGGCAATGGAATCTTTATCGTTTATACTTATTTCACCTAGCAAAACGACTCGCTCTAAATCTATTTTCATAGACGCAGGGTAAGTATCCTCATTACTTAATGTTAGGTTGATACCATCTGTCAGCTCCTCTACGACAGATTGCATATAATCCCAATCAATCCTTTTATACTTATCAAAAGTTTGTAATTCCGTTTAGAACGTCATGATAATACGCTATGAATTCGGACAACTCTTCGTTATCATTCTTTCGTGGATCATCTTTATCATCTCGGTGTATATCAGCATCCTGCTCCTCACTGTTTACTTCCTCTTCGTTTTCGTTGTTATCAACTTCCGAACTAGTTTCTCTATTGGAATCTCTGTTTTTCTCATCATCTATTGTTACGGTCTCTTTATTAAACATATTGTCCTTTTGACTAATGAAAAATATCGAAGTAGCTAAAAGAAGTGTTATGGCAATTAAAAGTGTCATAATGCTCTTTTTACGCAAAAATGGCACACCTCCCCGATAAAATAAGTTAAATTTAGTATACAACATTTTATTAATAGAATAAAAAATTTCGAATTTACTGACCCCCTAGAAGTAACGTACTTTATCTAAGATTTAGGATTTCAAAAAAATAGGTGAACGCAAAATTATTAGTAAATTAGCCATCTTTTATAAAAAAACATTATAAATAATATTGACATTCTAATTTTTATGTATTAGTATATGAAGAAATATTTATTGCAAATTATTAATTGTTAACAATTAACTAAAAAGAGTGATGTTTAATGAGTAGGAGAATCAAACACTTAACTTTAACAGAAAGTGTAGTATCAATTATTAAAGAAAAAATTTTGAATGGAGAATATTTGCCAGGCGAGAGAATTATTGAATCAGATTTAGCAGAAGAATTGGAGATTAGCAGGGGGCCAATAAGAGAAGCTTTAAGGCAAGTAGAGTTTGAAGGATTTATTGAATGTCAATCTAATAGGGGATGTAGTGTAAAAAGTATAAGTTTTATAGAAGTAAAAGATACATATATTGTTCGCAAAACTCTGGAAAAACTATCAATCAAACTATGTCAGGGGCAATTTAAAGAGCAAACGATTGAGAAAATGGAACAACTCGTAAAGGAAATGGATAAGGCTTCGCGAGAAAAAGATCTTAAGCGACTCATTGATTTGGATGAAGAATTTCATTCCCTAATTATTTTAGAATCGGGGAATGGGAAACTTTATGAAGTTTGGTCTACATTAAAGGCTGTTAATATGATGATTTTTGTATCGACTTATAGCCTAGATCTATTTAATTCC
>NZ_DATBTY010000008.1:0-2166 GCF_036516575.1 Cerasibacillus sp.
TCGCTTCAGAAATAATTTTCGCTTCAACGAGCAAATCACCTAACTTTTTTCTTTCATTCGGCTTCACTTTTGTTCGCTCCTTTATTATTGAACTACGGGACGACCTGCCTTGTCTGTCAACGGTTTTTCGCCTTCCGGTGCCAGCGGTTGCCCTTCATCATCTACATCAATTTCGTGTGATTCTTTTCCTTCATTTCCTTCTACTTGTTCTCGTTCCATTTCTGCTGCTTCCTCACGATCAGGTGCGATTTCTACGATTTTATTAATCGGCGCATAAAATGTTTCGCCTAATCGTTCTTCTTGTTCGAAAGGTCCGTTCTGTTGCATTTTAAACAATGTTACATGAACTCCTGATGAACCGTCCCTCAAAACTCGCTCTTGTTTTCCTTTTAATTGAGAAGAGTAGCGATAAATTGTTTTGTAAGGAACAGTTTCTTCTTTCAAATTAAAAGTATATTTATTTTCTTCATCGAAACTGTGTAATGCTACAATCAATCGATTATCTGAATGTTTTATTTTCATAACAACTGGATGTTTCGACACATTATATATTTTAAAATCTTTCGGTGTAATTTTATCAATCTGAACATCCGTTCCAGGACGTGCATAATTTGGCACTTCCAACTGCGCATGACGCTCTAAAACAGATAAGCTAGATTCCAAGGATGCTGCATTTAAAACGCTCGCAAAAAAACTCAACGAATGAGCATCAGCTGTTACATGTTCATTTTCGATAAACTGTAATAAAGAAAACACTTCTCCTTCATGAAACGTATATTCATCTAAAGTATCGATTAAATCGCCCAATTGAACGACATCATTCGGAATAACCTCCATACCGAATGCCACGCGCTTCATGCTTTGGAATGCCGCTTCACTTTCTTCAATGACGAGAGGACTTTCTTTTAATACGCTCGCATGTTCAACCAATTGTTCTTTTACGCTCTCTTTCGATAAGTAAATATAGGGTTCAAGCAATTCGTCTATCCGCTCATCTAACGCAACAACAAGTGAAGTTGACCCGAAATATCGATCTGAAAACAATTCATACCACTTTCTTTTATTGGCAGTCATAAATTGGTGAACCGTCGCATCTACATCAAAATAAAAGTAATCCATCGGAATTTGAATATTTGTATGTGGTCCTTCAATGTAAAATGGTTTAGATTTCCATTCAGCAATTTGTATTTGTATCGAGTGACGTACTTCTTCTTCTGTTTTAGCTGTAATTTGTATAAGCGAAGTAGGTTGCTTAGCGATTGCAAAATTCATCATTAAAGCCCTACATAAAAAAATTACAACGAACAAAGTTAACATAATAAAATATATTTTATTATTACGTAAAAACAATTTTGTCACTCCTTCATATAAGATACTTATTTTTCTTTTTTCTAATACGTGATAATAACGAATCTTTTAGTTCGCACGTGCCATTATATAATGACTTTTTATCTATGTCAATGTCCAATTTCCACTTCACTTAACATTAACAACAGTATTAAATACCCTTTTTACAAGTATATACAGCTCAGAAAAGTAAATTTATGGTTTCGATTCAGTTTTTTGTACCATTTTATAAACATTCCTGTTCATTTAATTATATTTTTTTGTTCAAGTAAATATTTACTACATTTATTTAGTTTTAAAAATATAATAAAATAAAAAACAGCCGACGTTATTTACATCGACTGTAATAAATAAAGTGACCCTGTAATAATAAGGGGACGACTGATTGGTAAGTTAATCATTTTTTTCAATTCGTCTACTTTTTTCACAAAGATTGTACACTCGCTCTCAATGGTTTGTAATTGTTCTTTTTGAAGTGCTTCTTCATGTTCAAATTCAATGAAGGTTAAACTCGCTGCGACTTCTTCTAAAATCGTGACGACTGATTGTACGTCTTTGCGCGCGAGTATGCCGAATGCGATATCTACTTTTGCCTCTTCTCCAAATTGCTCCCTGATTGTTCGAACGAGGGCTTTCGCGGCAGCTGGATTGTGTGCACCGTCCAACCAGACATGTTCGCGCACTTGTTCAAAGCGATAGGCGTACGTCGCCGTTTCGATTGCTCGTGCTACTTTTTCTTGCTCTAGTGGAATTTGTAACAGTTCAAGTCCCGCGATGGCGAGTGCAGCATTGTACACTTGATGCGTTCCTTGTAATAGA
>NZ_DATBTY010000009.1:0-7389 GCF_036516575.1 Cerasibacillus sp.
CATTTTTCATGACCTCCTATTGTTTAATTGAAAAATGATTTAACTTCTAAATTTCATTCGTCTATTATTAAGTTTCTCACCTAGTTTAGTTACAGTTGGGAGAACTGGACCATGGCACACATAACAATCAAGTCCGTCAGCAACTTTAAATTGTCTTTTTGTAAATACCTCTCTATAGCCACAAACCATACATTCAAGTGTCGTTATTTTTTCTTCATATGACCTTTCATCAGCCATAGTTGTCATCTCCTTAATATTCATCAAAAAAGACGAATCTCAACACTTTGTTAAAGTGAGAATCACCTTCTTGTTTTGGTGCATCGTATTCAAATGTTCGTTCATAGCCTGCTGATTCCATCAATCGTTTTATGTCCTCCACAAGCTTATAGTAATTGTCTTCCGACCATACATTGATTTGTATTAATCGTTCTGTTTCATATTCCTGGTCAGATGCTTCCAGTGCTGGTTTTGCATTAATCTCTAGGAAAGTAATATATTGTTCTGGAATATTAGAACCTGTAGGAACTGTATTAAACATGACAGGAATATTTAAAGATTCTAAAGTTTTTACAACATGATCTACTATATCAATCATAATTTTTTCGCCTTCTTTATTTCTTCAGCCATGGCATTGACAGCGTTAGATTTACTTTTTTCAAATCCACGTGTAAAGAATGGATTCGGTGCCATTGCTCCCCATGTGACAAGTTGTCGTTTGCCATTCTTTAAAGCATACTTACTGCCCGCACTTCTACCGCCTTCAATGATATGAGAGTGATATGCTGCACCTGTATGAACCTTCGCTTCTCCATCCTTTGCTCTTTTAGCCTTGATGTTTTTCTTAAGCGTTCCGTCATCTTCTGGTGCCTCTTTAATTACTTCCTCTTTTACTATTTTAGCAGCTGCATTGAGTGCTTTATTTTCCTCTGCCTCTTCTAATGGCAAATTCAATATGTTTTGCATCAATGCTTCCATTCCTTGCATTTCAATACGCATATTACTTCACCTCTTTTAAAAAGATTGTGAGCCATTGATTATTGCCATTATCATTTACAGGTGGTGAGTCCATTTCATATGTTTTATCTGCTATTCTAACTCGCATTTTTTCGTTAATATCCTTACGATACCTAATACCAATAACACATTTACCTTGCCATTGTGTAGCATCTGAACTAAATAATTTGTAACCTTTTGCCGTCTTCAATTCCGCCCATACTGTTACATGTTTAGTCCAATCTTTTGATGGCCAACCGTTTGATGTTGTTCCTGGTGGATTTAAAAAGGTAACGCGCTTATTCATGCGACCAGGATTATTGTTGTACTGATAATTCATCAGGATTCACCCACTTTAATTGCAAAATCATCGACTGTAATCCGTAAGGAATAGGCTGTTGTGCTGTTTTGATTGTGGAAGGCGTAATAGTTGTGCGATTCTCGTAAAAGTGCGTAGCAAGCATCATAATAGCTAAACGATGCTGCGCAAAAATCTCTTTGTCCTCCACAATTAAATAATAATCATTCGGTTGCTTAACTCCCGCGTTCTCTAAGTAAGAAATAGATGTCTGTAGAAAAGTAGAAAGGGAACGATCCTCGTCATTCCCATCTATTCGTAAATATTTTTTTAACTCATCTAATAATTGCATTAAACATCACTCTTTTCATCTGTGGAAGGCTGTTTCGGTGCTTGCTTTGTAGGTGCTTTTTTAGGCTCCTCAACAGCTTCCAAAAACGCTACTTTATATTCATCATGAACTTTGGTTAAAAACTCAGCACGAGCCTTAACTAGCTTTTTGCCGTCCGCTGGATAAGGGTCTCCTACCTCATAAACATGTCCATCGTGGTTTTTTTCTTCGAAACGATTAATTACTTTATACATTCAGTTCACCTTCTTTCGATAAATTAAAAACTCCTATCCTTTTATTAAGGAGTAGGAGTTGTCTCTGTATGAGCAATTCGGAATGCTGAGTTTAACGAACGTTTTTGATCATACCAAGCTGTTAGTACAAATAGATAATCACCAGAATCAACATTTTTGTCAGTGTCATATGTCATTGCATCATAGTTAATACGGAAGAAGTTGAAATCACCTACGATTGGATTAACTGCAGCATCAACAAATTCTACTGGCTTACCAATAACTTTTTCTGCCGGAGTATCATAGAAATTTGTTGTTCCATTTGATAAAGCTTTAATGATTTTTAGATAGTCTGCATAGCGCATAACGACTTTTGCATTTTCGCGATAATCTTCATGTAAATCAGCGATTGCATTTGTAATAGCTTCAAATAAATCTTCACCTGACACTCGTTTAATGTCTGTGCCATTATAAAACGACATGTGTCCTAATCCAGATTTAGGCGTAGTTGCAAGGGCATCTTTTTTCTCTTTTGCAGCTAGACCTGACTTTAAAGCATTTTCAACAAATTGAGTTAATTCAACATCTGTACCATGAATAACTGTGTCAGAGATTTTCACCTTTACTTTGAACTTGTTTCGACCAAAGGTAACAGTATCACCTGTTAATTTCATCTCTTTTGCAGTTTGTTCATCAGTAATAAAATCGTCATCATCTAATGAATAAGCAATTTTCGGAAGCTCTAATCCTTTAATCGCACTCACTTGAGCAACTTCCCGTAATTGGTTTTTAGCAAATGGTTCATGAACTAATTCGTTCTGCATGTTTGTTGGGAAGAATTTATCCCCGCCTGTTGGGTTTCCTCCTGGTAAAGCAATTAAAGCTTTAACATCTTCTGAAATAGCTCGCCCTTGTACTGCTGCACGAATGAACTCTGCTTTTGCAGCAATTGATTTTTGTTTAGGGTCATCAATCCCTGCAGTAATATCTTTACGTTGTTCAAATTTTGCCTTTTGTTCAGCTTCCATTTGATCATGTTGAGCTTTAATTACATCAAATCGAGCTTGCATATCATCCTTTTGATCCTTTAAAGCTGTAATATCTTCACGTGTCGCTTGTGGATCAATGGCTTTCGCTGTTAAATCTTTATCAATTTTCGCTACTTGTTGACCAATAGTAGCCATGTTTTGTTTTAATTCGTATAATGTTGGCATTTATATGCCCTCCTTTAGATTAAGTTTAATGAATGTAAATAAGTTAGATTCGCCTTAGAATCTGCAATAATGCTTTGCCTTTCTTCTTCTGTCAGAATGTCTTCTTTTGTGTGTAATAACGCTTTTGGAAGGTTTTTAAACTGTTTTGAATGCTCATTTGATAAACACGCTACAGATTTATTAGCGCCTTCCACAACATCGCAGAGTCCAATTTCATAAGCTTGTTGTGCAGATATCCAAGTTTCTTCATCCATCATGCGACGAAGTTCTGCTTCAGATGTTTTGTTTCCGATTTTAGCCATATATGTTTCAATTTGAACCTCATTAATACGATCTAAATCATCTGCAACTTTTCGTAAATCAGTTGCATTACCAAATGCACCGTTCATTGCATTATGAATCATCAGCATGGCGTTAGACGGCATACGCACTTCATCGCAACTTGCTATGATATTACTTGCAATAGATGCGGCTAAAGCTTCCACATACCCGATTACTTTCGCTTTATGACGTTTCAACATATTTGCGATAGCAATTCCCTCAAATACTGATCCACCGCCACTATTTACATATAAATTAATGGTGCTTACATCTCCGATTGCATCAAGCTTTTCTTTAAAAACTACTGATGACATTTCACCAAATTCTTCCCATGCCCATGGTGTAATTTCTCCCAAAATAAAAACATCCGCTGATTTACCATCAACCGATGCTTTAACATCAAAAAATGTTTTCTTATTCATCTTTTTCACCCCCCTTCCACAGTAGTAGTAGTAGCAGTAGATGACTTCCTCTTTGTCGGGTCCGTATCAATAGTATAAAGATCACCAGAAATAAATAGTTTATTAGCATATGGTGATTCATCTGGTGGTAAATCTTCAAATCCTCGCACCTCATTTGGTTTAAACCAACCATTCCTAATGCCCTTTTGATAAAACTCTCCGCGTGTAGCCGTATCCCCTCTAAGAAGACCACCTAAGTTAAATTTGAAATATTTATTTTGAGCACGATCATCTTTTGATAATAATTTGCGATTAAATTCATGTTCATATTGACGAACTGTGGGTAATAGATTCATATTTACAAATTGAATCATTTGTTGCTCATTTGACCCTAATGATCCACCTTCTAAATCATTTAAAAATGTAACTGGTACATTAAAAACGTTGGCAACTCTTGAGCGTGTAATTCGCTCTGATGCCAACGTATCTGATGCAAAATATTGTTTTTTTATATCTGTAATTTCAACACCAGGTTCTTGAAGTAAAATACCTCCATTTTCAGCATAGAAACGTCTAAAGTCTGCTATTACAGCCTCTCTTTTGTCTTTATCTAAATTAGCAGCATACTTCAAAATAAAAGATTCTTTTTTCTCCATTTCTGACAAACTAAACTCCTGAACAGCTTTATCATATTTAATAGTATTAGCCAATACCTTCAATGGAGATAAGCCTCGTAGTCTTGATGGTCCTCTGATATGTTTAACGTGAATCATATCAAGGTTGTTTACATACATATCACCTTTTTCACCTTGTACTTTGTACCAAAGTAATCCATCGTCTTTATTAATAAATTCCGTAACACAGGAAGAATCTAATGGATGAATTTCATACGGTTGCATTCGAATATCACGCAAAATAACAGCATACCCGTTACCTGTTTCGTTACGACTTACCTCTAAAGCATTAATTAAATCAAAACAACTAATATTTGGATTAGGCTCATTTATCAATACATCGGATGCTTGATTTGAAACCATATTATAATTTTGATGTAACTTAATGGGTAAAGCAGATAATGTATTTGCTAAACGGCTGATAACACTAAAAATCGACTCATTCGTTGCTAATTGACTATTATCGATACCCCAAAAGGTTCGTCCAAACCAATTGGAAAAATCCCAAGTTGAACCTTTCCAACCTGTAGTAGCACCAGCGTATGCCATGTACGCTGTAGTTTTAATTCGTTGCCATAGTTTCAATTTCTCACCTCCCTCTTATAAATCATGAATAGAAATAAAGCTGATATTGCCATCTCCACTTTCATGTGTTGAAAATCTAGCTTGTACAAATGCTGTAATTACTGCTGCAATAGGGTCAATTCGTTCTCTGGATTTTGATTTTGATAGTTTAATACTTTCATTGGCTGCCATTTCAGCAATAGCGTTCCCAACAGCCCAAGCCAGTACTTTATCGCCAACATGAGTGATTCTTTTTTGTTGTTCATTGTTCTGATATACATAATCTCTGAATTCTTTTGTTGGTTCAGATAATGTAGGGAACCCTTGTCGGACCTCCACAATCGTTAACCCATAGTTAGACATATTTTGGGCAAATTGCGTGGCACCGTATGGATCGTAGCAAAATAGAATTACATTCAATTCATTATTATTGATAAAATCCATAATCCACTGTTCTACATAGCTATAATCAACTACAGCACCTGGTGTAACATCCATCCATCCTTCTTTTATCCACACATCATATGGCACTTTATCTTTTGCTCTACGTTCTGCCAGTGTGTCTTCAGGCATGAATGAATGTTGTCCAACATGATATCCGTAATCAGTAGGAAGAACATAACCTACTGAAGTTAAGTCAATTTTTTTAGATAAATCGACTCCTATATATACGTCACGACCATGCAACTCAAAAGATTCGATTTGCCCCGATTTCCACTTATTCGCAGGAATGTAGCCTCCTTCTTTCATATCCACCCATATATTCATAGTCTTTGTTAAAAACGCCCTCATTTTTTCAGGAACATCAAGGGCAGTTTTTAAATCCGAACGAATAGATGCTAAACCCTCTTCATAAGTGGCTACAATAGGATTTGCTTTAATCCAATTACTTTCATCTTTAATGTCATCACCAGGGTCTAGTTCGCAAATGATGCCAAAGTAATCATCGTTTTCTGTATCATCATCAGGATTTAAAATTCGTGATACATATTCGTACTCAACAAAACATGGCCTACTTAAATCAAAGCCTGCTGTAGTAATAACGAACATTAATGGTTCTTTACGAGCAACCATCCCTGATAGTAAAACATCATAAATTTCAGATGTAAGATGATTATGGTATTCATCTACAATTCCCACTGAAGGGTTTTTACCATCACCTGTTTTACGCGTCTCGCGTGATAACGGTACGATAACAGATCCATTATTAAAGACTTCAATTTTGCCATAAGCTTCTTTCCATCTACCATCTAACAAATCACTTGAATTAATACCATCTCGAACAGCAATATATACCTCATCTGATTGATCTTTCTGCCATCCAGCAATGTACATACGCTGTTTCTCATCACCAAGGAAAGCGATGTATGAACCTACAATTGCTAAGAATTGTGACTTGGCATTTTTACGAGCAAGCTGAATGTAAACCTTACGGAAACGACGAGCTCCATTACGTTTCTTTTTGAAGCAAAAGATATTTACGGATATAAAGAGTTGGAAATCGTTTAGCTCAACCTTTTGACCAGCTAATACACCTTCAACATGTTCAAACTCATTGGCCCACCAATAGAAATCCTCGGCCACTTCTTCATCAAAATAAAAAGGACTGTCATCACTTTGACAATCCTTGTAGTCTTTTAAGAAGCGTTGCACCGCCCATTTATGTTTAATACTAGCTTTGATTTCCCCGTTTAGAATATCATCACAGTAATTAAAAACTCGTTCTAAAACCCAATTCATAACCTATCACCGAACCGCTTCTGGGCCTCGCTTTTGCCTTCCACAGTTGAGGGAGAAGGAATGACTAATTTCAAACGAGATGTAATAGTAAGTCCAAGATCAGCAGCTGCGGAACGACATTCGTTAAACAATGTATTTTTGGTTCGCTGTAGTTTTGGATAATCCTCATTTGCAACTGTAACTTTCTTTCCGTTTTCTTGCTCAATCGTCTCTGTTGGTTTGATTTTTCTTATGTCTTTCACCAACTGTAGATACTGGTGTTTCGAGTCCAGATACCTAGCTAAAGAATCTACATCAAGCTCACTGAAAATTTCAAGAGCTACTAGCTTTTCAGCAATCTCTGCAAATTCCTTCTTTTGTGCAGCTGTTAAATACGATGGAATTTCAATATTTTCAGTCGGTCCACGCATCTTTTCTTCATGTTTTTGACGCTTTTTCATCTCATCTTTTGTCAAATGCTTAGAGCGTCCATTCCCTAGAATCACTTGCAATGGCTGCTTATTTCGACCTGCCATACTATCACCTCACTTTCAATTAATCTGGATCCTCCGAAAAAATTTTTAAAAACGGGTTTTTCTGCGCAGAAAACGGGCATCCGGTGTAGGACACTTTCGCCAACT
>NZ_DATBTY010000010.1:0-1638 GCF_036516575.1 Cerasibacillus sp.
ATCAAGTAAAAAAGCTAAACAAAAGGCTTTTAAAGCTACTTTAATCATTGATTTGAAAATATTCAGTATTGACTTTGTTTAATTGTTCAACAAAAAATAGGTTCATTCTTTTTCAAAAAACGAATAATAAATCATCAAGAAGTATAATTATTATATAATTCGAATTTTTAACACAACCTAAAAATCCAACATATATTTACATAATGTTATTATTATAATAATAACGAGTTTTTTAATATTTCTTTTTTTCCGAATTATCTGTTTTACATACTGGTATATGGTATTAAGTGCTACAAACCTATATAATTCATTTTAACAGGAGGGGTAGGAAAGAATGACAAGGCAAAAAGACGATAAAATTGACCGAGAAGTTATTCGATCAGAAATGTGGTATGAAATTACACGAAAGAATATATATGAAGCTCACATTGAGCATTTTTATTTATTATTAATAAAAGAGCATCTGCATAACCATACGCATAAAGTAGAAATAACGTTACCAAATGAAAGCTTGGTAACATGAAAACAGCGACAAACACCGATTTAACAGTGTTTGTCGCTGTTTTTATAGAAAATAACACGCTTAGACGCTGCGAAAAATAATTTTGAAGAATACTGTTCAATCCACTTGTTCTGAACGGTAACGTCATAAATCTGCATTTCCTAACCATACCCCTGTATAAAAATATATATAACTATCTAAAATTTTATAAACTAAAGTGTAAATATGATAAGAACTATTTTGCAATGTGGTTAATTGTAAGGTATACTTTTAAAAAGTATCGTAAGAGGAGTGGAAGTATGGCGACAACAATTGTAGTAGGGAACTTTAAAGGCGGCGTTGGTAAGACGAAGGTATCGGTTATGTTAAGTTGGGAGCTTTCGAAGTATTACAATAAGAAAGTGTTACTTGTTGATATGGACCCTCAAGGGAATGCAAGTACGCTAATTGCGCGCTCTGCGGGTGTTTCTGAATTGAATACTAGTATCTTTGACGGCTTTCAAAAAGGTGATTTAAAGGACTGTATCGTTAACGTGGCAGATAATCTTCATGTGATTCCTGCGCAAGTGTCTTTTAAAAACCTGCCGAAGTTCTTATATAGTAAATTTGAAAATGAAATTGACCAAGTCAGCTATTTAAATCAACTGCTGGATCCCATTCGTTCGGATTATGACTACATCTTTATTGATGTGCCACCGACGATTAGTGATTTCTCCGACAATGCGATGATGGCTGCCGATTATGTATTAATCATTTTACAGGCACAAGAACTATCGCTTGAAGGCGCAGAGACATATATCAAATACCTACAGTTCATGGTAGACAACTACGATGCGGATATTCAAGTAGCTGGTGTATTACCCGTACTATTACGCCCTGGTGGTCGTGTGGATATGTCGACTATTGAACGTGCGAAGGAAATGTTTGGTGAAGATAACGTAATGAAGACTGTTGTTAAGCACTTGGAGCGCTTAAAAGCGTGGGACGTGACGGGCATTACGGATAATGACCAACATGACCGCAAAGCGCATAAAGTATTTACCGATGTGTTGGATGAGTTATTAGAAAAACTTGAAGCATTTGAAGAGGGTGGTAAGTATGAATAAGGAAAAAGGCGGTTTAATTAAAAAGAAAGC
>NZ_DATBTY010000011.1:0-33109 GCF_036516575.1 Cerasibacillus sp.
GTATGTAATACGATTGATGCACTTGCAGGTTCGGTTTCTTCATTTACAAACAATGGGTCTTTAGGTATGTTAATCATCACTTGAGCATCTTGAATGCCGTCAATACCTTTTATGAGGTTAGCTAATTCTGTTTGCATAGCATCCAGTTTCAACATACTGAATTCATTATCAGTAATTCCCCAGGATGTATTTTCTGAAAAGAAGGAGTAGTCGATGTTTCCGCTACTCGGTATCCCTTGTCCAGCCAATTCAACAAGTAAGTTATCGACCTCGGTTTCTGGTACATTTATCGTTTTCCCACCATTTTCTAGCTCGTATGGGATGCCCCGCGCATCCAATTCTGTCTTAATTTGATTTGCTTCTTGCATCGATAGATTATTGTATAACGGTGTAAAGTTAGATTTTGATGTAAAGTATCCGATTGTAATTATTAGTGCAATGACCGCTATAGTTGAGCCGATAAAAATTCCTTTTTGACTTTTTGTCCGTTTCTGCCAGAACACTTTTATCTTACTGATATATCCATTCAATTTTTCTTTCATACAAACAAAACCCCCGCCAAATTCAAACCGTGCTGGAAACAGCCATTAACAATTGACTGTGATTTTTTCCATGAATAATTGATTCTTTGAATTTAATATTTATACTTGCATTCTCATGATTTCATTGTAGGCATCGATTACTTTCCTTTGAATTTGGACAGTCGTTTCTAAGGCAATGCTTGCCTTTTGTGCCGTAATCATCACATCATGCAAATGTTCAATTTTTCCTTTTGCCAATGCTTCTGTCTTCGTATCAGACAAAAGTTGAGCATTATTTACTTTTTCAATGGTAGATTTTAGGACCTGAGCAAAATCAGTTGACCTATCCATTTGATTCTGTTTTTCTTTCATTTGAATTGGATGATTTAAAGCTTGTATGTGATTTGAATATATATTCATCGCTATAACTCCAATCTATTTCCCGATTTCTAACGTTTTCATCAACATACCTTTACTTGCATTTAATGCTGTTATATTAGCTTCATATGAACGTGTTGCACTCATCAGATCCACCATTTCTTTTAGTGGATCAATATTAGGCATTTCAACATAACCATTTTCATTAGCATCTGGGTGTTCTGGACGATAGACCATTTTAAAAGGTGTTTGATCTGTTACTATCCTTTGAACGCGAACACCTTGGGTCACGTCATTAGAATCCGTTGCCCGTTGTAGGAAACTTTTAAATGACTTTGTCGGTGTCATATGAACTAATTTCCGCCGATATGGTTCATATTCACCTTGAGCATTGACAGTTGCTCGCGTCGTATGGCTATTAGCAAGATTAGATGAGACAACATCCATTCTTAATCTTTGTGCTGTTAAAGCACTTGCGCTCGCATTAAATCCCGTAAAAATACTCATTGATTATCTCCCTCCTCTAATCACTGTTTGCAGGTCGGTAAACTTACCGTTAATACGGTCTACTAAACCTTGATAATAAATTTGATTTTTCGCTAAATTGGCCATCTCTTTATCGATGTCGACATTGTTACCATTGTGATTATACTGCAAGTTCTTTTTCTTAAATGTGCGATATGTATGTGTTTCAGTGTGGAATGGAAGATGCTTCTCATGTGTTCGTTTTGCTGGCAAAGAGCTCCCTAGCTTTTCATTGAGAATATCTTTAAACGCAATATCTTTCGCTTTGTAATTCGGCGTATCAACATTGGCTACATTTGCTGCTATCTGATCATTTCTCCGAATCGCATAGTCCAAGGATTTCCCGAGGGCTTCAAATGTTTTACCATAAATCATCTTCTACACTCCTTTTATCACAATTATTACTAAAATTACCATAAATAGTTATTTTGTCACAGTTTAATCATTTTATTTACTAAAAATTACATAATTCGACAAAATATGCTCATGTTCTACGTTTATTGTAGATTAATTTGAGTATAAAGTCTATTTTATTACGATGAAAATCATATAAATCCGTGTAAATAGTTATATACCACTGTTACTTTAGTCCTATTATGTTTTTTAAGTTAAAAAATAACAGCATTTTTTATCAATAGTTTGCCATTGTTATCTACATTATAACTAAATTACATGACTTATATCATATAATTTATGTATAAAATTTAACATTACTGTAATTAACTATGTGAATATACCTAATTTAATCATAAAATATATTGAACAGATGATGTTTTTTGACTATTACGATGCATCCAGGACTTATGTCTTAGTTGTAAAGTAGCCCAAAATAAAAAAGCCGATTGACATATTAGCAATCGGCTTTGATCGTATTGTTAGCGGGAACGTAATTTATCTAACTCTACTAGGAACTTATCATTTAATACTTTAATATATGTTCCTTTCATTCCTAGTGATCTTGATTCAATGACGCCTGCACTCTCTAATTTACGAAGTGCGTTTACGATAACTGAACGTGTAATACCTACACGGTCGGCAATTTTACTTGCGACGAGAAGACCTTCTTTACCATTTAATTCTTCAAAGATATGGTCAATTGCTTCAAGTTCGCTATATGATAATGAACTAATTGCCATTTGAACAACTGCTTTAGAACGTGCTTCCATTTCAATTTCTTCTGTTTTCTCATGAAGAATTTCCATACCAACAACAGTGGCACCGTATTCAGCAAGTAATAGATCATCATTATTAAATTCTTCTGTTAAGCTTCCTAAGATGAGGGTACCTAGACGCTCACCACCACCGATAATCGGCACAATTGTCGTTAATCCATTTTTGAATAGATCACGATTTTCAACTGGAAATACAGTATATGGACTATCGATATCTAAGTTTGATGTTGTTTCATGAATATTAAACAAACTGTCTGTATAATCTTGTGGGAATTGTCTTTCTTCTAGCATTTGTTTCATTCTTTCATTTTCGATTTCCTGATTGATTGCAAAGCCTAATAATTTTCCACGTCTAGAAACGATGAACACATTTCCTTTAATAACGTCTCTTAGCAAAGCTGCCATATTATTAAAGTCAACTGATTTTCCTGTAACTTTCTGTAACATTGAGTTAATTTTTCTTGCACGAGTTAATAAATCCATAATAATCCTCCATCCTCTACTTTAAAATGTTTTTATAGGGTTATAAAATAAATTGACTTAAGTCTTTATTCGTAGCTATATCACGAAGCTTCTGGTTAACGTATTCTGCCGTAATTTCTACGGTATCCATATTGATATCTGGTGCTTCAAACGATAAATCTTCTAAAAGCTTTTCTAAAATCGTATGAAGTCTTCTAGCTCCAATATTATCTGTATCTTGATTAACTTGATACGCAATTTTTGCAATGCTTTCAATAGCCTCGTCAATAAAGACAAGATTTATACCTTCCGTTTTTAATAAAGCTTGATATTGTTTTAAAAGGGCATTTGATGGCTCTTTTAAAATACGCTTGAAATCTTCAACAGAAAGTTTTTCTAATTCGACTCGTATTGGGAACCTACCTTGTAATTCAGGGATTAAATCTGACGGCTTTGCCATATGAAAAGCGCCTGCTGCAATAAATAACATATGGTCCGTTTTTACTGGTCCATGTTTTGTTATAACAGTAGATCCCTCAACAATAGGGAGTATATCCCTTTGTACACCTTCACGTGAAACGTTCGGTGAATAATCTTCTTTACCAGCAATTTTGTCAATTTCATCGATAAAGATAATCCCTGATTGCTCTGCACGCTCAATGGCATCACGTGCTACTTCATCCATATCGATTAATTTCTGGGCTTCTTGTTGTGTTAAAATTTTCCTTGCTTCAGATACTGGAAGTTTGCGTTTCCTTGTTTGTTTCGGCATAAATTTACCGAACACATCTTGCATGTTCATCCCCATTTGTTCCATTCCAGAACCTTGCAACATATCAAACAGGGATGGTGGTGTTTCTTCAATTTCTATTGTAACAAGGTGCTCTTCCATCTCACCTAAAGCAAGTAACCGTTTAACTTGTTCTCTCTTACTAAGTATGCTTGAATCGATTTGCTCGTCATCTTGATCATTGCCTTCTTGTCCAGCAGTAAAAAGCATTTCAAATGGATTTTTGATTTGATTCTGTTTCTTCGCTTGTGGAACAAGTAAAGAAACCAATTTTTGATTCGCTTTTTGTTCTGCCCTTTCCTTCACTTCCGCCATTTTCTCTTCTTTTACCATGCGGATTGACATTTCTACTAGATCACGAACCATTGATTCTACATCACGGCCAACGTAACCGACTTCAGTAAATTTCGTGGCCTCTACTTTAATGAATGGCGCACTTACTAAACTAGCTAAACGTCTGGCAATCTCAGTCTTACCAACACCAGTTGGACCAATCATTAAAATGTTCTTCGGGATAATTTCATCTCGCATACTATCTTCTAGCTGCATTCGTCGGTAGCGATTACGCAGTGCAACAGCAACAGATCGTTTCGCATCTTTTTGACCGATGATATAACGGTCAAGTTGTTCTACGATTTGTCTTGGAGTATAGTTCATCATCATTTTACTTTGACCTCCTCATGAATCGAGAACTTCTAATGTAAGTTGATCATTAGTATATACACATATTTCCCCTGCAATTTCCATAGCCTTTACAGCAATTTCTTTGGCGGGTAGATGTTTGGCGTGTCGAACCAATGCCCTCCCTGCACTTAAAGCATAATTACCACCTGAACCGATGGCGAGAATTCCATCATCTGGTTGTATGACTTCCCCAGTTCCCGATACTAAAAACATTTCTTTTTTATTCATGACAATTAATAAAGCTTCTAACTTTCGAAGAACTTTATCACTACGCCATTCTTTCGCAAGCTCAACAGCTGCTCTAGACAAATTCCCATCATAGGCTATTAATTTAGCTTCAAATTTTTCGTACAATGTGAAAGCATCAGCAACAGAGCCTGCAAATCCAGCTAAAACTTCGCCATTAAATAATTTGCGAACCTTTTTAGCTGTATGTTTCATAACAACAGTATTACCCATTGTCACTTGACCATCTCCACACATCGCGGCTTCCCCATTATGATGAATGGCAAAGATTGTCGTCGCATGCATATCAAGCATGTCTTTCACCCCTTTTATTTTGCTACTTCTTTTTCGCTCGTGGGTGGCTGTTCATATAAACATGTCGTAAATAATCTTTTGTTACATGTGTGTAAATCTGTGTTGTTGATAAATGTTCATGTCCGAGCAATTCTTGAACTGTTCGTAAATCTGCTCCTGCATTTAACATATGAGTCGCAAATGTATGTCTAAGCTTGTGAGGATACACATTGATTGTTAATGATGTTTTGTTTACCATTTCATTTAAAATGAGTCGGATACCACGATCTGTTAATGGTTGACCCCTAGCATTAAGAAATAGGCAATCTGTTTTTGATTTCGCTTTTTCTAAAAGGGTAATCCTTCCATCTTCTATATATCGTTTTAAGGCATCGGCAGCAAACGTACCAAAAGGAACATAACGTTCTTTATTACCTTTTCCGGTAACAAATATAGTTCCAATATCAAAATCGATATCATTAAGATGTAACTTCACACACTCTCCTACCCGAATACCCGTTGCATAAAGCAGCTCGAGAAGCGCTTGATTACGCTGACCTAATGGTGTTGTCAAATCATTGACATGAAAGAGCTTCTCCAGTTCTTCTTGATACAAAAAACTCGGCAGTTTCTTTTCTGGTTTGGGTAGTGAAATATGTATGAACGGATTTTGACTAACAAACCCCTCTCTTTCTAAAAAGCGGTAAAAACTTCTCAAACAAGATAATATCCTCGAAACTGTTCTTCTGCTCAATTGATTTTTATATAAATCGGTCAAAAATATTCGAATATCGCGTTCATTAAGATTGTTCAAGTCTTGAATATGTTCCTCTTCAAGAAACGAGAAAAACGTTTTTAAATCATCTGTATAAAACTTCAATGTGAACGGGGAAGCATTCTTCTCGATTTGCAAATACTCGATAAACATCGTACAACATGTTTGATAATTGACCAAATTCTCACCTCTTTGAACAGCGATTAAATAATAACACAGATTAATTAAAAATGCAATGCATTTAACATAATTGTAACAAAATTCAGAACCGAACTTGCATTCCGTTTTAGATGAAAGGATAAATTTAATTTACATTCATCTCTGTTATATATACGAACAGTTTATGGTGTCAAGTGTTTTCACATGGCACCAATAAAAAATTATATCTGTTTATAAATAATTAGTCAACTAAAACAAACTAATAGTTTTAAAAGAGTGTATTGGCGGAATGTTTGACAATTGTTATTTAACCTAAAAAGCCACCTGTAAAAGGTGGCTTTAATTAGTTTTCTGGTTCCTCTGTATAGTTACATGATGTACATTTAATTTGCGTTTGTTTTTTTGTTCGCTTTTCGACTAGTAAATTGTCACATTTTGGACAAGTTCGGGCAATTGGTTTATCCCATGATACAAAATCACAGTCTGGATATTGATCACAGCCATAAAATAGGCGACGTTTTTTAGAGCGACGTTCCACAATCTCGCCTTTTTGGCATTTCGGACATTTGACACCGATTTTCTTTAGAATTGGTTTTGTGTTACGGCAATCAGGAAAGTTTGAACAAGCTAAAAACTTTCCATAGCGGCCCATTTTATAAACCATCGGATGCGCACATTTTTCACAATCAATACCGGCTGGTTCATCCTTAATCTCAATTTTTGCCATTTCATTTTCCGCAACTTGTAACCTTTTATTAAAATCCTGATAAAAATCATCAATAATATCAACCCAATTATTTTTTCCTTCTTCAATTGAGTCTAAATCTGTTTCCATTTTGGCTGTAAAATCGACATCAATGATCTCAGGGAAGAATTCTTTTAATAAATCAATCACGATTTCACCAAGTTCTGTTGGAAAGAATCTTCTTTGATCAATTGTTACATAACCACGTCTTTGAATCGTATCCAATGTTGGTGCATATGTTGATGGGCGACCGATGCCTTTTTCCTCCATTGTACGTACAAGCCTAGCCTCAGTGTAACGAGGTGGTGGCTGTGTAAAATGCTGATTCGGTGTAATATCCTTGGCATCAATAACCATACCCTCTTCTAAATCAGGTAAAAATTTATTGTCTTCTTTCTTTTGATCATCTTTGCCCTCGATATACACTTTCATAAATCCTGGGAATTTCACTTTAGAACCTGTTGCTCTGAATTCAACATCATTATTTAGCATATGAACGGTCATTGTATCCATAACCGCTGAAGCCATCTGGCTAGCTAAAAAGCGCTCCCAAATTAATTTATATAAACGATACTGATCACGAGACAATGTATCCTTAAGTGTGTCAGGATTTCTCATAACAGATGTTGGTCGTATGGCCTCATGAGCATCCTGTGCTCCTTTAGCTTTAGCTGTCTTGCCATTTTTGCCGACATATGATGAACCAAATGTGTTGTTGATATATTTTTCTGCTTCTTGTACGGCAACATTTGATACCCGGGTCGAATCTGTTCTCATGTATGTGATTAGTCCAGTTATTCCCCCGGATTTTCTACCTAAGTCAATTCCTTCATACAATTGTTGCGCAACCATCATCGTCTTCTTCGCACGAAAGTTTAGTTTACGAGCTGCTTCTTGTTGCAATGATGATGTTGTAAACGGTTTTGCTGGATGTCGACGTCTTTCACGTTTATTAACTTTTTCAATGGCAAATTGTTTACCAGTTAATCGGCTTAAAATGTGTTGGACATCTTCTTCATTTGCGAGCTCTTTTTTCTTTCCTTTAATCCCATAAAAGGATCCTTCAAACATTTCCTTGTCTTTTTCAAAATTAGCGGTAATGGACCAATATTCCTCTGGTTTGAAGTTTTTTATTTCATTCTCACGTTCGATGATCATCTTTAAGGCAACGGACTGTACACGACCCGCACTTAAGCCCTTTTTAACTTTCTTCCACAATAACGGACTGATATTATAACCAACAAGTCGGTCTAATATTCGTCTCGCTTGTTGAGCATCTACTAAATCCATATTAATCGTACGTGGATGTTTAAAAGATTCTTTAATTGCATCTTTAGTAATCTCATTAAAAACAACACGACATTCAGATTCTTCATCAATTTTTAGTGCATGTGCTAAATGCCAAGCAATTGCTTCACCTTCACGATCAGGGTCCGCTGCCAAATAGACTTTTTTTGCTTTCTTAGCTGATGATTTTAATTCTTTTAAAATACTACCTTTTCCTCGTATCGTAATATACTTCGGTTGATAATTGTTGTCCGCATCAACACCCATTTGACTTTTAGGTAGGTCGCGGACATGCCCCATCGACGCCTTAACCGTGTATTTCTTTCCTAAATAGCGTTCGATTGTTTTTGCCTTTGCTGGGGATTCTACAATCACAAGATATTCTGACATGTTATTCCTCCTAGAATAAGACAGTACTGCCTATAACAAAAACATTCATATAAATAAATTCATATTCATCTCTGTATAATTAATTGTGTATTGAAATCTTCACTAATATATATATTTATATCACTTTTGTCAAACAAGTCCATATCCATTTTGCAATAATATCGTTACGGTTGCAACCATTCCCTTCCAAATTCTTCCCAATCCATATCGATATCTGATACGTCTTTTACAAGTTTAGCACCCTCTTGAATCATTTTATGACAGCCGATTGTTTCAGGTAAATGAGGAGAGCCCGGAACTGCATAGACCTCTCTTCCCTGATCTAACGCTTGATCAACCGTAATTAATGTCCCACTTTTTTCTTTTGCTTCTATTACTAAAGTTGCATAACTTAAACCACTTATGATGCGATTCCTTTCCGGAAATTGATAAGGTTTTGGTTGTGTTTCTGGTAAATATTCTGTTACTACTAATCCATGTTTAGCGATTGAGTGAAAAAGTGTTTGGTTGCGCTTTGGATAGATATGATTTAGACCACTACCAAGCACTGCTATTGTCTTTCCTTTTTCCGTTAATGTAGCAATATGTGCCATACTGTCTATTCCAATGGCCATACCACTGACAATCACCCAGCCATTTAATATTAACGGTCTTACAATATGATCTATTTTTTGATGCGCTTCCTCAGAAGGGTGTCTTGTACCGATGACACTAATGGTTCGATGATTTCTTAGGAGATTTAAATTGCCAATCGCAAATAATACCAGGGGTGGGTCAGGAATTTCTCTTAATTGGGTTGGATATTTATCATCAAATATCGTTAAAATATGAAATTCTTTCTCGTCTGAAAAAATCTGTTTTACAATATTTCGTTGATGTAACTGTTTATAAAGCCTTACTGCTTTCTCCATTGATATTGATAATAATTGATGCATTTCCGAAGGTGTTAAATAGTAGATGAGGGACATTGTAGGGTCATGTTGAAGAATTCGCTTAATCATTTGCCTTGATATGCCACAATAGTATAAAAATAACAAACGATAACGTCTTTTATTAATCAACCATTCATCACTTCCTTTATATTAGATAAAGGAATCTGCATGATTTCTCAGATTCCTTTATCCATAAATATTAATGTGTTTTACATTTTTCAGCTAGCCCTGTTTCTTTTAAAACTTTAATCATTGTTTCACCAATGACAGCTGGTGTTTCTGCTACTTTAATACCACATTCATTCATAACACGAATTTTCTCTTGGGCAGTACCTTGTCCACCTGAGATAATGGCACCAGCATGGCCCATACGTTTACCAGGAGGTGCTGTTACACCACCAATAAAACCGACAACAGGTTTCGTCATGTTTTCTTTTACCCAACGTGCAGCTTCTTCCTCAGCTGTTCCACCAATTTCACCGATCATTACAACAGCTTCTGTCTCAGGGTCATTATTAAACGCTTCTAGAACGTCAATAAAATTTGTTCCATTAACTGGGTCCCCACCAATACCAACTGCAGATGTTTGACCATAACCAGCTTGTGATAGTTGGTGAACGGCTTCATATGTCAATGTGCCAGAACGTGAAACGACACCGATATGACCCTTTTTATGAATGTATCCTGGCATAATACCAACTTTACATTCATCAGCCGAAATGACACCTGGGCAGTTTGGACCGATTAGTCGAGTCTTTTTACCTTCCATATATCGCTTAACTTTAACCATATCTAAAACTGGGATATGTTCTGTAATACAGATAACTAAATCAAGTTCTGCATCGACAGCTTCAATAATTGCATCTGCTGCAAAGGGAGCCGGTACATAGATAACTGAGACAGTTGCACCTGTTTTTTCAACTGCTTGTTGAACTGTATTAAATACAGGAACACCCTCAACTTCTGTACCACCTTTTTTAGGTGTCACGCCACCAACAATCTTTGTTCCGTACTCTAGCATTTGCTTCGTATGGAATCTTGCTGTACTTCCAGTAATTCCTTGAACAATGACTTTGGAATCTTTATTTACGTATACACTCATGGTTTAACCGTCCTTTCCTTGAACACAAAAATTTACTCAATCTATTTTAACATTGATACGATTTTTTCTGCACCATCTGCCATAGAGTCTGCAGAAGTAATATTTAAACCTGATTCATTTAAAATTTTCTTACCTAACTCAACATTTGTTCCTTCTAAGCGAACAACTAATGGAATCTCTAGGCCAACTTCTCTAGTTGCTTGCACAACACCTTCAGCAATAATGTCACATTTCATAATTCCACCAAAAATGTTGACAAAGATTCCCTTTACATTCGAATCAGATAAAATAATTTTGAATGCTTCGGTTACTTTTTCTGCTGTAGCACCGCCACCTACATCTAAGAAGTTAGCTGGATCGCCACCATAATGTTTGATAATATCCATCGTTGCCATGGCTAAACCTGCTCCATTAACCATACAACCAATATTACCGTCTAATGCGATATAACTTAAATCATATTTTGAAGCTTCAATTTCTTTTTCATCTTCTTCATCTAAATCACGTAATTCAAGAACATCTTTGTGACGGAATAACGCATTATCATCAAAGTTCATTTTAGCATCAAGTGCTAATACATCCCCGTCCCCTGTTACTACAAGTGGATTGATCTCAGCGATTGAGCAATCTTTATCAATATAAGCGTTATAAAGACCCATCATAAATTTAACTGCTTTTGAAATCGATTCTTCAGGAATGTTAATATTGAAAGCAAGTCTTCTTGCTTGATATGGCATTAATCCTACAACAGGATCAATCGTCTCCTTGAAAATCTTTTCAGGCGTTTTTGCGGCAACTTCTTCAATATCCATACCGCCTTCTTCAGATGCCATTAATACAACACGTGATGTTGCACGGTCTAATACGATACCAACATAATATTCTTTTTTAATATCGCATCCTTCTTCAATGTATAACCGTTTTACTTCTCTACCTTCAGGACCGGTTTGCGGCGTCACTAATACTTTACCTAGTATCTCATCTGCATATGTACGCACCTCATCGATGCTTTTTGCGACTTTAACACCGCCTGCTTTTCCACGTCCACCCGCATGGATTTGGGCTTTGACAACGGTTACAGAGCTGTCGAGCTTGTTTGCGACTTCTACTGCTTCATCGACAGAATACGCAACATAACCGTTTGGAACTACTACGCCATAGTTTCGTAAGATTTCTTTTGCTTGATACTCATGAATGTTCATCTTATAGCCTCCAATCTATTCACTGCACCTCTATTGTAGTAAATAATTGTATAATAAACAAGAATATGAGCTAAAAAGCGACATAATTCTTTTAAAAGTACGATCCATTCATTCATCTTTTGGTTGCTTAGCCTCTTGATCTACTTGATAAATAAATGCAAACACCTCTGCAACCGCTTCAAATAACGTCGGAGGAATCGTCTCATTGATATTTATTTCAGATAATATTTCAACAAGTGAAGCATCCTCGATAATAGGAACATTGTTTTCCTTTGCTTTTTTAATGATATTGTCCGCTACGATGCCTTTTCCTTTAGCTGATACAATTGGAGCTATTGCTAGTTCCTGTTTGTATGAAAGTGCTGCTGCTTTTTTTCTTTTATGACTCATATACGATAATCCACCCCTTTTAAGTTTTCTGAAAAGATATTTAATGGCGTGTTCTTATTTTCTTTCTGATTACCGTCGTTAAATCGTTTATATGCAATATTAGACAGGTGATAATCTATTTCATTTAAAGCAACTTTTAGTTTTCCTTCAAAGGACGGTGCTATTTTTGAAATCAGTGTATTATCATTGTAAACTGTTAAAGAAATGGTTCGTTTTTGGACAAACATATCGATCACAGTCATATGTAGCGATGTTAAATTAAGGTAAAATAAAACCCGGCAAAATTCTTCATCAAGCTTTCCATCCGCTTTTTTCTTACCCGATATATCAACCTTCATCGATCCAGTGAGGCCAAGTTTTTCAGCTGGTAATTGAAGCGAAACATTGACCATTTGATTCGTTTCATGTAGTGATAATATTTGTGTCCCGTTCATTACGTTTAATAGTTGTTGATATAGCTCTTTATTGCCTATGCCGCTCTCTATGATTTGTAAAAGTAGTCCTTTTACTGTCTGACTATTCATTCGCCCCGATGAGATTAATTGATGCTCATAAGCTAATCCGAGTTCATCAATTGTTTGATTAACATGGGTAAGAAAGCGACTTTTGAGAGAGGATGAATGAAAGGTGTTGCTGGCTTTATATATTTGTGTCATTACCTTTAATCGATCATATACAGCATCATGAGTTAGCATATGTAATATTGACTGTAGTTCTTGTTTACTAGATGAAAATTTATGTATATTCGTCCATAGTGTTTGGATAATCTTAGGAAGTGGTGGTGATATTCTATCAATTGATGTATCTGACTGGATGATTTGTTGAAACGTTTGTTGTATATCACCCTTATGTTGAACGATTAAATCAAATTTGGGAAATATTTTCCCATCTTTCAATGAAAATGGAATGTGAGATAAAGGTTTCTCTTTAGAAAAGAAACGCGTCCACTCTATTAGCCACTTTTGAAAGCTCGTTTCTTTATTTATGACACCTAGTGCTTTAAATAGCTGGAAGACATGCTTGTCGTTTGTTCTAATATCTGTCTTTATTTGATCAATCAGCAATTCGAGTCCAGTAACGGGGCGTTCTGTTAAATATTTTAACGTTGTGACCAATCCCTCTTCAATTGGTATAAGAGAATGTTTAGGCTGATTGATAACTGATTTAATCAAATCATCTATATGATACAAGGCATTTGATTGTAATGCTTTGAAGATAGACGGCTTCATTGGGATGTGTCTAGCGATCATCTGTTTTATAATATCCATTGTTAGTGGTTTGTTTGTTGATTGAGCTAACAATTGACTAGCTATCGTAATCATTTGTTTTTGTATTGGTATTTGTGACTTTATCAAAAAATTCGTTAAGTGGACGATCTCCTTTGTAGGAGTAAGGTCTATTTGACGTAACAATTCTTGAACTGATTTTGTTGTTTCACTTTGTTCTTGCATCTGCATCACTTTTAGATGGAAAGGGTGGCTCGTTTGTTCAACTTGAAAAAAATATCGCTCACCACTCACAAGTGGGGCTTCAAGTCGGGCTGTCACGTGCTGTGATCCGATTTGTATTTTAGCGGTTTGATTAGGCATTAATTGAAGAATTTTCCCACGTATGATATCACCTTTTTTTAACTGTGTTCTTTGTGATGTTAAGTGATATGGATGAGTCAATTGTTTTATTTCATTTATACTCATCTTCTAGCCTCTCCTTTTGAACGATTAGACTTTTAAATATTTTTTAACTGGGGCGAAGGACTTCCGGTGATAGGGTGAAATCCCATACCTTTCCAATGCATTTAAATGGTGCTTTGTACCATACCCCATATTTGATGCGAAATCATACATCGGATATTCTTGATGAATTTTACTCATCCATTTGTCTCGAGTCACTTTAGCTAGAATACTCGCTGCGGCAATTGAGATGCTCTGTTCATCACCTTTATTAATAGCTCGAAACGGGATAGGTAAATGTGACAGCGAGACAGCATCAATTAAAACATAATCAGCTTCTGGTGTTAATGCGTGTAAAGCCCGTTTCATGGCGAGTTTAGTTGCTCCCAAAATGTTTAGCTCATCTATTTGATCTTGATGTACTATACCAATACCGTAAGCAATCGCATTTTCTTTAATATATGTATCATAGTCTAATCGCTTTGCTTCTGATAATTGTTTCGAGTCATTAAGCCCAAGTAATTCAAACTCTACCGGTAAAATAACCGCAGCCGCAACAACCGGACCTGCCAATGGTCCCCGCCCTGCTTCATCAATTCCTGCAATCAGATGATAGCCAGCTTTCCGACATTTTTTTTCAAAATGTGACATGTATTCAAAGCGCCTTTTTAATTCAATTTTTTTTTGATGTTGGCGACGATATGATTGTAAAAGCTTTTGTACACCTTTTCGTTCATCATGTTTTAATACATTAAGAAATTCATGATCGACCTTTTCTTCAGATAATAATGACTTAATTTCTGCTATTGTTTGCTTTTTCATGTTCATGTTTCTCCTCTTTCATTATATCGGTTTACAATGGCTTTGTTTAAACTAAAAAAGACATCCATCCGAAGATAAATGCCTATTATTCTGCTTGTTCAAATGTTATCTTACCGATTCGACCCGTTCTTAAATCATTCAAAACAATTTCAGCTACCCGGTCAAAATTGACATGGCCACCGCTCTCTAGGGCACCTTGCTTTTTCCCTATTCTCTCAAATACATCCCACATATCTTCCATATCAGCATCAATTCCATAACGTTGTTTAATCAATGAAGGGTACTGATCTTGTAAATATGTCATAACAAAAGCAGCTATATCTTGTAATGATAATAGATGATCTTTTATTGTTCCAATAGCAGCTAAACGATAGCCGACTGTTTGATCCTCAAACTTTGGCCATAGTATTCCCGGTGTGTCTAGCAGTTCAAAATCGCTTTTAACTTTAATCCAGGTTTGGTGTTTGGTTATACCAGGGCGATCTCCAGTTTTAGCAATCTTTTTATTAGCAAGCCGGTTAATTAATGTCGACTTCCCTACATTAGGAATTCCAATAATCATAGCACGGGCTGGTCTCGTTTGTACTCCACGCTTTTGCAATTTTTCCAAGTTTTTTTGTCCTAATGATTTGGCTAGCTCGATTACTTTTTGGATATCTGGCTTATGGTTAACATTAATTGCTACAGCTGGTGTATGTTTACTAGAGAAATAATGAAGCCATTTTTTTGTTTGTTGATCATCTGCTAAGTCTTTCTTCATTAGTATAACCATTTTTGGCTTTTCCTGTAATATATCGCGTAATAATGGGTTTTGCGATGATTGTGGTGCACGTGCATCTACCAATTCCATCACAAAATCAACTAATTTTAATTTTTCTTGTACTTCTCTTTTCGCTTTAGCCATATGGCCAGGAAACCATTGTATCGTCATATCTATTCCTACTTTCCAACAATTTGCATACGATCCATTGGCCAGTAAATAAGGCTTGTTTTACCGACAATTTGATCCATTGATATGAGTCCAATTGATCGACTATCCACAGAATTACCACGGTTATCACCGAGGACAAGCACTTGATGTTCAGGTATGACATCATAGGCACCAGGTAGATCTTCTAACCGAAAATCCTCTGTAAGAATTTGATATGGTTTCATATTTTCCTTTAATTCGGTTAAAAACGGTTCTTCAACAGGTTCATGATCAATATATAAGACATTATCTATGACAGCAACATGTTCACCAGGTAAACCGATGACGCGTTTAATGAAGTCTTTTTTATCAGATGCGTGGAAAACGACTATATCAAATCGCTCCGGTTCTTTAATCCGATAGGAAAATTTATTGACAATCATTTGATCGCGATCATGTAACGTCGGTAACATCGACGGTCCATCAACAATAATCGGAATGAAAAAAAAGGTGCGGATGACAAAAGCAACCGCTACAGCTATTAATAAAGCTTTAATCCAGTCAAACCAGTCACTCTTTTGTTTTTTCATGAATTTACCTCCGACAAGTACACTCCCTACAATCATATTGTAGTCTACTAAGTCACATGATTTCAACTATTTATTGCCATTTTTATATTTCAGATACAAAAAAAGAGCCTGCAATGATGCTAAGCTCCTCTTTGTACCTCGTTGTTATACTTGGTCTGTTCAAAAAAGCTTCGCCATTTATGAAAGGCGTTCTTTAATACGTGCAGCCTTACCACGTAAATTACGTAGATAGTAAAGTTTCGCACGGCGAACAGTTCCCCGACGTACAACATCAATTTTATCAACGCGTGGTGAATGTAATGGGAATGTACGTTCAACACCTACACCGTATGAAATCTTTCTTACAGTGAATGTCTCACTAATCCCGCCGTTTTGACGTTTAATTACAACGCCTTCGAATACCTGAATACGCTCACGGCTTCCTTCAACGACTTTAACATGCACTTTAACTGTATCTCCAGCACGGAAATCAGGATGATCTGTACGAAGTTGTTCTTTCGTAATCTCTTGAATTAATTGTTGCATCCTGCTTCACTCCTTCCAAACCAAATGTTCATCATTCACTAAGGAACAGCGGAACATCGTTTTTCGACTTGAGTATTGAACTCAAGCACACAAATTAATATACCATATCATATCAGTGAATTCAACTACAAATTACTTGTTTATTATTTTATTTAAAAATTGTTTATCTGCGTCAGTTAATGGAACATCCTTTAATAAGTCTGGTCTTCTTTCGCATGTGCGTTTTAGTGATTGTTCTCTCCGCCATGTTGCAATTTTCTCATGATGACCCGATAGTAAAACTTCAGGGACTTTCATTCCACGAAAATTAGCAGGGCGTGTATAGTGTGGATGTTCTAATAATCCTGTTGAAAAAGAATCTTCAGTTGCTGATTGTTTATTTCCTAAAACGCCAGGCAATAATCGAGCGACACTATCAATCACAACCATTGCCCCAAGTTCCCCACCAGTTAAGACATAATCACCAATCGATATTTCATCAGTAACAAGATGTTCTCTAATACGCTCATCATAACCTTCATAATGACCACAAATAATTAGTAAATGGTCTTCTTGTGCAAGCTCTTCAGCTTTTTCCTGTGTATATGTTTCACCTTGTGGACACATGAGGATGATACGAGGTTTAGTGTTTGTTTTTGCTGTTTGTGCTTTAACAGCATCAAAAATCGGCTGTGGTGTTAGCACCATACCAGCCCCACCACCATATGGATAATCATCTACTTTATGGTGCTTGTCTTCCGTATAATCCCGAAAATTAACTAGATTATACGTAAACTTATTATTTTCTAATGCTTTCTGTAGTATAGAGGATTGAAACACACCTGTAAACATATCAGGAAATAACGTTAATATATCAATATGCATTACTCTAACAATCCTTCCATTGGATCAATCTCTATTTTTTTCTCTGTAATATTCACTGTCTTAACAACATCATCTATATAAGGAATGAGAATTTCCCGCTGATTTGTACCTTTAACAACCCATACATCGTTAGCCCCTGTTGCTATTATATCTGTGACTGATCCGATTTTTTCTTGTGTTAATGTGAATACATCACAACCGATAATATCGTGATAATAGTACGCTCCTTCTTCTAGTTCTTCCATTTGATCTGCAGAGATTTTTAATAGCCCACCTTTAAAGGGTTCGACTTCACTAATATGATTAAACCCAGCAAATTTAAGTAAATGGTAGTTCCGGTGAAGGCGTTGTTGTTCAATTGTCACCTCTAAAACAGGGCTTTCTTTAGGATATAGATATAATTGTGTCCCAGGGTTAAATCGATTATCTTTATCAGAGATTTTAACGACTTTTAATTCACCTTTTATTCCATGAGTATTAATAATTTCACCGACTACGAAGAATTGTTTATCCATATATTATTCACCCACTACTTATCAATTCGTATGACGATATCATCTTTTAAAACAATCGCTTGTTCTTTCATAAACTCTTCCCAATGCGTTCCTTCTTTTACTTCAACAAGAGCTTCAACTTCATTTTCAATGATTTCACTACCGATTTCGATCATCTTTAATTGTTCAAGTTTAAAGTCAATTAATTTCATCTTTTCTTTACGATTGGATATTTCTTGGTGAAATCGTTCATTGATTTCCCTTTTAGATAAGATCGCTTTATTCTCTAGTTTACGCTGTTCAAATAGGAGTTGTTGGCACTCTTGTTCAAGTCGCATTTTATGGTGGTGAAACCGATCTTGTAATTTCTTTTTACTCCTTTCGGTGACAATTTGTTTAACTTGGACTTTCTTAATAATCTTCACTATACGCAGCCCCTTTTACACAAAATATGATATTAAAAAGGGAAAGGGAATCTTCCCTCTCCCTTACATAATATCAAGATAAATGCGTTTGTTCGTATTGGTTTTATTCGCATAGACAAGCGTACGAATGGCTTTAGCTATGCGACCATTTTTACCAATGACTTTCCCAACATCTTTTTCATTGACTGTTAGATGATAAACGATTTTCCGATCTTCTTCCGATTTTGTCACAGAAATATGTTCTGGATAATCAACTAAAGGCGTAACAATCGTTTCAATCAGGGCTTTCATGATATCACACTCTTATTTTTGATTTTTTTGATCGTGGAATTTTTTCATGATGCCTTGCTTAGAGAAAAGATTACGAACAGTATCACTCGGTTGTGCACCATTCATAAGCCATTGTAAAGCTTTATCTTCGTCAATCTTTACTTCAACTGGTTCACTAACAGGATTGTACGTTCCAATCTGTTCGATGGAGCGACCATCACGTGGTGAGCGTGAATCGGCTACAACGATACGATAAAACGGGTTACGTTTTGCACCCATACGTTTCATGCGAATTTTTACTGCCATGATTTAGCCACCTCCTTGATTTGGTTTTCACAGTTTTAAATTGTATCAGAAATATCAGAGGCTGTAAAGTGTTTTTACATTACATGAAAGGAAATTTAAATCCTTTGCCTTTTTTGCCTTTTTGCATATTCGTCATTTGCTTCATCATTTTCTTCATTTCATTAAATTGTTTAAGCAGACGGTTGACTTGTGAAACGGTAGTACCAGACCCTTTTGCAATCCGTTTCTTCCGGCTTGCATTCATAATTTCTGGTTGTTGACGTTCTTCTTTCGTCATCGAATAAACAATCGCTTCGACATGATCGAGCTGTTTTTCATCGATTTGTACATTTTTTAGACCTTTCATTTTATTCATACCAGGAATCATCGTTAATAAATCTTCTAATGGGCCCATTTTTTTCACTTGACCCATTTGCTCTAAAAAGTCATCAAATGTAAACGACATGGTACGCATTTTTTCTTCAAGCTCACGTGCTTGTTTTTCATCAACCGTTGTCTGGGCCTTTTCAATTAATGTCAGGACATCACCCATTCCTAAAATCCGAGAGGCCATGCGATCTGGATGGAAAGGCTCTAATTGATCTAATTTCTCACCCATACCAGCAAACTTAATCGGTTTACCAGTAACAGCTTTAATAGAAAGGGCTGCCCCCCCACGTGTATCTCCGTCTAATTTCGTTAAAACAACACCTGTAATATCTAATGTTTCATCAAAGCTTTCCGCAACATTAACCGCATCTTGTCCAGTCATTGCATCAACAACGAGGAATATTTCATCAGGATTAACTTGCCCTTTAATATCGATGAGTTCATCCATTAAATTTTCGTCAACATGTAAACGTCCTGCCGTATCAATAATAACGTAATCGCGATGTTGTTCTTTTGCCTCTTCAATCGCTTTCGTTGCAATATCGACTGGGTTGGCGTCTGTTCCCATTGAAAAAACAGGCATATCCAACTGTTTACCTAATGTCTGTAATTGGTCAATGGCAGCTGGACGGTAGACGTCACAGGCAACAAGCATTGGATTGCGATTGTATTTCTTTCTTAACAAATTAGCCAATTTACCTGAAGTCGTCGTTTTACCTGCACCTTGTAGACCGACCATCATGATAACAGTAGGTGGTCGATCAGCCACAGCGATTTTACTTTGTTCGCCCCCCATTAATTCTGTTAATTCTTCTTTCACAACTTTAATAACTTGTTGTCCGGGAGTTAAACTCTCCATAACTTCTTGACCAACAGCACGTTCTTTAATACGATTAATTAAATCTTTAACGACTTTAAAGTTCACGTCTGCTTCTAATAAAGCAAGCCGAACTTCACGTGTCATCTCTTTAACATCTTGTTCAGATACTTTCCCTTTACCAGTAATTTTTTTTATCGTATCTTGTAATCGTTCAGCCAATCCCTCAAATGCCATAAAATGCCCTCCTAACCTAAATCTTTTATTTGTTTCAATAACTCACGTGCTCCAACAATATCTTTCTCATGTACAACTGTTTCGAGTTCTTGGAGTAAGCGGCTTCGCTTTTGGAATTTTTCATATAAGCGAAGTTTTTGTTCATAAGTTTCCAACATTTTTTCAGTTCGTTTAATATTATCGTATATGGCTTGACGAGAAACCCCATGTATTTCGGATATTTCACCGAGCGAATAGTCTTCTAAATAGTACATTTGTAAATATATTCGTTGTTTATCAGTTAAAAGCGGATGATAAAAGTCAAACAAAAAATTAATACGTGTCGTTCGTTCTAACATATCACTCATTCCTTGTTAAGTGAAAATCCTTTACATAATAATAGCTATAAAGAAGATATCTTGTCAAGTCTTGCTCATTCGTTTGATTCATCTTCCTCTTCTTCAACCATATCAGCAAATAATCCAAATACAAACGCATGAGGATCAAAAACTTGTAAATCCTCCATTTGTTCACCTAAGCCAACAAATTTCACAGGAATATTGAGCTCATGACGAATAGCTAATACAATACCCCCTTTTGCTGTTCCGTCAAGCTTTGTTAATATAATCCCTGTTACATCTGTTGCGTCACTAAATGTTTTAGCTTGACTAAGAGCATTCTGTCCAGTTGTCGCATCGAGTGCTAATAGTACTTCATGTGGAGCACCTGGAACCTCACGTTCGATAACTCGCTTTACCTTAGATAGCTCGTTCATTAAATTCACTTTATTCTGTAAGCGACCGGCTGTATCACAAATTAAGACATCCGCATTTCGTGACTTAGCGGCTTGAATACCATCAAAGATAACAGCAGCAGGATCGCTTCCTTCTCTCTGTTTAATTACTTCTACGTCTGCTCGTTTACCCCATTCTTCTAATTGTTCAATTGCCCCAGCACGGAATGTATCACCAGCAGCTAAAACAACATGCTTTCCTTCTTGTTTCAAGCGATGGGCTAATTTTCCAATCGATGTCGTCTTTCCAACCCCATTAACTCCCACGACTAATAAAACAGATAGGCCTTCGTCTGAAAGTTGGAGTTGTTCAATAACCTCATCTGCATCATCACCATAATAAATATCAACAAGCTTCTCTGAAATAACTGATTTGACTTCTTCGGGCTCTTTTATATTTCTACGTTTTACTTCCATTTTCAACTCATCAACAAGATCCATAACGGTCATAACACCGACATCTGCTGTTATTAACACTTCTTCTAACTCTTCAAAGAAATCTTCATCGACTTTACGGTAACGGGCAATAAGATCATTAATACGTCCGGAAAAAGTTTGCCGCGTTTTTTCCATTCCTTTTTTATATTTTTTTGATACCTTTTCTGTTTCCTTTCCCGTAAACTTATCTTTTAATTTCTTAAAAAAACTCATTGTACAATCATCCTTTCTTAAACTTTAATAAATTCCTCAGATTCTTCAAGGCGAACGGAGACAAAACGCGACACACCTGATTCTTGCATTGTGACACCATATAGAACATCAGCCTCTTCCATCGTACCTTTACGGTGTGTAATAACAATGAATTGTGTTTCGTGACTATGTTGTTTAACATATTTCGCAAAACGCACAACATTCGCTTCATCTAATGCAGCTTCTACTTCATCTAAGACACAAAATGGAACCGGGCGAACACGTAAAATAGCGAATAATAGAGCGATGGCGGTCAGTGCCCGCTCACCACCGGATAATAGCCCTAGGTTTTGTAATTTTTTGCCTGGTGGCTGGGCAATAATGTCTACACCTGTGTCTAATAGATTTTTAGGATCGGTTAATTGAAGTTCAGCACGTCCGCCACCGAATAATTGTTTAAATACAACACTGAATTCCGCTCTTATTTGAGAAAAGGTTTCATCAAATAACCGTTTCATTTCTGTATCCATTTCCTCTATAACATCATACAATGTTTGTTTTGCTTCGACCAGGTCCTTTTGTTGTGTTGTCAAAAAATCATACCGCTCTCGAATGCGTTCAAATTCATCTATTGCACCGAGATTTACTGTTCCTAATTGGTTTATGTGCGCTTTGATCTGGTCGACTTTACGTTTACCAGCTTCGACATCTTCTAATTGACCATATAGTTCACGAGCTTTGTCAAAGGTAATGATATATTCAGTTTCTAAGTGACTTAATCTGTTTTCTAAAGCGACATCTAAGCGGTTTAACTGGACTTTATGTTCTGTCACTTGCTTTGAAAGATTTTCTAATAGCTTCTCTTCTTCCTTTAATTCACGTTCTTGATCTTGAATTTGTGTTGTTTCTTCCATGCGATGTGTTCGCTTTGTTTGTAATACATTTATTAAACGACCTTTATTTTCGGTTAGTTGTTTAATAGTCGTTACAAGATTTGATTCAGATTGCTGCAACTCGCTCGCTTTTGTTAAGCTATTTAATTCAAATTTTGTTTTTTCGTACTGCTGTTCATAGGCTTCTAGCTGTTCTTTTATTGATTGAGTTTGTGCAAATTGATTTTTTGTCCGTTCTTCTTTTTCAGCTAATAATATGCGCGCTTTTTGATAGGCTTGTTTTAATTCTTCCTGATTTTCATAGAAAGAATCTTTTTCTTTAGTTAACTGATCAATCTGGGAATGGATCAATTTAAGTTTTCCATTTGTTTCCTGAAGCTGTTCGGTTATTTCTTCAGCTCGTTTTTGTAAATTCTCTCTATCGGCAGTTGATTGATCAAGTTCAAGTTGAAAAACATGTAAGCTTTCCTCAGTCGTAAGTAATTTTGTTTCCAATTGTTTCACTTTAGTGTGAGCCTCTTGCACTTGTTGATAATCTGAATACAAACCCTTTTCAAGTGTTTGTACCCTTTCCTTTAGATGGGTGAGTGTTTCGCGTTTTTCTTCTAATTGGTTAACAAATTGAGTTCGTTTCTCTTTAAACTCTGTTAATTGATGTGCTAATTGTGTAATCTCTCTATCTCTTGTAAAAAGTGATTGTGACTGTTTCCGCTTAGCTCCCCCAGACATAGAGCCCCCTGGAAATACAACGTCCCCATCCAAGGTCACAATACGAAACCTACGTTCAGTTAGCCGATTTATATCGTTGGCATCTTTCAATGTCCTTGCGACAATCACATGACCCATTAAGTGTCCAATGATTTTTTGAAAAGGCTCTGTCGTCTGGACAAGTTCTGAAGCGATGCCGATATAGCCTGAATGAGCTTCTGCTAACTGGCGGAGATGATTCGGAATAAACCGTTCTTGAATCGATTGTAACGGTAAAAATGTCGCCCGCCCATTATTTGTTTCCTTTAACCATTGAATCGCTCCTCTAGCAGCTATATCATCTGTCGTTACAATATGTTGTGCTTGACCACCTAATATCGTTTCAATTGCATACGTGTATTGTTGAGGAATTGAAATTAAATCAATAACAGGTCCATGTATCTCCTTTAAATTGCCTTTTTTCCATGCTTGTAAAACAGATTTGGCACCATGATAAAAACCTTGAAAATCGTTCTTCATTTCTTCTAGCATTTCTTTTTTTGAATTCAATTTATCGATGTAACGATCCCCTTGAATTAATTTTTCATTTGCTACTTGTACGTTTTGCGTCAATTTTTGCATGTCATTTTTTAAGCGCTGATGTTTCTGTTCGTTTTCTTGATAAACTTTTTGTAATTGAGTTAAATTTTGCTGGGCTGTTTTCTTATTTAAAATTAGTTGGTTATAGACACGGTCCAACGATGATTTACGTTCAGTTAATTTACCTGTTTTTACTTCCATTTGTGATAATTGTTGTTCAATTGATTGCTTTTCGTTACTATCTGCTGCCCGACGATTTAGGTATTCGATGTATTCTGCTTTTAACTGTTCAAGTTCGCTTTCGATCTCCTCAATATCATAGGATAGCTTCGTTTCTAACTCACGAACATTTACTTTGATTTCATTTCTTTCCGCTTTAAGCCCTTGTAGTGTTTTATCCTCTTGGTCCAGGCGAATTTTTAGTTCATTACAGCGCTCATTTATTTCATTTTGTTGTATGATCAATTTCTCTTTATTTTCGGCAACATGTTTATGACGTTCGTGAAGCACCTTTTTCTGCCCTTCAGCTTGTTCTAGTTTTTGGGTGATTTCAAGAAGCTCAGCTTGGTGCTGTTCAATCTCCCCATCTAAGTGTTTAATAGCATGGCGTTTTTCTAAAATAAGAGCTTCATTTTTTTGGATATATGTTTTAAGTCGAAGTTCTTCTGTTTCATCATGTTCAAATTTTGCCTTTAACTGTTTCCATGAACGGTGGAGATGATCAATTTCTGTTACAAGTAGTGAAATATCATGTTGTTTCAATTTTTCTCGTAATCTTTTATATTCCTTTGCTGTTTCTGCTTGTTCTTTTAACGGATCTAATTGTTGTTCTATTTCATAAATAATATCTTCAACCCGATGTAGATTTTCAGCTGTCTCAGCAAGTTTAAATTCTGCTTGCTTTTTTCGCTGTTTATATTTTAAAACACCTGCTGCCTCCTCGAAAATGACCCGGCGTTCTTCAGCTTTTGAACTGAGGATTTCTTCTACTCGTCCTTGACTAATGATAGAAAATGCTTCTTTTCCCAATCCAGAATCCATAAATAAGTCGATTATATCTTTTAAACGGCAAGCCTGTTTATTAATATAAAACTCACTTTCTCCCGAACGATATACTCTTCTAGTAACACTTACTTCTTCATAATCAAGGGGCAATGTTCCATCACTATTATCAAGAACTAAGGTTACTTCAGCGACATTTAATTTATTTCGTGTATCACTTCCCTGAAAAATAATATCTTCCATTTTCGATCCACGAAGTGATTTAGCTGATTGTTCTCCCAACACCCAGCGAATCGCATCTGTTATATTGCTCTTACCGCTTCCATTAGGACCTACAATAGCAGTCATACCTGGTACAAAATCTACTTTAATTCTTTCAGCAAATGACTTAAAACCGACACTTTCCAACCTTTTTAAATGCATAATTATTCTCCTTAACATGTATCTTAACAAATGATTATAATGGACAAGGCTTGGCTTTTAACTGTACTTATTTTATCATAAGGTATATTAGGGGATGAAATCCTTTATAAAAATGACAAGGAATTGACGAGGTGATTTGATTGAATTTAGAACAGCCATCATTAGAAAATTTAAAAACCATATTAACTGAACTTGGCCAATATTTGAATATAGCAAATCGGGGCCTACTTGATCCTGAAGACTATAATCTTGAAAAATATAGCGACATTAAAGCGATGTACGATATGATTAAACAAAAAGGAAATTTAACTGCCCTAGAAGCACAAGCTTTCCTAGACGAATTACGAAAAGTAAGAGTATAGTAAAAATAAAAAGACAAAGCCTAGACCGTGTTATTTCGGGTCTAGGAAGTCTTTTTCATATTACGGGATAATAGTTTGTAACTTTTCCAATGCTTGTTTAGCAGCAAATTGTTCAGCTTCTTTCTTCGTTCTACCTTTGCCCTTCCCCTTAACTTTACCATTGATCTTCACTTCAGCAATAAATTGTTTATGGTGTGACGGCCCGATTTCATCTGTAATACGATAATAAATGGAATGGTTTTTATGTTGTTGGACGACTTCTTGCAATTGACTCTTATAATCCATCACATGCGAAAAAGCACCTGTTGAGATATCAGGAAAAACATGCGTCTCTAAAAATTGTATTGTTGACGAATAGCCTTGGTCCAAATAAAGAGCTCCTAAAAAGGCTTCAAATGCATCAGCTAAAATGGCAGAGCGTTCTCTTCCCCCGGTCTGCTCTTCCCCTCTACCTAATAATAGGTATTTTCCGATGTTAAGTTTTCTTGCATAACGTTCAAGTGATGCTTCACAAACGATTGTAGCTCTTAGCTTTGTCATTTCTCCTTCTGGTTTATCACTCATCGAGCGAAATAAATATTGTGAAACGCCTAGCTCTAGCACAGCATCTCCTAGAAACTCTAGTCGCTCGTTATCCGAAAAATTCCCTCTACGATGCTCATTCACATACGATGAATGTGTGAATGCTTGCTTAAGTAATTTAGGATTATTAAATTTAACCCCGAGTTTTTTTTCAATGTGGGATAAATTCATTTGACTCACCTCCTAATAAAATGATAGGAAGAAAGTCCCGCCAAAGCAAGACTTTCTACCACAGTTTTAATATCAATTTTATTGATTGCTGTTTATGTAGTTGACAGCATCTCCAACCGTTTGAATATTCTCAGCTTCATCATCAGCAATTTCCATATCAAATTCATCTTCTAACTCCATAACAAGTTCAACAACATCTAATGAATCGGCTTCAAGGTCATCAATAAAAGATGCTTCCATTGTTACCTTTTCTTCTTCAACCTCAAGCTGGTCAACGATGATTTTCTTAACTCTTTCAAAAACATCCTCCATCATTTTCACCTCCTTTCAACATAAATCATAGTTAACATGACCTCACATTGCAATTAAAAACATTATCTCTACATCACCATTCCACCATCGACATGAATCACTTGGCCTGTTATATAATTTGCATCAACTGATGCTAAAAAGCGTACAACTTTCGCGACCTGTTCCGGCTCACCTAGTTTGGCTAATGGAATCATTTTTAACATTTCTTCTTTCTGTTCATCTGTTAAGACAGCCGTCATATCAGTTGAAATAAAGCCCGGCGCAACTGCATTGACTAGAATATTACGAGAAGCAAGTTCTTTCGCTGTTGTTTTTGTTAATCCGATGACACCAGCTTTTGCAGCAACATAATTTGCCTGGCCAGGATTTCCTGTAACACCTACAATTGAAGCCATGTTGATGATACGTCCAGAACGTTGTTTCATCATCTGTCTAGTCACTGCTTTCGTACAGAGAAAGACACCTTTTAGATTCGTGTCAATCACATCAGCAAAGTCTTCCTCTTTCATTCGCATGATTAAATTATCTTTCGTAATACCTGCATTATTGACAAGAATATCTAATCGGTTAAATGTTTGGGTTACTTCTTTTACCATTTGCTTAACGCTTGACTCATCTTTTACATCAGCTTGAATCGCAATCGCTTTTCTCCCTAATGCTTCAATCTCCTGTACAACTGATTCTGCTTTCTCCTTACTTCCCGCATAATTGACAGCAACATGTGCCCCATGACGAGCGAGTTCTAATGCAATCTCTCGTCCAATGCCACGTGATGCACCTGTTACCAAAGCAACTTGATCAGTTAACATGATATCTCCTCCTTTTTATACCAATCGATAAACAATTGGAGTGACGCCATGTCATCGATTGAAAACGTTTGGATATTGCGATTTATTTTTCGAACTAACCCTCTTAGCACTTTTCCACTACCTAATTCAACGAACGTATCAATACCTGAATCAATCATGTTCTTTATGGATTCTTCAAACCGAACAGGAGAATACAATTGTTTAATTAAGAGTGATTCTATTAATTCACTTTCTTTGACTGGTTCTGCTGTCACATTGGCATAGACTGGTATCATAGCATCTTTAATTTGCGTTTGTGAAAGAGCTTCTTTAAATTGTTCACTTGCCGGCTTCATTAGTCGCGAATGAAATGGACCACTAACATTCAGAGGGATGACACGCTTTGCTCCCTTTTCTTTTAAACGTGTTGAAGCAATGTCTATTCCTTTTTTAGTACCTGAGATAACGATTTGTCCCGGACAATTTAAATTTGCCATATCAACCACTTCATCTGTTAGGTTTGCGAGTACTTCCTCGATTAATTCAGAGTCTAGTCCTAAGACGGCAGCCATCGTTCCTTCACCTTTTGGAACCGCTTTTTCCATCAGCTTTCCACGTGTGGCAACTAATGGAAGGGCATCAAATAATTCAAGCGATTCCGCTGCAACGAGAGCACTATATTCTCCTAAACTATGTCCTATTGTTGCTTGGGGTGTTATGCCTTCTCGTTTTAACAAGTCAAAAATAGCCATACTTGCTAATACAAGAGCAGGTTGGGCATTTTCTGTTTCAGTTAATGTCTCTTTAGGACCATGGAACATCATCTGTTTTAAATCTTTATTTAAAACATCATTTGCTTTATGATACAATTCTTGAACGGTCGGGAACTGGTCATATATCTCCTGCCCCATACCGATCGCTTGTGAGCCTTGACCCGGAAACATAAATGCGAGTGTCTTCATCTGTTTTCCTCCTGTTCTTGCATTTGTTCAACTGTTGATTGAATCGTTTCTGTTACCCGATACTCTACCATATGACAAGCTTGTTCTATGGCACTAACAATTGCTCGAGAATTAGAAGAACCATGTGCTTTAATAACAGGCGCTTTTAATCCAAATAAGCCCGCACCACCATATTCTGAATAATCAAGTTGTGCTTTTAATTGCTTTAGTTCATTTTTCATAAGTCCAGCAGCTAATTTTGTTTTCACGGAAGATAAAAATACATCCTTCAACATACGAAACATCGACATGGCTGTACCTTCGATTGTTTTTAATGCAATATTACCACTAAATCCGTCTGTTACAACAACATCTGCTACGCCGTCTAATAAGTCTCTAGCTTCAACATTACCAATAAAATGGATGGGAGCCTCTTGTAATTTACGAAACGCTCGTCGTGTTAAATCATTCCCTTTTCCATCTTCAGTACCGATATTTAATAAGCCAACAGTTGGTTGATTTATCTTTCTTACTTTTTCTGCATAAATGGACCCCATAATTGCATAATGAACAAGATGATTCGGTTTGGCATCCACATTTGCTCCAACATCTAACATTAAAAAGCCTTTACCGTCGAGCGTTGGAAATGTGGGAGTTAATGCTGGTCTATCAATTCCGGGAATCCGACCAACAACAAAAAGTCCAGCACTCATTAAGGCACCAGTATTCCCCGCTGAAACACATGCATCTGCGCGCTTTTCTTTAACTTCGTTAGCCATGAGAACCATCGACGCATTCTTTTTTCGACGCACTGCCCTTACAGGCTCATCATCGCCTGTAATAACTTCTGTTGTATGTAAAATATCGATACGGTTATGATTTGTTAAGAATGGTTCAATTTGTGCTTGATCACCTACTAAAGTGATTTCAAGATTTTCAATTTGGTTAATGGCTTCCATAGCACCTTCTACAATCGCTTTTGGTGCGTGGTCACCACCCATAGCATCGATTGCTAACTTCATTATTTGTGTCTCCTTTTATTACAAATTAACAAACATTTGATTAATCTCTTAATTCTCTTGAGCGGTACATGTGAAATTCCCCAGTGAAGACTTGTTCATTATTAACAAAACTGTCAACTTGTACAATGGTTAACCCTCTATCAGTTTGTTTTTTTACGATTGCTTTAGCAACCACACGCTCACCCTGTTTTACTTGACGTATAAATCGGATGTTTGACTTGGCTGTTAATGCCAGTTCGTCATTAATGACAGCGACTGCTAGAGAATTCGCTTGGGCAAACAAATGATGCCCGCGAGCAATATTTTTTTGTGAAAACACATGTTCTCGACCGATATCCATAATTGAAATCGCTTTTTTGTCCAATTCCAAATCAACGACTTCACCCACGATATCTTCTACTGCGAGAGAACGTACTTGTTCATTCCATTGTAATTTAGCAACAGATTTAATACGTTCACGTAATTCAGGTATTTTTAATTCCATGCGATCAAGCCGAATCGTTTGGATACTAACCTCAAAAATTTTAGCTAATTCTTCATCTGTAATAAATGGTGTATATTCGATTGTTTCTTTTAATAAGCGTTGTCTTTCTGCTTTTGTTTTTCTCATCATAGCACCGTCCACATCTATCTTCACTTATATTAGTGATTCGTCAACAAACAAACTTTTATGACTTGGTACTAAAAGTAATATATAATACCAGGGAAAAAATTGCAAGTCTAAATTAGTCTAGTGGTTTTGTAAAAATGCCTTCACTTTCTAGGTAATGGAGTAATGCTTTATACTCCGGATTTTTAAAAATGATTTGATGTTCAATGAGCTGATTAGCATCTTGTCTGGCCGTCTCTAACGCTCGGTAATCATGGACCATATCGGCAACTTTAAATTCTGGTAAGCCACTTTGTTTCTTCCCAAAAAAATCACCTGGACCACGTAATTTTAAATCTTCTTCTGCTAACTGAAATCCATCCGTTGTTTCTGTCATAATCCGCATCCGTTCTTTACCAATTTCTCCTTTAGGCTCAGCAATAAGGATACAAAAACTTTCTATACTTCCTCGACCGACTCGTCCGCGTAATTGATGTAATTGGGCCAAGCCAAATCGCTCAGCATCATAAATTACCATAACCGTTGCATTCGGAACATTAACACCAACTTCTATAACAGTCGTTGATACAAGAACTTGGATTTCATTTTTAACAAATGCTTTCATCACGGCATCTTTTTCATCACTTGGCAAACGACCATGCATTAAACCGACTTTAATTTCTGAGGGATAATATGTCTTTAACTGATGATATAGATCAACAGCATTTTGAATATCAAGTTTATCTGACTCCTCAATTAATGGGCAGATGAGATATGCCTGCTCACCTTGATTGATTTTACGTTGAATAAAGTCAAGTGTATGTTCCAACATGTTTTCTTTAACCCAATATGTTTCGATTTCTTTTCTCCCTGCTGGCATTTCATTAATAATAGATACATCCATATCACCAAATGCTGTAATAGCCAACGTTCGTGGGATGGGAGTAGCTGTCATAAATAACACATCTGCTAATTCCCCTTTTTCCTTTAGTAATCGACGTTGTTTAACACCAAATCGGTGCTGCTCGTCTATAATAGCTAAACCTAGGTTATGAAAAACAACATCATCCTGAATTAATGCATGGGTTCCAATCACAATATCAATGTCATGGTTCTGGACGGCGGATAAAATAGCTTCTCGCTTTTTCCCCTTAACAGAACCCGTTAATAAAGCGATTGTTACACGACCATTAAATAATGATTTTAAGGACTGATAATGTTGTTCTGCTAAAATTTCTGTTGGGACCATAAGTGCTCCCTGGCGTTTCGCTGTTATCGATGCATATAGCGAAATTGCTGCCACAACCGTTTTTCCTGAACCGACATCGCCTTGTAATAAACGGTTCATTCGGTATGGTGCTTTCAAGTCTGATAAGATTTGATTTAAAGATTTTTGTTGTGCATTTGTTAATTGAAATGGCAGATTTTGAACAAACTGTTGTACTTTTTGAGCATCATAATGCTGTGCTCTTCCTTCTTGAGCATCTCGGTTTAAGTGACGTAACAACTGTATTTTTAATTGAAACAACAAAAATTCCTCGTATGTAAAACGACGACGTGCATGTTTTAAGGCGATGCGATTAGGCGGAAAATGCATCGTTTTTAATGCTTCTGTTAGGTTAGGTAACTTATAATCAATTAAAATATGTTCTGGCAAACGTTCATCAACATCGTCACCATAATCAGCTATAGCTTGTTTTATAATTTTTCGTAATCGATAGTTTGTCATTTTACCTTTAACAGAATAGATTGGTTTGATTTTATCATCAGCATTTACGGGGCCAACTTTATATTGGTCTACCGTTATTTGTAGGCGATGGGCATCCCATTTACCTGTTAGCGTAACAAGATCCCCTTGATTAATATGCTTTTTAGCAAATGCTCGATTAAACATCACCGCTTTTACAGCTACATGTTCGACCATGACATTAAAAAACAGTCGTGACTTTTTCCTTCCAAAAAAAGTAAGGGAAGGTTCATGTGCTACCCTTCCCATAATAGTTACTTTATCCTCATGAATGAGTTCGCTAAGCGGTTTTAATTCAAACACATCATAACGATAAGGGAAATAATATAATAGGTCTTCCATCGTATGAATATGCATGACTTCCAATTCTTCTTGAACTTTTTCTCCGACTCCTTTAAGATTCGTAATCGGTTCGCTTAACACATGTATCACTCTTTCTTTACTTACTGCCGAATAGTTTTTCTTTTAAAAAGCGTCCGGTCGGGGTATCAGCTAGGCCCCCCTCACCCGTTTCTCGTAAAGAAGCAGGCATTGTCTGTCCGATTCGATACATCGCTCCAATGACTTCATCACAAGGAATACGACTTTTTACACCGGCTAAAGCTAAGTCTGCACTTACGATAGCGAGAGCTGAACCTGCTGCATTACGCTTTACACAAGGAACCTCGACTAAGCCTGCGACAGGGTCACATACGAGTCCGAGCATATTTTTTAGGGTGATGGCAAAAGCATCTGCACATTGCTCGGGAGTACCTCCTGCCATTTCAACAACAGCAGCCGAAGCCATTGCACCTGCTGAACCAACTTCAGCCTGACACCCTCCAGCTGCTCCTGATATAAATGCATTATTGGCAACGACAAAACCAAAGGCACCCGCAGTGAACAAAAAGCGTACCATCTGTTCATGAGTTGGATTTAACCGTTCCTTTACAGCAAATAAAGCACCTGGAACACAACCTGCACTACCAGCTGTTGGTGTCGCGCAAATCATGCCCATTGCGGCATTCACTTCATTTGTTCCCATTGCTTTACTGACAGCATCTAATAGAATATGACCTGACAATGGCGTTTTTTCTTTCATATAATTTTGAACTCGAACAGCGTCACCACCTGTAAGCCCAGTAACAGATTGAACACCTTGTAAACTATCTTCAATGGCTTTTTCCATAACACGCAAATTATTTTCCATTTGCGCAAAAACTTGTTCACGTGTCTGATTTTTGACGTCCATTTCTTGACGAATCATCACTTCTGAA
>NZ_DATBTY010000012.1:0-3138 GCF_036516575.1 Cerasibacillus sp.
TGCCTTGGAAAAATCGTAAACCATTTTAGCTTGCCAAGCAATAGGCGGCTGTCGAACTTTAAATATCTTTTGTACATATCCTACATCTACAAGTATTGCTACCTTCTCCATATGTAGTACCTCCTAAAAATAATCAGAGGATCATGCTCAGCATGATCCTCTGATTAGAAAATAAGATTACTTTTTTGAATTAGTCTTGCTCTCTGAATTAGTCTTACTCTCTGAATTAGTCTTACTTTCTTGATTGGTCTTACCCTCTGAATTGACTTCATTTTACACTATAAATATATAAAATGCAAAATTTTTCGCACTCATCTAACTACTTATCACATCTATATTCAAACTATTTTGCTCTTTGAAATCTAAAAGTTACTACTTACAAATTAATTGCATTATCATTGAACTTGCATTGAATGGATGTGCGAAAATAGACGATACCCTTGCGGTTTCGAACAATAAATCCGAGGAATTACATGAAGTTTACATGGACTAGATAACACAGTTACATTGAGAGTGTCTTAGAAGTTCAATCTATGATTGATCCATACAATTACATGGAACTTATCTTATCAATTCATTGTATTATCATTGAACATACATGGAATAGATCCATGAAAATAGACGATACCATTGAGGTTTTAAGCAATAGCTCCTAGAGATGACATGGATTCTACATTGAAACTTTCTTGTGCGTTCAATGTAGAATCATCATTTATAAGACTCTTTCACATACCCTGATCATCATAATGAATTGGTTCTTCATTTCAAAAGCATACTCTTCTGCTTCTTTTATGGCCATATCATTCAAGGCTTCTCAATCGCCTTTTACAGCAGTTTTTATCATACGACCTGCAATTACACCTATTTTCTTTTCAGTGGCTTTAATACGCCGCCCTCGTCCTTCTAATTTGTTCTATCCTCCATTCAATAGACCGACCAAAAGTTGCCGTTTCACTCTTTTTTCTTAACAGATCGGATGGCTAACACCCCTTACTTTTATAACTTGAAATACTTCAAGCTCATTGCCATTTCTTCTTCTTCGATTCCAATATATCGCTTCGTCACATTCTGTGAAGCATGATTAAAGATCACCATCAACGTCGCAATATCTTTCGTTTGCTGATAGTAATGATATCCAAACGTTTTCCGCAAGGAATTTGTCCCAACATCTTCTCTCCCAAGTAAATCAGCTGCCTTCTGAAAGACTCGATAGGCCTGTGTCGTTGAAATCGGCTGTCCTGTCCGTTGTGAAGCGAATAAATACGCTTCTTCCTCTTTTCCTTCCGTATACGTCGCAATTTCCGGCATGATCATATGTAAAAAGACCGTTCGTTTCTTGCCTGTTTTCTTTTCTCGAATGGTGACCGATGTTTTCCCTCGCACATCGCCTACCTTCAATGGCAACAGATCACTAATGCGAAGCCCTGTATTGATGCCCATATCAAACAGCAACAAATCTCTTTCTGCCGTACGGCTCATTTGTAAGGCTTGGCGAAATTGCTGAATTTCTTCGGCCGATCGTAACGGCTGCACATTTTCTCTCGGTTTCATCAAAAACGCTCCTTTTTCATGTAAAGTTTCCTTTTATTTTAACAGAAACCGTACATGTTTTTCGGCAACAAAAAAAGAACCGCTCGGTTGAGCGATTCTTCATGTACGGTTGTAACCAAAACCGTACATCATTGTGATCGAAGTAAAAATGATCATAGTATCAATAACATTGTAAAGTTGACTGGTATTCCTCAAAACAACATTGATTATGAAATGATATACTCTCAATTAAGAAGCATTTTGAACTACTCACCACTTAACAACCTTACGGTTTGTTTGAAGTGGGAGGTGAAGTTTTTTTTACGGTGAAATTATTTATTATACAATCAGCTATATACCTACGTATTTTGTATTCCGATCAAGGCTAGCACTATCTAATGAAACAATATTGAGAAACACTGAAAGATTAAACAAAGAATTTGTCGAACAGTTTAAAAATAACGCAATATAAAATCCAATTCATAATGGAAAAATTAAAAATGAGTTCGATATAGTAGCCTATCGAACTCATTTCTATTCTATTTAGCTATAAATTTTCTAACTAATGTTATTTCACTTAAATCTATGAGATTAGTAACACCTTGAATTGTACACTCCCCCCAATTAGGGTGTTCAGTTAAACGATCAATATTGAAAATCATTTCCCAACTTCTTTCTAGTTCAGACTGAACAAATTGTCTGTTATCTTCCTCAATTTGTTCAAGATCAAAATAATGTTTATTTAATACAAAATGCCAAGCTTCAAAATCTGAATGAAGAACTCGACTTTCTTCTATATCAATTTTCAACAATATACCCTCTTTACCACGTTTAAAATACCCACTTTTTCTTAGGTCCGGTTTTTCTGTCCATAACCAAACAGGATACTCCCCCTTATAGTTTGGAATATATTTACTCATTTTTTTCATCATCCAGTGATAATCTTCAATAAGATCTGACGAGATGAAATTCGGATTTCCAATGAGATACCCCTTTTGTTGTATTTCGTTCCATTTTTCACTTGATTGAATTGTCCAATACGTTCCCATAAAAACCTCCATTATAAATATTGCTTATAAGTCGTAATAAATAAAAAGACTCATAAACAATATATTACACATTTTAACATTATTAAGGTCAACGTAACTTGTGGGCTTACGCTACAAGTGAGATATGACTTTTTTTTAATTTCAAGCCATAACTAAAATTAAAAAAACACTCCCAAAGCGTCGTTTGGTAACATTAAATGCTTAACGTTGTAAATCCGCATAAATCTGACGAGACCCCTCATTGGCTTTTATCACATAATTATTTAAGTGGATCTACGTCAAGTCTTTGGACACCTTTTGCCTAAGTTTTTTTCTTGGAAGTTCAATGTAATTCACCATTTATAAGACTCTTTAACATATCCTGATCATCATAATGAATAGGTTCTTCATCATTACGCAACGCGTAAATTGTGCCATACACCTTCAACAAAATTTCGATTCTTTCACCTAACTCATCTATCTCTTCATATGAATAATCAAACTCACCTATCGAAAAAGCTGCATCAACCTTTTCATAATCTTGAAGAACATATTCTTCTGCTTCTTTTATTGTCATATC
>NZ_DATBTY010000013.1:0-2226 GCF_036516575.1 Cerasibacillus sp.
GTACTTCCTGTATCCAGCGAAAGCTGTCAAGTGCGAGCTTCCACTTGAATGGTTTCGCTGGATACAGGACCATCCATGAATGGATGCCGTTTCTGACAACGACTTAACATTTTTGTGTCCAGGATATTGACATAGATCCAAATATTTACATTAAATTAACACACTTGATGTTAGTCTAAATAATGGACACAGTAAATTGGGAGTTTATGAAGTATAATAATCTCAATAATTTACTAGGAGTGTCTACAATGACAAAGCGAAAAAGTTACGATAAAGAATTTAAATTAGAGGCTGTACAGTTAGTTCAAAGTGGGAAAAGAGTTGCGGAGGTTGCACGTGAGTTAGATCTTGCCGAACAAACATTACACAATTGGAAGCTTCTAAAGATAAAGAGAGAAAATATTGTAAGGGAGATACACCTCATGGCTAATTTTAGAAAACTACCTAGTGGTAAGTGGCAAGCACGAATTTTTGTAGATGGTAAATTAAAAAGTATCGGTACATTTAAAACAAAAAAAGAAGCTCAATTAAAAGCCTCTGAAGCAGAACGAAAAGCATATTATAATCGTACGCTCACTGATCGTAATATGAGGTTTCAAGAAGTAATCGATAATTGGTTCGATCATAAAAGGAGAACAGTTAAAGATTCCACGTTAGAACAATTAGAAGTTGTAAAAAGGTTACATATCGAACCACATTTCGCACATCGGAAAATTTTTAATATCAATCGAAATGATGTCATTGAATGGATTAACACATACGAAGGAAATGAGGATTATAGCTATGGTACACGATTAAAACACATGGCAGTATTGAGAGACATATTTTATCATGCAATTCATTATATGGACGTACTCGACAAAAATCCTGCTGCTCGTGTTAACTTTTCTAGACCAGATGAATACCGAAACATTAAGAGAGATGTAAAATACTACAACTTAGAAGAATTAAATACTTTATTAGATTTTTTACGAGAGCATCGTCCACAAAGGTTTAGTGAATATAAACCATACTATGCCCTCGTTTTCTTTTTGTCTCGTACAGGTTTGAGAATCAGTGAAGCACTTGCTTTACGTTGGAGTGATATTCAAGGAAATCGAGTCAACATAAACAAACAAACCAGTAGAGATAACAATAATAATGCAAATTTAACGTCTCTAAAGACACCTGCAAGTTATCGAAATATCGAAATTGATGAAGTTACAGTAGAAATGCTTCATTGGTTCAAAAAGGTCCAAAATCGTTGTATTCAGAAGCACGATAAATTCGTTCGGCACCCCGATGTAATTATTTTTCAAACATACAATGGGAATTATATGACACCTTCTACTGTTCGAGAGATGCTACAAAAATATTGCCTACAAGCAGGTGTTGAGTATAAAGGCACTCATGCATTTCGACATACACATGCTGTTTTATCACTTGAAGCAGGAGCTGATTTATTATTTGTTAGCAAAAGGCTCGGTCATGGAACGATTCAAACTACTGCAGACACATACTTAGATATTACTCCTATTTACGAATCCCATGAACTCGAAAAAATCACAAAATATTTAAATTCCGAGGAAGAAAATGAAGATGATACTAGCAGGTTTTAGTGCGGTTTATTTGGCACAAGTCTGTCCAGACTTGGCACAAAGTTGGCACGGAAGACTTTTACATAAAAATACCCTTGTCACAAACGTTGTTGTGACAAGGGTATTAAGTGATTAACCGATTGAACCTTCCATCTCGTAGTTGATGAGGCGGTTCATTTCGACTGCGTATTCCATTGGAAGTTCTTTTGTGAATGGCTCGATGAAGCCCATGACGATCATTTCTGTCGCTTCAAGTTCTGAAATTCCACGGCTCATTAAGTAGAAGAGCTGCTCTTCCGAAACTTTTGAAACTTTCGCTTCGTGTTCGAGTGAAATGTTATCGTTTTTAATTTCGTTATACGGAATCGTATCTGATGTCGATTTGTCGTCCATAATTAACGTATCACATTCAATGTTCGCACGAGCGCCGTCTGCACGACGTCCGAATTCAACAATTCCGCGGTATGTTACTTTACCACCGTGGTGAGAGATTGATTTCGATACGATCGTTGATGACGTATTCGGTGCGAGGTGAATCATTTTCGCTCCAGCGTCTTGGTGCTGTCCTTCTCCCGCTAATGCGATAGAAAGTGTCATACCTCGTGCGCCTTCGCCTTTTAAAATACATGCTGGGTATTTCATCGTTAAT
>NZ_DATBTY010000014.1:0-6966 GCF_036516575.1 Cerasibacillus sp.
ACGCGGCGGACTGTAAATCCGCTCCCTCAGGGTTCGGCGGTTCGAATCCGTCCCCCACCACCATTTTGGGGTATAGCCAAGCGGTAAGGCAACGGACTTTGACTCCGTCATTCGTTGGTTCGAATCCAGCTACCCCAGTACGATATAAACGATAAAAAAGTTGCAGAACAAGTATGTTCTGCAACTTTTTTTATGTGGTTAATTAAAATGAAATGATTTCTATTATAATCTTCTACAAATCATTGTAGAAAAAGCATCGAAAGCCTTGTTCGTGTTTAGTAATATTCTAATCTATACTCAATCTTTCGTCATTTGGTAGAATGAAAAATTCATGGAACGGTAGTTGATAATATCTTGCACGGCGTGTTCGGGTTGTTGTAGTCTAATTGCTTTTACTAGTTCTTCATGCGTGTGCTTTTTGTAGGGAAATGGCTGATCTTCCAAGAAAAAATGGACAATGGATTGTTTAATACGGCGAGCCAATTGTTCATAAAGTGCAATGAGCAATTCATTGTTAGATGATTCAACAACTAGTTGATGAAAAGTAAAATCAGCCTCCAAAAAAGAGGTATAGTTATTGGATTGACTTGCTGCATGACAGATGTTGAGTTGGTGCTGTAATTGTTCCAGTTGCTCATTTGTCCGATATAAACTAGCGAGTCGTGCGGCTTCCATTTCCAAAGCAAAGCGTACATTGACTGTGTCCGTAAAAGCATTACGGTCAATTTCTTTTTGCATCATTGCTTGAAAAATTGAAGTGGTTTTAATGACAGTGCCACTGCCTTGTATTGCTTCTAGAACGCCTGTATGAATAAGTGCTCGAACCGCTTCTCGAATTGTATTACGGCTAACCCCAAATTTAGCAGCAAGTGTAGTTTCAGAAGGGATGCGTTCTCCAACTGTCCAATGACCTTCTTTAATGAGACGTTCAATTTCTACTGTTACTTGTTGTACTAAAGACAAGCGTTCAGGTCTTTTAATCGACAATTCTCATGCAATCCTTTCATTAAATAAAATCCTTTCCTTATTGAAAATAAATACACCGCAATTTTTATATTAAGAATAAATATAATTGATTGATCACTTTTTAATGATGTCCCGATTGAATAAAAAATGGGTAGTAATAAGTATCCATTTTACTAATTATATTAAATGTTAAAAAACTAGAAACATTTCTAATGAATTTTAATGTAGCTGATAGAGAGAAACTCCAGAAAAATAAGGGTTATTGATTTTCTGGAGTATTATTTTATTGGCTTTGCTCTAATTTCCACTTTTCATATAGTTCTTCCCTGCCTTGTTCCAATAAGGGATGAAATTGAATTGCTGCGTGTCGCCGTTCTTCGTGAACTTGAGCAATTCTTTGTTGTAGCTGTTTTTTGGATGACTGATTAAATCGTAATAAAATAGATTGTGCTGCAACTCTTCCTTGTGCCATCGCTACTTTGGCTCCCTCAATTCCTGTCACATTTCCTGCTACAAATATTTGAGGTATCGGCGTTTCCATCTGTTCATTGTGTAAAGGGACGTGTCCACCTAATGCTTCAATAGCATAGAATGGAACTCCAGCTAAAGAAACAAGTTCTGCAAGAGGAGTTAGCCCACCTGATAAGCAAACGAAATCAGCAGGAATTGCACGTTCAGTGGAAGGAATTTCTTTACCATCGGTTGTAATGTCGACCATAATAACTCGCTCGACTTTACCTTCTCCTTCAATTCGTTTTATAGCAGAGCGCATATAAATAGGGATTCCCCACATTTTAATTCCTTTTTTAGGATAAAATTGGATTGCAAAATCTTTTAAATGATCAGTGAATAGTATTTTACTTCCAAATTTTGCAAGTAAAGAGGGGGCCATATGGGCAGCGGCCATAACTTGTTTGAAAATCACTTTAGGAATAGCATGTTGTTCATTTTCGATGCTGTAAAGTGGCAAAGCCATTGCTTTTACATTTACTTCAGCTAGTGCTAGTTCCATAGCAATTGCAGACGATAGCATATTTACCCCAATAATAACACCCTGTTTTCCAGGCTTCACGCGATGTACGTTCGTCATAACTTGAGCGGCTCCAACAGACATTACCCCAGGTAAAGTCCAACCTTCAATGGGAGTTGGAACTTCTGAGGCACCTGTGGCAATTAAAGCGTATTTGCTCGTCATTCTCCCACGTTCTGTGAAGAAAGTTACGCTTTCATCTTTGATTATAAGGTCATATACGGACACTTCTAAAAATAGATCGATATTGAGTTGTTGAATTTGTTGACGTAGTTCTTCGCTTTTTCTAAATCCGTTCCACCACTGACCTTTAGATTCTTCATACAGTTGCCCGAGTAATCTTCCTCCTGCTAACAAATATTCATCTATTATCCCGATGTTTAAATGAGGAGCCAAACTTTTCATTTCAAGGGCCGCACTGAGACCAGCAGGACCAGCACCGATAATGAGTACATCATAATGAGTGGTCATGTTGTTTCCTCCAATCTCTTACAGCTGTTGAAAGGATTTCCCCGCTGTTAATATCCATATGATGGGTGAGAGGCGTTAAGCAAGCTCGTTTACCTTGTATACCGTTTACAGTGACACGACATTCATAACAGTGCCCGATATTGCAGTAAATTCCTCGCGGTGTTCCAGATTCTTCATGAACTCGTAAAGTTCGTATATTATTTGCAAGTAAAGCTGCAGCGATAGGCTCTCCTTCTAATCCTTTATAAGTTTGACCGTTAAAAGTAAAGTTGATTTCCTTCCGTTGAAGGGGGCGGAGAACAGGGTGGTGATGGATTCTCATTTTAGTTCACCTCCAGTACCCACTTGCTCGAATGAAACTGGTCGAATGGGTGCTTGATATTTAAGAGGGAGGTTGGTAGTTTGAGTTGCTTGGTAATGAGTCGCAATTTTATTAATAGCTATTCTACAAGTACGCCCCCCGCAATAACCCATACCTGCCCGTGTGCGTAATTTTAATTCGCGTGCGGAACAACGTTGTTCGTTTGCGACTTGGTGTAATTTTTTAGACGATACTTCTTCGCATCGACAAATGATTGATGACTGATTATTCATTTTTGTACCCCTTTCTACTCTGATTAATCTTTCACTAGATAAGGGTATGCAAGATTTGTGCCGAAATTAATGAATACCTAATCTATTCATGCGATTATATAAAGTTGCTCGAGATATACCTAGTCGTTTAGCACATTCGGATTTTTGATGATTGACTTTTTCTAATGTATTTAAAATAATTTCTTTTTCATAAACTTCGAGTTGATCAGCTAATGATTGTCCATTTACAGAAGGTTTGCTGATGTTTGAACGCTTTACTTCAGGTGGAAGGTCATTGAAAGAAAGCGTTCCTTCTTCCGATAGTACAACTAAACGTTCAATGCTATTTTTTAATTCACGTACATTCCCTTTCCAATCATGCGAAATCAAACATTGGATAATTTCATGAGGGATTGACTGAATATGCTTGTTATATTTAGAAGAATATTCGTACACAAAATAATGTGCTAATTCCAAAATGTCATCAGGTCTATCGCGGAGCGGGGGGACTTCAATTTGAAACACATTGAGTCTGTAGTATAAATCTTCGCGAAATGTTCCATCTTCAACTAGTTGCTTTAAATCTTTGTTGGTGGCAGCGACCAGCCTGAAATTAACTTTTATTTCTTTTGTTCCTCCTACGCGAAAAAACTTCTTTTCTTGTAAGACACGTAAAAGCTTTACTTGTAAGTCGAGTGGTAGTTCGCCGACTTCATCTAAAAACAATGTCCCGTCTTGTGCAAGTTCTGCTTTCCCTGCTTTCCCACGACTATCAGCGCCAGAAAAAGCTCCTCGTTCATATCCAAAAATTTCACTTTCAAATAAATTATGAGCGATAGCTCCGCAGTTAATTGGAATAAAAGGGGCACCCTCTTCTTCTCTTAAATAGTGAATGGCTTTTGCAAATAACTCTTTTCCAACTCCACTCTCTCCGTAAATTAAGATGTTAGCGGCTGTTTGAGAAGCTTTTTTGGTCATTTCAATCGTGTCTTTTAGAAGTTGGCTATTCCCTCTTAATGGAAGGAAGGCCCTATCTCTATGATTTCTAGATTCAATTTTATTTTCGAGGTGAAAGAGTTTTTCATGTGTTGAAAAAAGTTCTTCATTTAATCGAACCTCATTCGAAATATCAGTTTCTGTGACAACCCCGCCAATAATTTTCTCATCTAAACGTACAGGACTAGAGCTAATTAGAACGGTTCTGTCTCTACGTGCTCGATGCAATTTCTCAGTGACAGATTCGCCTTGTTGCAACGCATTTAAGATTTCAAGTTCATTTTGATTGAAAAATTGAGAAATAGGTTTCCCTAAAATATCATCTTTAGAAATCGAGAAAATCTTCTCTGCCCCTTTTGTCCACCCAACGACATGGGCATGTTCATCAATCATTGTCCAAGATTCTTGCGTCGTATCGAGCAGTGTTTGATAAAACGCGAGTGCCTTACGTGCTTGTTGATAAAATACTTTTAAATAATGTTCTTTTTCTAAGTAGCCAATGACTTGTTCTTCTTTACAAATGAGTACATAATTTGTTTGCTCAAAAGCTTGTCCAATATTTTGATCAGTTAATGGGCAAGAGAGACAAGGGATTTCAGTAACGATAATCTTTTCACCTCTTTTTTGTAACCGCTTCCATTTTCGGTTATCTTTAATAAAAGATTGATAGTTAGGTAATAAATGTGTTGGTGACTTTTTATAAATTAAAAAATTAGTTAATAAAGCTTCAGAGTAATTTAATAACAACAAACTCATCCTTTCTTTTAATGAATGTGTCTAAAAAATTAGATTAATCCATTAAGTGTATAAAATATTGTACATGAAAAAGTGTAGAGATATCAATTATTGTCCTAGGAGCATCATTTGAAAATTGGCATAAAAATTGCATTATTTAATTCAGGTGAGTCCGTCAGGAAAGGAGGTTATCTATTGAAGAAGCGACATGCAGATGTAATTGTTATCGGAGGAGGTATTATAGGAGCGGCTATTGCCTATTACAGCGCAAAAGCAGGGATAGACATTACTGTTCTAGAAAAAAATGAATTAGCGAGTGGTACGAGTTCACGATGTGATGGAAATATTTTAGCAATCGATAAAGATCCTGGATTTGATAGTCAAATGTCTTTGCAAAGTCAACGTTTAGTAGAAGAGTTAAGCAGAGAATTAAGTGTTTCTTTTGAATATCGTAATCCAGGGAGCATTCTTGTATGTGAAAGCGATGAAGAAATGATTGCTGCACAAAAGTGGGTCGGGCAACAGAAAGCGGCAGGTTTAAAGTTTAATATGTTAGATCGTGCAGATTTGAAAAATGAATCACGCTATTTCGCAGACGATTTGTACGGCGGATTAGAATGCGAAACAGACTCAACGGTTAATCCCTATATGCTTACTTTTTCAATGTTTCATCAAGCGGAGAAACTGGGAGCTACCATTATTAAACATTGTGAAGTGACGAACTTAAAAAATATAGAAGGTACCTTCTATTTAGAAACAACAAAAGGTGAGATGACTGCAGACCGTGTTGTGAATGCGGCTGGCATTTGGGCTCCGAAAATTGGAAAAATGCTAGGCGTAGACATTCCGATTGAACCAAGGAAAGGGCAAATTATTGTGGCGAGTCGTCAAGAGTTAGTCGGGTTACGAAAAGTGATGGAATTCGGTTATTTGATTTCAAAATTTGGAGGAGAACGACGCGTGGATGCAATAACTGAAAAATATGGAGTTGCCTTAGTCTTTGAACCGACAGAGAGTCAAAATTTTTTGATTGGCAGTAGCCGAGAGTTTGTTGGTTTTGATACGAAAGTCAATCCAATAGTGACTCAAACTATCGCTAATCGTGCACTTCGATTTTATCCAAAGATGAAAGATATGACGGTTATTCGCACATATGCTGGGTTAAGACCGTGGACAGCAGATCATTTGCCAATCATTTCAGCAGTAAAGGAAATTCCTGGTTTTTATATCGCAGCAGGGCATGAGGGAGATGGAATTAGTTTAGCAGCGATTACAGGAAAAGTAGTAGCTGAATTATTGGGGGGTATTGAAACGACGATCCCAATCGAACCTGTCAGCATTGAACGTTTTAGGGAGGGAGTGAATTAAGTGAAAGCGAGTCGTGTATTCAAAACTATCGATACGCATACAGGAGGTAATCCTACACGCACGCTCATTAGTGGACTTCCACATCTGGAAGGAGAAACGATGAGTGAAAAAATGTTATATATGAAAAAGCATTATGATTGGATCCGACAATTTTTAATGAATGAGCCAAGGGGTCATAGTGTTATGTCAGGAGTATTATTGACAAGTCCTACCCATCCTGAGGCAGATATTGGCGTCATTTACATTGAAACAGGGGGATATTTACCCATGTGTGGTCACGATACTATCGGTGTTTGTACAGCTTTAGTAGAAGCAGGCTTTGTTCCTGTGACAGAACCTGTCATGCATTTGACGCTAGATACTCCCGCTGGTCTCGTTCGTGTAAAAATAGATGTTGAAGACGGACGGGCGAAACAAGTAACCTTCGCAAACGTGCCTGCCTTTTTACTAGATACGGTAGATGTCACTGTTGAAGGTGTAGGGGAAGTAACTGTTGAAATTGCTTATGGCGGTAATTTTTACGGTATAGTCGATGCACGTCGATTAAATATACCCCTGGTGGAAAGCAATGCAACAGAAATTATTAACCAAGCAATTTTAATTCGTAATCATATCAACGAGCATTTTGAGGTAGTTCACCCGACGTATCCGTTTATTAAAGGATTAACACATATTGAATTTTATACAGATCCGGTCGATGCACGTGCAGATGTCAAAAATACAGTAATTGTCCCCCCAGGTGGAATTGATCGTTCCCCTTGTGGCACAGGCACGAGTGCAAAACTAGCTACGCTCTATCGCAATTGTGACATTAAGAAAAATGAAAC
>NZ_DATBTY010000015.1:0-9884 GCF_036516575.1 Cerasibacillus sp.
AGAAGCGATGAAAGCGGAACTCGCAAAACTCGATGTCCCTGTCTTTGCGGTGTCGCAAGTGCCTGCTCTAATCGATAAATTAGACTTACAAGCGTTAATCGAATGGTCGGGGACACAACTAGAAGCAGGGCAACGTCAAAGTTTTGCGATGAAACAACGTCATCATATGAAGTTGAAACGAAAAGAAGGCATTAACCTCGTCGGCAAAGCATCAGCCATTAGTGGCACGGTCGCGCTCACCCCGATTCCGTTCGCGGATGCGCCGCTTTTAATTGCGAATCAGACGAAAATGGTCGCCGACCTCATTCGCATGTACGACTTGAAGGGATCGCAACATGAATTTATGCAGGCGTTGCAAGGGTTAATAGGAGGAACAATTATGGCGAACTTAGGCCGCTCGGCAGCCGCTCAAGCGGCGAAGCTCGTACCAGGAGCGGGCAGCATCGTCGGGGGTGCGATGAACGCAACCATTGCCACATCCATCACTTACGCACTCGGCTATACAGTGAACGAAGTGTGCTATCAATTTAAAGTGAAAGAAAAAGAAGAAGCGAACTTATCCGTCGTCGACTTCTTCAACAACTTCATGTCCCCAGACCAAATCCAATCAATCTTCGACACGGTGTTCAAAAAGAAAAATGATGAATCAAAAAAGTAAATGGAGTTAAAACCCCCATCGATATTTATCTTTAAATAAATATCGATGGGGGTTATTGCTCCTATATAGAACTTATTGTTTCTGTCCGTATGTTTTAAAGGAGTTTAACATACTCTCCATTTCAGTATCATCTAAAATAACAGGATTTCCAAGTTGTTTTGAGCGGTAATAAATTTCAGCGCAAAATTCAATCTCTTCAGCGACATTAAAAGCATTCTTTAAATCGTGTGCACCAGCAATCATACCATGATTTGCAAGAAGAGCTGCTTTTCTATTTTTCATCGCTTCGAAAGCATTAATGGCAAGTTGTTCAGTACCAAAGCTAGCATATTCAGCACAGCGCACATTTTTTCCAGCATAGGCTACCAAGTAAGAAACAGCAGGTAAGTCCCATCGAAGAGAAGCAAGTGTTTTAGCGAATGTTGAATGAGTATGGACAATTGCATTGAGATCATTTCTCTTTTTGTAAAAAATAGAGTGCATATTTAATTCACTAGATGGTTTGTGCATACCATCGACAATTTCATGTTGTAAGTTAACAATAACGATATCTTCTAGAGTTAATTGATCATAATCTATTCCGCTAGGACTAATAGCGATTAACTCCTTTTCTCTGTTAAAAACACTTATATTTCCACCAGTTCCTTTTGTTAAATGGTGTGTTATTAATTTCTTGCAGTATTTTACGACCTCTTCACGTTCTTTTTGTAATAACATAAATTCTCCTTCCGCATTATTCCTTTGCGATCTGGACGTCAACACCTAAATCGATATATTGTTGGAGGCATTGTTGTTTTGCAGAGTCGGTATTTACTAACTCATCAGTAATTAAGTAGTCTATACTTGTAGGCTGACAAATTTTAAAAAATGCTGTCGTTGCAATTTTAGAATGGTCAGCTAGTATATAGATTTTCTTAGAACGTTTGATGATTGCTTGTTTAGCTTCACCTTCATCCATTAAAGAGTCCATCACACCGTCCTCTGCATTAATCGCTTTACAAGAAATAAATGCTTTATCGATATATAGTGATTCTAAATATTTGGGAATACCTGTACCAATTAAAGATAGAGAAGTTCTTCTCACGAATCCCCCTAACAAGATAGTGGAAATGTCTGGATCTTCGGATAATTCTAAAGCTATATTGATGTTGTTTGTGATTACCGTGACTTTTTTAGTGAATTTGATTTTTTGACTTAAAACAAGAGCAGTCGTACTAGCGTCAAAAGCTATTACATCACCATCTTGAATTTCTTCATAAGCTAAATCTGTAACTAAATTTTTAGCCTCATAGTTTTCAGTTAATCGTTCGTTTATAGGGAGCTCCCATTCACGTTCATTTAAAGCTTTTAAACGAACTCCACCATAAACTTTCACTACTAAGTCTTCACTTTCTAGGCGATCAATATCTCGTCTAATGGTCATTTCCGAGACTTTGAAAGTATCACTTAAATAACTCACTTCTGCATAATCCTTTGTTTTTAAAATTTCTATAATTTGTTTTCTGCGATTTTCAGGTAACACTGTTGCGACACGCTCACTCTCTCCTAAATTTTGAGCTAATATTGGAACAGTTTTTTTAAATTTTCTTCAAAAGGAGCTCGAACAATGCCTTTTTCTGTAACAATAGCTGTAATATTATCAGCAGGAGTAACATCAAAAGCAGGGTTATACACCTTAACATCTTTCGGCGCAGTGAAAGAACCAAAACCACAAATAACTTCGAGGGGATCTCGCTCTTCAATTGGTATATCTTTCCCAGTTTTAGTTTCTAAATCGATGGTAGGCGTTGGGACTGCGATATACAACGGTATGTTAAAGTTACGAGCTAAAATGGATAAATTAAAAGTTCCAATTTTATTAGCTACATCTCCGTTAGCGGCTACTCGATCGGCTCCAACAATAATTGCATCAATTTTACCTTCTGCCATCACAACAGCCGCCATACTATCAGTAATGACTGTAACATCAATGCCTGCTTGGTGCAATTCAAAAGCGGTTAGTGTAGAGCCTTGTAGACGAGGTCTTGTTTCGTCTGAATAGACTTTAAAATTCCATCCTTTTTCTTGTGCGAGATAGATAGCGGCTGTTGCTGTCCCGTATTTAGTAGTTGCTAGAGCACCAGCATTACAATGTGTTAAAATTCCACAACCATCTTCTAATAGAGAAAGCATATTTTCGCCAATTTTATAGTTAATAAGTTCATCCTCTTTATGAATTTCGATAGCTTCATCAACTAATCGTTCTTTCAAATCTATAACAGAATGAACACTTTCATTTGAGCATGCAATCATTCGTTCGATAGCCCAAAAAAGATTAACAGCAGTAGGGCGTGAAGTAGCTAAGTAATCTCCAATTTCTTTGAAATTTTTTCTAAATGTGTTTAAGTCATCAGTATTAATATTTAATGCACCTATGGCCATTCCATAAGCCGCTGTTACACCAATTGCAGGGGCACCTCTGACAATCATATCTTGGATACCATGCCATACCGATTTGACATCTTTACATACGACATATTCAATTTTGTTAGGAAGAATTCGTTGATCTAATAAAATAACTGAGTTATCTTTCCATTCAATTGTTTTCATAGTTTTTCGCCTCACTTAATTTTTCATTTAAAATATTCATATAGTCTTGGCCTGTAAGTAACGAACTTGGATTAAGCATGTAATGTTTAGCTGTAAGGATAATCACTTTTTCAGCAAACATTCTCAAATTATCGTCTTCAATAGAAGTAATATCAATTACTTGAGCTAATCCGATTGTTCGTCTAATCATTTCTAAGCTTGCCATACCGGCAGTATCTTTTTTGACATTCGTTAAAAAGTCTGAAATGAATGAATTAGAAGAGAAGAAGGAGTGAGTATTTTGAGAATTTAAGAAACTTTCCATTTTAGAGAAAGTCAAATCTACAAACTGAACAATTGTTTTTTCACTCCATTTTAAATAATCACTTTGTTTGTATACGTATGCTCGAACATGTGCAAATAGCATATTTGCAATGACATTCCCGATGTCGTATCCAATAGGTCCATAAAAAGCAAATTCAGGATCAATAACTTTAGTAGAATCTTTTGTGACAAAAATAGAACCAGTGTGTAAGTCGCCATGAATTAAAGCTTCAGGATTATTCATGAATTTCCATTTTAATTTAGCTGCTTCAAAATGTAATTTGAGATCATCTGAAATTGTACTTTGAAGCCATTCTTTATGTGGCTCAAAAAGTAAGTTTCGATTATTATGATTTGTGTAAGGCTCGGTAAAAACTAACTCTTCAGAAATATCACATAAATCAGGATTAATAAACCGTTTAATTTCATTTTTCTTTTCTTGATGGTCCATTATAAAATCGGTAGTCGGTAATAGCACATTTGTAATGAAAGTAGAAAGATGGTCTGCCAAATTAGGGTAGGTTTGAAATTCGTTAAGACTAGAACGTAAGATAGCGTGATCTGAAAGGTCTTCCATTAAAAAACAATTCATAATAGGATCGTAAGAAAAAACATGTGGTGCATGTTCAGGAGTAAACTTGCCATATAAAGAAAGGATATCTGATTCGATACGAATTCGATTTGTTGAAAGTTTTATCTCATCTGAAATCCTTGCTATTGTGCTTGCTTGTTTCAAAATAATGGAATGGCCTGTGTGAATATCTTGAATTTTAAAAACATAATTCAAGTTCCCATCACCAATTTCTTCACACTTCAAATTGTCTAAATTTGTAAAAATATCAGTTTTTTCAAAAGCATATTTTTTGGCATCTTCAGAATTCATTAAAAAATATTCAGTGAATTTAGTCATTGTGAACACTCCTTTTTAATTAAAATTTCTTTTGGCTGTAATACGTAGATGCTAATGCTAGGGCAAGCACAGTACCTTTCACAATATTTAAAGAGTAGTAAGGAACGGACATCATAACGAGTCCATTTTCTAAAACACCAACGAGTACGGCACCTACAAAGGTTCCAATAGCATTTGGTTTACCATGTCCAGCGAATGAAGAACCTATAAAAGCAGCTGCAACTGCAGGCATTAAATAACCTGAACCAGCATTGATTTGGGAAGAACCAACGTATGAAGCTAAAACTATACCGCCTAATGCTGCAAAGAATGTAGACAGTACATAAGCTAGTGCGCGATATTTTTTAACAGGAATTCCTGAGAGTCGAGCGGCTTCTTGATTGCCACCAATCATATACATGTATCTACCATGTTTTGAATGATTTAAGAAAAGGTGTACTAGAAATACTGAAATTAACATGATAATGATAATCCAAGGAGTTTGTCCTAGTTTTAAAAAAAGTTCAGGAAGTTTTCCTGTAGTAGGAGAACCGTCGAGTTTAGGCATACCGACACTAATTGATCCACCACCTGTGTAAGTCATCGCAACCCCTTCAAAAATAAACATCGTAGATAAAGTAGCGAATAAATCAGGAATTTTAACTTTTACAATTAAAAAAGCGTTGATTCCAGCAATAATAAGTGTTAATAAAATTGCTAAAGGTAGAGCAATACCGAAAGGCATGTTATACCAAACGAAGAATGAAATAATTAAAGAGCTTGAAACGGTAGCAGCAGAGCCAACAGATAAATCAAACCCATTGACCGATAAAGAAATCGTAAGACCAACTGCTATAATAGTGACAATTGAAATGCTTCGTAAAATATTAATAATATTTGAGCTTGTTAAAAATAAATCAGGTAGTGAGAATGTGAAGAAGAGAATAATTAAAATTACTGCTAAAATAACTCCCCATTTATTTAAGAAATTCAATATATTCTTCGAATTTAATGTGTCCATCATTTAGTACCTCCTGTTGAAAAGAACATAATTTCTTCTTCTGAAGTATCTTTAGTTAAAACTTCTTTAACGATTTTATTGTCATACATAATATAAATTCGATCTGTAATTGTTAAAATCTCTTGTAATTCACTAGAGGCGTACAGAACAGCTTTACCTTCGCTAGCAAGCTGATCGATTAGTTCAAACATTTCAGCTTTAGCACCAATGTCAATTCCTTTAGTTGGTTCATCAAATATATAAACGTGGGCAGGGGAAATTAACCATTTTCCAACAGCTACTTTTTGTTGATTACCTCCAGAGAGTAATCCAATATTTTGAAGTTCATTAGGTGTTTTCACTCCAAGTTTTGCTATCATTTCTTTGGAAATTTCTCTTTCTTTTTTTTGAGAAAGGATATTGAATCGACTAGAAAAATTTTTTAAATGTGAAATTGTAAAGTTTTTATAAACAGGTTCATCGACAAAAATGCCTTCTTTACGTCGCTCTTCAGGAACAAGGGCAATACCTTTATTTACAGCTTGTGCAGTATTTTTGTATTTTTGTATTTCCTCATTAATTTGGATAGTGCCACTTTTAATCGGGAAATCACCAAACAATGTTTTACAAAGTTCAGTTTTACCAGCTCCTACTAAACCGGCAATACCTACAATTTCTCCAGAATTAATGTGAAGAGAGATATTTTTAATAGAGAGATCATGATTTGTTAAATCTGTTACTTGTAATGTTGTATTTCCGATAGTTTTTTCTTTTTTTACATAAAGATGTGTAGATTCATCACCTAGCATATCTTTAACGATTTCATCAATCGTTGTATTTTTAATTTTCGTATTCGACACGATTAACCCGTCACGCATGACTGTTATATTTTCGCAAATTTCAAATAATTCAGGTAATCTATGTGAGATGAAAACTATTCCTATATTAAATTCGTTTTGTAATTTTCTTATAGTAAAAAATAGCTTTTCTGTTTCAGTATCACTTAATGGTGCTGTTGGTTCGTCTAAAATTAAAAATTTAGGTTTATTAATAAGAGATCTAGCAATTAACACCATTTGTTTATCGGCTAAAGTTAACTCAGAAATTAAGCGATGTGTTGGCAAATGGATATCTAGCTGCAAAAGAACTTCTTTAGCTTCTTGATGAATTTCTTTCCATTTTATTCGGTGTCTATTCTCCATATTGTTGGCTATTTTATCTAATAGTATGTTCTCAGCTACAGTTAGGTATGGAACTAATGCAATATCTACTTCTTGATGAACGATATCAATTCCTAAATTTTTAGCTTGTTTAGGATTTCGGATCGTTGCAGGCTTATCGTTTAATGTGATTTCTCCCGTATAATGACTATATGATCCAGAAAGGATTTTCATCAGAGTAGATTTTCCAGCACCATTAGCACCAATTAAAGCGTTGATAGTACCTGATTTTAGTGTGAAATCCACTCCTTTTAAAGCGTGAACTCCCGGGAATTCAATATTTATATTGTTCATTTTTAATTCAACGGCTTTCATTACTTATCACCAACTTTAATTTTATATTTCGAAAGGACGTGCACACAGAGATATCTCAATGTGCACGATTATTTTGAATTATTTCGAATAAACTTCTTTTAACTTCGACATCCAATTTTCAATGAAATCATCTGAAACTCCCCATCCATCCACAACTTCATGTAGATTTGTCATATTAGTATCCTCTTTTAAATCTGATTGTTTAATGAGTTTAGGCTCTAGTTGATACTCACTTGGTGTATCTTCATTTGCAATTTTTTTAGCTAATAGACGCATATTCATCGTTCCGATTAAGTTGGGATCAACAGCTGCTGTTGATAGCCAAGTGCTCTCTTTTTCGTTCATTAAGTTAATATCTTGGTTTGATATATCAATAGAAATTAATGGGATATCTGTTCTTTTATTATCTTTTAAAGCGTTGTATCCACCTTTAGCTAGTTCATCCCATGATGCCCAAATCGCATCAATAGTACCTTCAGGATATTTACTTAGAATCGAGCTTACACTTGAAGAGATGTCTCCCTGTATATCTTGCATATTCGAAGGTCCAATAGTTTCAATAGTTTGAATTTTACCTTCAGATTCATATTGTTTGTAAATTTGTTCTCGAGTATCTAATGGTGGAATTCCTCCAAACCATAATTTTAAGACTTTAACAGGTTCATTATTCTTACTCAAAGCTACAATTTCTTCTAAACTTAATCTTGCTAATTCTTGATCATTTTGAACAGTGGCAGTTAGTCCTTCATTGTCAGCTACAGTGTCAAATGTAACGACTTTAATTCCAGCGTCTAGTGCTGGTTGAATTAACTCCTGTGAATAACCTTCTTTTCCATGTGAAATAATTAAGCCTGTATATTTCTTTTGAATTGCTTGTTTTACTAGATCTTGGAACTTAGCGTCATCTCCATCCGAAATGAAGGTATCTACTTTGAAACCTAACGCTTCTCCTTCTTTACGTGCCCCATCTAAAAATTGTTTTGTGTGATCGTCTGATGGTAAATTTCGAATGACAGCTACTTGAATATCACCTTGAACTTCATCAGGTACGCCTTCAACTTTCTCTTTAGGAGTAGCGTCTTTTCCACCATTCCCACAAGCTGTTAAAACTAAAATTAAAGAAACAATAAACATAAAAATAAAACTTCTTTTCACATATAACACCCCTTTGTAATCGTTTTCACTAACAATTTAACACAAACTTTATCATAAGTAAACATAAAGTAACATAAAAACACAAAAAAGTTATAGAGCTTTTCGGAATTTCTAGAAAATAAACATCTGAGATAATTGAATAAAGTGAAGAAATGAAATGGTAGATATGGAATTGTATCTAGAGAACTTAAAAGAGCGGGGGAGCAAATTCAAAACAATTTAAAAATTAAAATTTAATGAAATGAAATATAATTTTCGTCATATCTAATTTGTCTTCAACACGGTATTTCGAAAGAGAAGCACTTTACAAAAAAGAGGGTTTTGAGATAATTGAGGGGAGTAAAGAAAAGGAGCGACGGGTATGCGACAGTATGTAGAAAAATTAAAAGAGAGAGCGGAGCAAAATCTAAACGGCCAAACTCAAGTGAAGGTGAGGACGATTTTGCGCCAATGTAGAACGAAACGTCGTACGGAAGCGTTCGTGACACGGTGGCATGAAATGATGGAAGTATACGAGTTACATTACGTCAATCCAGGCGAAACGATCGCCACTGTCTCCCTTGAAAAAGCGATTCATTTTCAAGTAGAGAAAAAAGCGCAGATGCACACATTAGAAGCGAAGCGGGCGACACAAATCACTGTTCAAAGTGGATTCACACCACAGCGACCGTACCCTCATCAAGAAGAGGCTCTTCATCATTTAGACCGCTTATATGAACAAAAACGTCATTTTTCAAGCTTGCTTGTCTTGCCGACAGGTGGGGGAAAGACGGCGACCGCGGCACGTTTTCTTGCGAAGCGGAGCATCGCAGAAGGGAAAAAAGTGCTGTGGCTCGCTCATCGACATGAATTGCTTGACCAAGCGCATCACGCCTTTTTGAATGTCTCCTATGAAGAGCTGATCCCAGAGCGCGAGACCTATCACTGTCGTGTCATATCCGGCGTCCATGAACGCGCGCGAGCAATTGAAATGACAGACGATGTCATCATCGCGAGTAAAGATAGTTTGTATCGTCAAGAAGCGGTTTTGCAACAGTGGCTCGCTAATGATGAAGAGTTATTCGTCATCATTGATGAAGCGCATCATGCGCCAACGAGAACATATCGTGAACTGTTGGAAAGTTTAGAAGCTGTCGTATCGGTGACCTTGCTCGGGCTAACGGCAACTCCTTTTCGTACGGCGGAGGAAGAAGTCGGGTCGATGCGTGCTATTTTTCACGATGATATCGTTTATAAAATCGACTTAACCCAACTCATTACAAAAGGAATTTTAGCCGAGCCTCACCTCATCGATGTGGAAACGAATTACATCGTCGAGACGGATTGGAAAGAGCGTGACATCCACCAAATTCAAGCGTTAGATAAACTACCGCAACACGTATCACGTCAATTAACGGACAATCATCAGCGAAATGAACTGATCACTCAACATTACAAGGAACATGAAGCAGCGTACGGGCAGACGCTCGTTTTTGCGATGAATCGGGTTCATGCAATCGCCCTTCGTGAAACATTCCGTTTATCAGGGATTCACGCTGAGGCAATTATTTCGAGCGTCACAGATGACACATTGCGTATCGATACGTCGCAAGAAGCAAGGCGCCGACATATCGTAGCATTTAAGCGCGGAGAATTTCCTGTGCTCATCAATGTAAATATGTTGACAGAGGGGACAGATTTACCTAATGTCCAAACGGTCTTTTTAACACGACCGACGACGAGTAAAATATTGATGACACAAATGCTCGGACGCGC
>NZ_DATBTY010000016.1:0-38814 GCF_036516575.1 Cerasibacillus sp.
AAAAAACTCGGGCTCATGATGAGGAAAACCCGAGAAATAATAGGATTTTGTATTGAAAAAGCAAATGTTTATTCTTACAGAATTGGTGGTGAAGTTAGCAAGAGTTTATTATGGTTGCCAAGAGTTTATTATTGATCTACAATTCCCTAGTCAGCAACGCCACCAGCTCCACATGATATGTTTGTGGAAATAAATCAACCGGTTGTACTTTTTCTAATTTATAGCCAAATGGAACAAGTTCTTTAATATCCATTGCAAATGTTTGTGGGTTACAAGAGACATAAACAATCCGACTAGGTTTTGAGCGTGCGATACGGCGCATGACTTTTCCGCCTGCTCCTGAACGTGGTGGATCTAATAATAGCAAATCCGGACTACCAAATGTGTCAATCACTTCAGTCAATCCATGTCGGGCATCTTTCGCTAGGAAATGCGTATTCATAATTTCGTTATCTTTCGCATTTCGTTTAGCTGATTCAATTGATGTCTCGACTATTTCAATTCCAACAAGTTCACGTACTCGGCTCGCAAATGGTAATGAAAACGTTCCGACACCACAGAATAAATCTATCATATACTCGGATTTTTCAGGTTTTCCCATTTCGATAGCGAGTTCAACCAACTTTTCCGCTTGTACAGGGTTTGTCTGGAAAAATGTATCGAACCATAAACGATAACGATAGCCCGCTAATTCATCAAAAATAAAATCCCGACCTAATAAGACATGTGATTTTTCTGCTTGTGCTCTGTCTGCTATATCACTATTTTCAAGCCACATTAAACTTTTCACTTGTGGGAACTTTTTTTCGATACGTTTGACTAAATCAGAAGATGCTGGAATGTTTTCAGGTGATTCTGTGGCAAATAAAGCGAGCATCATTTCGCCAGTTGCTTCAGAATGACGCACCATTAAATGACGTAATAGTCCTTCATGTGTTTCTTTATGATAACCTGGTAATTGATGTTCCTTCGCCCAATCAGCTACTTCCATCGTTGCTTCAACCATATCATCACGAGCGATTAAGCACGTTTCTATAGAGATGATATTCCGAAAATTTTCCTTTTCATGTAATCCAAGAGAACCGTCTGGGCCGAAAGTAAATTCCATTTTATTTCGATAATGCCACGGATTATTCGCACGCATTGTTCCTTGAACGAGCGACGGATTAAAGCCTTGTTCTTCTAAGAAACGTTTCACTTGATTTGTTTTCTGTTCAAGTTGAGCATCATATGTTAAATGTTGCCATGAACATCCACCACAATGCTCAAAATGTGGACAACGAGCAACAATCCGTTCTGGATGCGATTCAATAATCTCGTCAACTCGCGCTCTTTTCTTGCGATATGGTGGGACAAGCGTCGATTTAACTTTTTCACCTGGCAGCGTATATGGAATGGTAACCCTTTGTCTTTTTATCTTTCCTTTTTTATTTTCACGAGGGACATATGCTCGTCCTGCTCCTCTATCATCTAAGTGATCGATTTCGACAACAAATGTATTTTCGTTATAACGGTATGCCATCTCTTGCCTCCCTATCGGATATAGTTTTTTATATTAACACGTCGTATCTATTAAAAAAAGATATATTTTTATAGCGAAAGATATTTTACTTGATGGAATAAGTTTTTGCAAGTTTAATAGACATATCTGTTACGACATTAAGTAAAGAGCTAGTGCTACAAATTATGAACAGGCTTTTCCTAAAATTGTTCCCTTCACACGTCATTTACTCTCTTTTATATAAATTCTAAAATAAAGGCATACTTTTATCGTTGTTATGCTTAATATGCTATGCTTCTATTGAGTAAAGAAAGGATGAAAATACATGATTATTCGCGAAACGGATCATACATTTATCCTAATTGAGCAACATGAACATGCACGCATGTCGACGGAGTTCATGCGATATTTAAAACCACATTATTTTCTAAATCAGACGTATACTGATTCAGTTCTATTTGCCATTGAGCAACACGATTGTGGATGGAAACTATTTGATCGACAGCCTTTCTGGAATGACAAAAAGCAAGCTCCCTATTCTTTTATTGATTTTCCATTGCTTCCCAAACTTGTTCTATATAAGCAAGGCATCGATCAAGTTGAACGAAAAGACCCCTATGCTGCTTTATTATGTAGTGAACATTATACGCGTTTTGTGAAAAAGCATGATGTCGACGAAGTGAAACAATATCTAAAAACTGAGAATGTACGTTTTCAGCGTATCATTGATTGTTTACCAAATTTTAATAAAGATTTATTTACTTTGCACTATAGCTTGTTACAATTTGCGGACAATCTTTCTTTATTTATTTGTTTAAGTGAACCAGGAGCTACACAAGAACAAATTCACCCTTTTTTCCGTGATGGTATTCCGACACCAATTGCTTTTCAAGATTTATCTGAAAAGCATATCCAGGTTGAATGGCAAAATAATCATACCATCGCATTAAGGGGGTTTCCATTTACTCAACCAATCCAAGTGACACTCAGCTACAAAGTCGTTATAAAAGCAGATATTGCTAAGAACGGCCTCATTGAAACTTATGTAAAAACACCTAATAAAACATCGGATATAAATATACAGTCCATTTAAAATAATATCTCAAGTCGTTCATTCACTTTTCACGTATTTATTTTTTCAAAGGAAATAAGGTATACAATAATTAGAAGGTCATAAATTAATAAGGACCGAACCATACTAGAACATGATTCGGCCAACCAACAGACCAACCCCATCAAGAGGGGTGGGCAAGTTTGGGAAATAATCCTTCATTGCCAGGCTAAGGACACGAGGGATTATTTTTTATTTCTGTCGGACATGATAAAGTAGACTTGGTTCAGGTGGTTTTTTTACTCCACCCGAACCTTTAGTCGCACTTATTTCGAAGCTTGGCGGCACTTAACTCTGACGCACAGGACGTGCTAATGCAGGCGTTGCGACAGGACGTCGCGTCATTAGCCTGCCTTCCCACGTTTGTGAAAGTCTTAGTGACGCCGCGAAGATAAATGCGATTAACATGCCGAATGAAATCATCAGTGTTAATACACTTTCCAACAAAAAACAGCGTTAGCAAAATTTTGTTAACGCTGTTTTCTATTATTAGTGCCTATTCATCTGTTTCTTTTTAATGAAGGGACCAACATCTAAACGTTGTGGTACTTTATATTTACGTAGCATTTGTTTTGTCCACGTATCATGACGTGTATTAAATGACCGATTAGCATAATATGTTTTTAATGTTTCATCAAAGTCTTTGACATATTTATCTGCCTCTTCATGACTTTTATACGTATTTTCATGATAAATGAGTTCCATTGGAAAGCGTGGCTTTTTCTCTGGTTCATGTGCAGGATAACCGATTACCATACCGAATAATGGATAAACATATTCGGGTAATTCTAGAATCTCATTCACACGATTTATATCATTTCGTAAACTCCCGATATAACAAATACCTAATCCGAGCGATTCTGCAGCAATGGCCGCATTTTGCGCAGCAAGAGCAGCATCAACCGTTGCAACAATAAACTGTTCTGTACTTTGTAAATTTTCTTCAATCATTTTAGCAGCTTCTTCGTCAGACGCTTCAATTGCTTTAATCCGACTTAAATCAGCACAAAAAACGAAGAGATGCGCATTTTTTTCGACGTAAAACTGACCAGACACTTCAGCTAATTGTTTTTTTATCTCAGAATCGGTCACACCAATAATCGTATACGCCATCATATAGCTCGAGGTTGAGGCTTGTTGAGCAGCACGAACGATTATCTCAACTTGCTCTTCAGACAAAGATTGGTCGGTAAATTTTCTAATCGAACGGTGATTCAATATTGTCTCTATTGTTTCATTCATGACTCTTCCCCCTAAGTTGATTACATCTATCTTCTCTTATTTTACCGATAGATTGTCTAGAGATGCAACTCGTATGGTTATTCTCACAACATAACACCACAATAGTAAAAAAGAGTCCAGTTATATTAACTGAACTCCTTTATCTATTTAGCTGGGTTTTGTCCCAGCCTCATTTGCTCACATATATTTTATTAAGAAATAGCGTTTCTTACCCCGACGGATAACAGTAAACGTATCTTCCATACGGTTATTCTCCGTAACGGTATAATTTACTTCTTGTTCTCGTTCACCATTAATATAGATGGCACCATTTTTAATATCTTCACGTGCTTGTCGTTTTGAAGGTGAAATTTTAGCATTAACGAGTAAATCAACTAATCCGATCTCTTCTTTCTCCATTTCAAATGTCGGTACATCTTTAAATCCTTGTTTAATTTCACTGATTGATAATTGTTTAATGTTTCCGCTAAATAATGCTTCTGTAATGTTTTGTGCTTGTTTTAATGCATCTTCTCCGTGAACCATTTTTGTGATTTCTTCTGCTAAACGTCGATGTGGGAGACGTTTTTCTGGATGTTGTTCTAATTCTTTTTCTAATTCAAGGACTTCTTCTTCAGGAATAAATGTAAAATAACGAATAAATTTAATGACATCACGGTCATCAGTGTTAATCCAGAATTGATAAAATTCATATGGACTTGTTTTTTCAGGATCTAACCAAATAGCTCCACCAGCTGTTTTACCGAATTTCGTGCCATCTGCTTTTGTAATGAGTGGAACAGTTAACCCAAATACCTGAATATCTTCATCTTTGTCTTCCCGTGTACGGCGGATTAATTCCATACCAGCTGTGATGTTCCCCCACTGATCACTACCACCAATTTGCAGTGTTGTATTCTCTTCTTCATACAACTTCACATAATCTAATGATTGTAAAAGCATGTAACTAAATTCGGTATAAGATATACCGTCTTCAATTCGAGAAGCAACCGCATCTTTCGCTAACATATAATTGACTGTGAAATGCTTTCCAACATCACGTAATACTTCAATAAATGTCAAATCGGCTAACCAATCATGGTTGTTACGGGCTACGACAGGGTTTTCACCTTGATCAAAATCGACGAGTCTGCCAATTTGTTGTTTGATCTTTTCGGCATAACCATGAACGACTTCTGCTTCATTTAAGGAACGCTCTGTCGAACGACCACTTGGGTCCCCAATCATTCCTGTTCCACCACCTATTAATGCAATCGGACGATGACCTGCTTTTTGAAATCGTTTTAGCATCGTAATTGGTAACAAATGACCAATATGAAGGCTATCAGCTGTCGGGTCAAAACCACAGTATAATTTGACTTGGTTTTCCTCTAAATGTTTTTTTAATCCTTCGCGATCAGTTACTTGATTAATCAGACCACGGTTTTCTAAGTCTTGAAGTAAATCCATCATCTATTCACTCTCCATAAAAATGTCTTATAAAAATAAAAAAACTCCTCCACTATAAAAAGGGACGAGTTAAATACGCGGTACCACCCTTGTTGTAAAGGAAAAACTTTACCACTTAGGTTTGTTAACGATGATTTCACCGTCTTATTCATTCAACGATTAATATAATTGAACAAAGAAGAAGCTCCAGAGTGTAATTCGCCTGCAAATATATACTGACTTGCAGCAACCGTCAGCTCTCTAAATAGGGATTTGCTAAGCTACTTCGTTCTTTCACAGCCTTTTTCATATAAATAATGATATATAACATATTTAACACATACTTTATTAAAATGCAACAAAAACCCTATAAAGGATATACCAAATAACGTCCTTATGCTATAATTAAACTTGAAATTTTAGGAGGTTTTTAATGTGAAGAAAAATAAACGTCTCCGCGAGAAGCTACATTCAAAGTGGCGTACTGGGAAAATAGAACGCTCTTTTCGCATAACATATGACGTCATTTGGAATATTATTTTGTTTTTCCTTATTCTTGGATTTATTGGTGTTTTCCTAGGCATTGGAGTTGGGGCTGGCTACTTTGCTGCTTTAGTGAAAGATGAGCCTGTTCGAAGCTATGAAAGTATGAAAAAATCAATCTACAATTATGAGGAAACATCAAAATTATATTTTGCTAATGATGTGTATATGGGAGATGTACGCTCCGACTTACACCGTGAAGAAGTTAAATTGAAGAATGTATCAGAAAACTTAATCAACGCTGTTATCGCAACAGAGGATGAATACTTTGAAGAGCATAACGGGGTTGTACCAAAAGCGATTGTACGTGCGATTGCCCAAGAAGCACTTAACATGGATACGAAAACAGGTGGAAGTACACTTACTCAACAATTAATTAAAAATCAATTATTAACGAATGAAGTCTCATTTGATCGTAAAGCAAAGGAAATTTTACTTGCTATGCGTTTGGAAAACTTTTTTGAAAAGGAACAGATTTTAGAAGCCTATTTAAATGTTATCCCTTATGGAAGGAATTCTTCTGGACGTAATATTGCTGGAATTGAAACGGCCGCACAAGGTGTTTTCGGTGTACCGGCTAAGGAATTAAATATTCCACAAGCTGCTTTTTTAGCAGGGATTCCACAAAATCCTTATCTGTTCACCCCCTATGCTTTAGGTGGTAAAGTGAAGGATAAAAAAGGACTACAACCTGGTATTAACCGGATGAAGCTCGTTCTAAAGCGGATGCACGATTTAGAATACATTTCAGATAAAGAATATAAAAAGGCATTAAAATACGATATAAAGAAAGATTTTATCAAGAAAAAAGATACATCACTTGACCGTTATCCATACGTCATTAAAGAAGTACAAACAAAAGCGACCAATATTTTAATGCTTATGCTTGCAGAAAAAGACGGATATACTGAAGAGGAATTAGAGGATAATCTCGAGTTAAAAGAGAAGTATGAAATATTAGCTGAACGCGATCTCAAAATGAAAGGATATAAAATCCATTCAACAATCGATAAGAAAATATATGACGCGTTCCAAGAAGTCGCTAAAAATTATTCGCATTATGGTCCAGACATCACTGTTCAAGTTAAAAATAGTGAAACTGGAAAAACAGAAAATAGAGTAGACCCCGTTCAACCTGGTGCCGTTTTAATTGAAAATCAAACTGGAAAGGTTCTTGCTTTTGTTGGTGGACGTGGTTTTGATATTGATGAATATAATTATGCAACTGAAGTTCCACGTCAAAATGGTAGTACGATGAAACCGCTCCTAGGCTATGCACCTGCGATTGAGCAAGGGATAGTTCAGCCTGGAACACCAGTTGCGGATATACCTTTACGCGGAAGTTATAACCCATCAAACTACAGTAATATTTATTATGGACTTGTTTCAGCTCGTGAAGCATTAGCGCATTCATATAACGTTTCAGCTGTTCAAGTATATCAAAAGATTCTACCAACGAATCCAGTTGATAAATATCTAAAGAAAATGGGATTTTCAAGAATTTCAAAAGCCGACGAAAGCATCGAATCAATTGTTCTTGGTGGATTAACTAATGGAGCAACTGTCGAGGAAAATACGAGTGCTTTTACAACATTTAGTAACCAAGGAAAATACAAAGAATCATATATTATCGATAAAATCACGACAAAAGATGGCAAAGTCATTTATGAACATAAAGTGGATCCGGTCGATGTGTTCTCACCACAAACAGCATATTTAACTTATGATATGATGCGTGATGTTGTTCGTTCCGGTACAGCCGCTTCTATCCCGTCATTACTCCACCGTCCTGGTGTAGATTGGGCGGGTAAGACAGGAACAACAAATGACTATATGGACGCTTGGTTCGTCGGCACAAACCCAAACGTCACTATGGGGTCATGGTTAGGATATAAGTCGAGAAAGTCATTGAATAACTGTCCAGGATGTTATAGTTATAGTCAACGAAATATTCGTTTCTGGACAGCACTTGTCAATGAAGCGACGAAAGTCAATCCAGATTTAATGGCGCCTCAGGAACGGATGAAGCAACCTGAAGGGATTACTCATCGTAGTATTTGTGCCATATCTGGGATGTTACCATCTGAGTTATGTAGTAGAGCCGGCTTAACGAGAAGTGATCTATTTAATGTCAAATATGTCCCGAAAGAGGTAGATGATAGTTTAGTAAGTGGATCGTTTGCTATTGTTGGAGGAAAAGCAGTAGCCGCTGGAGCGAATACACCTCAAGAGTTTGTTGAAGGCAAAGGTTATTCTTTTAACCCTGAATGGATAAAACGGATGAAATATGATCATTTACATGATTTATCACTTTTATTCCCACGAAAAGGGAACCGGGAATTATGGGAAAAAATTGGACTCCCTAAAGGGCAGTACGGTGGATCTGTATCAGATACCGGCAATGCCCCGGCTGCGCCAACTGGTCTAAATGGCGCCACTGGTAAATTATCATGGAATAAATCAGGTAGTAATGTGGTTGGTTATCGCGTATTTCGTTCTAATGAAGCCGACGGATCTTATAAACTTATTGGAAGTACGACAAGTACATCTTATTCAGTTGGATCACATGCAGCTTTTTATAAAGTAAAAGCAGTTGATTTTTTCGGTCGAGAATCTGCTCTGTCTAAACCTGCTGCTGTCGGAAAACCGACCGAAACAGAACAAGATGATAAGGAACGGATGGATCATAAGGAAGATAAGAAAGAAACAAAAGAAAAAGAATCCGATTCAAAAGATAAAACATCACCAAAGCAAGAAGATAATGATGATGAAGACGATGACAAAGATGAAAATGACCAAGACAAGCAAGATAATCAAAAGCGTAAGGATAAAAAACAACAATCCAAACCAAAAAAAGAAGAGAATTAATAAAAGAAATAAAAGAGCTGTCCCAATAAGTCATTTTTGACCTTTGGGCGCTCTTTTTTTATCATGATGGGTCAGGGAATACACGACACATTTATCCATTGTCATCGTTGCTTTTATATACTATGGTGTCCTATTATATTTAAATGCATGAAGTTTAAAAGTTATTCACAAATTTCTTTACTTATCACAATGTAAATCTTGTATAATGAACGTACATGAATGTCTATTGAGGGGGTGATTGAGTGGAACATATTAAAACTTACCATTCAATAACTAAAGATACATCTCATGGTGAAGTCATCATTGAAGGTCCTGTTCCTGTGGACAAATTAAAAGCGTTCCATTTTGATGAAGGATTAACAGCCTTTCGACCTGCTCCAAAGCAATATGAAGCACTATTAAAAATAGCTGATTTTCCAGAGGGAAGAATTATCATTGCTCGCCATGAGGATACCATTATTGGGTATGTCACATACTTACATCCAGACCCATTAGAAAGATGGTCTACATTTGAAATGCCCGATTTACTCGTGTTAGGTGCTGTAGAGGTTACAGAACGTTTCCGGCAATTTAAAATTGCATCCAGTCTACTCGAAGTGTCAATGATGGATAAGTTTATGGAAAACTACATCATTATCTCAACAGAATATTATTGGCATTGGGATTTACGAGGTACAGAATTAAATGTTTGGCAATATCGAAAGGTAATGGAAAAGATGATGGCCCACGGCGGACTTAAACCCTCTACAACGGATGATCCCGAAATTATTTCTCACCCTGCTAATTGTTTAATGGTTCGGATTGGGGACCATGTACCTGAAACATCGATTGAAACGTTTAATACATTGCGTTTTTTAAGTAAGCATCGAAGACAACAATAAATTGGAGGTGGCTTTTATGCTTGTAGAAAAAATAATGAAAAAAGATGTTTATACACTCCCGCCTACGGCAACAATTCAGGAAGCATTGGAACTTTTAAATAAGAAACGGATTAGACATATTCCAATTATTGATGAAGCGCATCATATAATAGGGATTGTGTCTGATCGCGATGTTAGGGATGCAACGCCTTCTGTATTAGATAAAGAAGCTAAACGAGATGTTTTAAAGAAACCGATTCGTTCTATTATGAGTCATCCCGTCGTCACCATTCACCCACTAGATTTTGTAGAAGATATTGCAAGAGTTTTTTATGATGAGGCATTTGGTTGTTTACCTGTTGTGAGTGAAGGTAAACTTGTCGGTATTGTAAGTGACAAAGATATGCTCCATACACTCATTCAATTGACAGGGACTCATAAACAAAGCTCACATATTGAATTGAAAGTCCCCCATCAACCTGGAGAACTTGCTCATATCTTTTCAATTTTTGGCAAGAAAAAGATTAATATTATTTCACTTCTTATTTATCCTAATCAAGAAGGCGATGAACATAAGGTTGTTGTAATCCGTGCACAAACCATTCACCCACAACCTATTGTGGAAGAATTATCACATGCAGGATATGAGATAATTTGGCCAAAGCCGTTAGTGGGGGCTGAATAATGAATTGTAAATGCAGCTTTGTCTATTCTGAAAAACTGTTAGACTATCATTTTTATCCTGAACATCCATTTAATCAGATTAGGGTTCAATTAACGAAGGAATTATTAGAATCGATGCATGTATTAGATCAATCACATATAATTCTTCCCCGTTATGCAACTGATGAAGAGTTAGCTCTTTTTCATGATTCAACATACATCGAAGCTGTTAAGCGTGCAAGTGAAGGGAGCCTCTCTTCCGCTCAAAAAATTGATTTTGGATTAGATACAGAAGATACACCAGCATTCTTTGGAATGCATGATGCCGCTGCCTTAATTGTTGGGGGAACACTTGAAGCAGTGGAGACTGTTTTAGAGAAAAAGACGGAACACGCATTGAATCTAAGTGGCGGTCTTCATCATGGATTTAAACGAAAAGCATCAGGATTTTGTGTTTACAATGATGCCGCAGTAGCTATTAAACATATACAAAAGAACTATGGTTTAAGAACGTTATACATTGATACAGATGCACATCATGGGGATGGTGTCCAATGGGCCTTTTATGATGATGCAAACGTGTGTACATTATCAATTCATGAAACGGGTCGTCATTTATTCCCTGGTACAGGTTATGTTAATGAAAGAGGCATAAAATCAGGCTATGGCTACAGCTTTAATGTTCCTTTGGATGCTTTCACTCAAGACGGTTCTTATCTTGAAACTTATGAAAGCGCATTCAGAGAGGTCGTTGAGTTTTTTAAACCAGATGTGATTGTCACGCAGAATGGGGCGGATTCACATTTCTTTGATCCACTTACCCATCTATGTGCCAGTATGAAGATTTATGAAGAGATTCCAAGACTAGCACACCAGCTAGCACATGAATATTGTGAGGGTCGCTGGATTGCACTTGGTGGTGGCGGTTATGATATTTGGCGGGTTGTCCCCCGGGCCTGGGCACAAATCTGGAAAATCATGATTGATGGTGAAGCTTTTACCGGTCCCTTACCGGAAGAATGGCTCTTAAAATGGCAAAAGGAAGCATCTCATTCATTACCAACTCATTGGCATGATCCTGTGTCATCTCACCCCACTATTCCACGAAAAGACGAAATCACTGAAAAAAACAAGCAAATGTTGCATCATGCATTAGCATTTATTGATAAATATAAAAAGAAGGGATTGTCCCATTAAAGAATTGGGACAATCCCTTCTTTACACTTTCTATTCAGCATGCACATCTTCATCTAAAATGACAATTTCAACACGACGGTTCTTTTTCCAATTTTCTGGAGATGTATTAGGAACAACAGGGCGTGTATCCCCATAACCAGCTAGTGAAAAACGTGATGAATCGAAATCATTTTCTTCAATTAAATAGCGCACAACACTACTTGCTCGAGCCCCTGAAAGTTCCCAATTCGATGGATAACGGAAGGTAGATATCGGTCGACTATCAGAATGTCCTTCTACTTTCACGTGATTTGGGATGCTTTTTAACATTGAGCTTACTTTATTTAGAAACGGTTTACCTGAATCGAGTATTTCTGCCTCACCTGTTTCAAACAAAACCTGTTCTTGTAATACTAATACAACACCGCGATCTGTACGATTGGCGGTGATAACATTATGTAACTCATTGGCATCAAGATATCCTTCGACATCTTCGACCAATGCATTAAGAGCGTCCTGCTTTTCTTTTACTTTCTCTAGTTCCTTCTTTTCTTCTTTATCCATCTTTGTAGGCAGACCTTGATCAGATGTTCCTACTCCATTTGTAGTTTCACCAGATCCAACGACAGTATAATCTGCTGGAACCGCAGATGGGAGAAAGTCGAAAATTGCCCGGTTACGAAATGATTCAGATACAGCTTCAAACTTAATAGAATCAATTCGTGACATAGAAAACAAAAGAATAAAAAACACAAGAATAAGTGTAATCATATCAGAATATGTTACCATCCATTTTGGTGCGCCTTTATTTTTCTGTCGTCTATCTCTTTTTCTAGGCTTCATTGACGGTCTCCTCCACTACAGATGTATCCACATCCATGGATTCTCTCCGTTTTAATTCATCGTCTGATAAGAATGCACTTAATTTTTCTTCTAAAATACGTGGATTCTGTCCAGATTGAACACCAATAACACCCTCAATAATAATTTGCTTTAGGAAAATATCTTCGTCTGTTTTACTTTCGAGTTTACTAGCCATTGGAAGAAAAACGAGATTTGCCAGTACGGTTCCATATAATGTTGTTAATAAAGCAACAGCCATACTTGGTCCTAATGACTCGGGATCTTCTAATGCCGTTAACATCAGAACGAGACCAACTAACGTACCAATCATACCCCAAGCTGGAGCATATTCTGCACTTTTTTCTAGAATTTGGCGACCACGGTATTGTCTTTCTTCCATGGCTGTGATTTCAGCATTCATAATATCATTAATAACTTCAGGCTCGATTCCATCAACTGCTAGATGTATACCTTTACGAATAAAAGGATCATCAACATCTTCAAGTTCATTTTCTAATGCAAGAATGCCTTCCCTTCTTGCACGTTCAGACAAACGAACAAATAAGTCGATAAGTTCAGGCAAGCGCTGATCATTTTGTTGGAAAGCTTCTCGAATTACTTTTCCTGTTACCTTGATTTGTTCTTTATTAAAGGTAATTAACAGTGAAGCTAATAATCCTCCAATAACGATAAAAACAGAAGATACATCTACAAATGTTGCGGCATTTTCCCCGCCTCTTGTAGCAATGGCTAAAATTAGCATCACAAAACCTAGTGTAATACCGATAGGAGTTAATAAATCACGTTTTTTCATACTCTCTCTCCCTAACCTTCTTGGTAATCAATGAGATAAATCGTCAGTATGACACCAAAGTCCTACATACAACGACTCTAAAAAGGTATTTATATCTTTATTATCGGCATCTATTTTATTTTGTTGAGTTCCTTTCTACAATTCGATGCGGTAAAATGACATTTAATTCCTCAACTTCTTCTTTATTCATTAATTTGGTTAATAGTCGCATTGCAACAGCCCCAATGTCATATGTCGGTTGGTCAACTGTTGTTAATGCTGGACGAACCATCGTTGCTAAGCGTGTGTTATTAAAACCAAATACTTCAAGATCTTCTGGTACTTTATACCCCATATCTTGGGCTCCATGGATAACACCTAATGCTAATTCATCCGATGCCGTAAATACTGCTGTTGGACGGTCATTAAGTTCCATTAATTTCTGAATTGATGCAACCGCTTCATCATGAGTCGACTGATTGTTAATAATATAATCATCATTAATCGGAAGAAAAGATTCTTTCAATGCACGAATATATCCTTTATATTTTAATTGATTAATAATAGCTTCCTCGTCACCAGAAATGAATGCAATCCGTTCATTTCCTTGATCAATTAAATGTTTTGTTGCTTCATATCCTGCTTCTTCATAGTCTATATTAACGGATGGAACTCGATTCTTTTCATCATAAGTTGCAGCTAATACAACAGGAACAGATTCACCCTTAAATTGTTCTAGGTGTTCCTCTGAAATATTATCACTCATGAATAGAATACCATCCACTTGCTTCTCATACATCGTATCGATTAACTGTAATTCACGTTCTTTATTCTGGTCTGAATTATTTAAGATGATGTTATATTTATACATCGTTGCAATATCTTCAATTCCACGTGCTAACTCTGAAAAGAAAATATTTGAAATATCAGGGATAATAGCCCCTACTGTTGTTGTTTTCTTACTAGCTAGACCGCGTGCGACAGCATTTGGGCGATAGCCTAAACGCTCGATTGTTTCAAGTACTTTTTTTCTTGTAGATGGTTTCACGTTAGGGTTTCCATTAACAACCCGTGATACTGTTGCCATTGATACATTTGCTTCTCTTGCGACATCATATATTGTAACTGTCATCATAATTCCTCCATCTTATTTCATTAATAACTATGCCACTTTTTCATTAACTCCATGCATCGATTTCACATGTTTTGTTTTTATCATACGATATGCCTATTAAAAACTCAAAGAGAACCTGAATAATTATACAAGTTTTTTTCAAGACTGTGGCGAATCTTTGAAAAATGAACTGGCTGGCCCCATATCATAATGGTCCAGCCAGCCTGTTAATCAACTAATCGTTGTTTTAGTCCATTTACTACATCCATAAATTTATGAAACATTGAAAGATCCATTTGTTGGGCAGAATCAGAAAGTGCCACCGCTGGATCAGGATGTACCTCTGCCATGATTCCATCTGCTCCAATAGCAAGGGCTGCTTTAGCCGCAGGGATGAGTAAATCTCTTCTTCCCGTTGAATGCGTTACATCGACTACAATCGGCAGATGTGTTTCTTGTTTTAAAATCGGTACGGCTGTAATATCCAACGTATTGCGGGTTGCTCTCTCATACGTACGAATACCTCGTTCACACAAGATGATCTGACCGTTACCATGGGCCATAATATATTCAGCTGCATTTATGAACTCCGAAATTGTTGCCGACATACCACGCTTCAACAGAATCGGCTTATTGATTCGACCGGCAGCTTTTAATAGTTCAAAGTTCTGCATGTTTCGTGCCCCAATTTGAATGACATCAAGATATTCAGCTGCTTCTTCCATATGCAAGGGATTAACGATTTCACTAATAACAGCTAAGTTATATTTTTCACTAATCGATTTTAAAATTTTTAATCCTTCAAAGCCCAGCCCTTGGAAATCATACGGTGATGTCCGTGGCTTGAAAGCTCCACCTCTTAGAAAAGTCAATCCTCTTTCTTTTAATGCTTTAGCGACTTCCTCAACTTGTTCATAGCTTTCTACTGAACAAGGTCCCATAATGAATTCGGGATTTCCATTTCCAATTGCTTGATTCTGAATGTGAATCACAGTATCTTCAGGTTTAACTTCTCTTGATACGAGTAGCGCATTACGTTGACTAACTTCTTGCAATTCTAAACTGGCTTTAAAAATCTCTTTAAATATATGCTCAATTGTCGCATTTTCAAATGGGCCATTATTTTGTTTTGAAATTGTATCGAGCATCTTTCGTTCCCTAACAGGATCAAATTTCTTCATCCCCTGTTTTTCTTTTATTTTACCTATTTCTTGAACTAATGATGCCCGTTTATTAATAAGTTCGAGTAATTCCATGTTTAATTTGTCTAATTCATTGCGGTACTGTTTCAATTTATTGCCTGACATATTCGACGCTCCTCATTGTAGTCACTATCTTTAATTATAGTAAATTAACGTCAGTTTAGCTAATAATTTTTCCTTTGTCTGAAATACGACTATAATATGAATAGGATAATATATTGAGTTATTTTCTATATGGAGGAGTATTACCATGGGGGAATCTGTTTTTGCACTAGATATAGGAACAAGAACTGTTACAGGAATCATTTTAAAAAAAGAATCACATTCTTATAAAATAATCGATTTTTGCATAAAGGAACATAAAGACCGTTCTATGCATGATGGGCAAATACATGATGTGATTGAAGTTTCACGAGTAATAAAGGAAATTAAAAAGGCATTAGAAGAAAAACATGGTCCACTGCATCATGTCAGTGTTGCAGCAGCTGGGAGATCATTAAAAACCATTAAAGGTACAGCCGAAATAAACTTAGATAAGCGCACCATTTCCAATGAACAGATGGTTAAACATCTAGAACTTAGTGCTGTAAATCATGCTCAACGGCTGTTGGTTTCTAACGATAAGGCAAAGGAGTTTGTTGATTATTTTTGTGTCGGTTATTCTGTCTTACATTATAAATTAGATCATGAACCAATTGGGTCATTAATCGATCAACAGGGGGATGTAGCCGGTGTTGATGTCATTGCTACTTTTTTACCGAAAGTAGTCATTGAGTCACTTCTTGCTGCGATTCATCGTGCGGATTTATCGATGAAAGCTTTAACATTAGAACCGATTGCTGCCATTCAGGTCCTTGTTCCTGAATCAATGCGACGATTGAACATTGCTCTAGTGGATATCGGTGCAGGGACAAGTGATATTGCCTTGACAGCAGATGGTACCGTAACAGCTTATGGTATGGTTCCTATTGCTGGTGATGAAGTGACTGAAGCAATAAGCGACCATTATTTACTTGATTTTCCTGAGGCAGAGCAAATGAAACGGCAAATTGTAAATGATGGTGAAGCGACTGTTACAGATATTCTTGGGTTTCAAACCCAGGTCACTCTCGATGAACTAAATGAACAGATTAATAACACGGTAGATGAATTAGCACAAGCGATAGCAGAAGAAATTCTGACTTTAAATAAACGTCCACCCCGGGCAATTATGTTAATTGGTGGTGGGAGTTTAACACCATTATTACCAAAATTACTCGCCCAAAAATTACAGCTTCCTATCAATCGCGTGGCTGTTAGACATATGGATGCAGTCAAGGATTTGATAACAACAGAAGAGACACCAACTGGACCCGACTTTATTACGCCAATTGGTATTGCTATCTCTGCTATTCAAAATCCTGTTCAGTATGTCACTGTCCATGTCAACAGCCAACCAACACGATTATTTGAAATGAAATCTTTGACTGTTGGGGACGCATGTATACAGGCAGGGATTGATGTTAATAAACTTTACGGTAAACCAGGTCTCGGTTATATTATTACAGTTAATGGTAAATCAATCCAACTTCCAGGTGAATTCGGTAAAGCACCGAAAATTATACTAAATAATAAAAGGGGAACCGTTGACACACCTATTAAAGCTGGTGATATTATCGAAGTACATAAAGGAAGCAAAGGAAGCGAGCCATATGTTACCATTCAGCAACTATTTGGTGATATACCATCAATACGTGTTTATTATAAAAACGAGCCCTATGATGTCAAACCAACTTTCAAAGTTAATAGCGAATCTGTTTCTCCTGATTATGAAATAAAAGATAGAGACGACATATCTTTTAATAAAATACAAACCGTGAAAGATTTTTTTACTTATGTGCTAGATGAACCGATTGATGATGCTGGATTTTACATATTTGTGAATGGGAATAAAGTTCTGCTCAATGACGGGATAACGGTAACAGTGAATGGAACCCCTGCTCATCCTGACCAACAATTAAAAGATAACGACTACATTGAATACGGCTCACATATAGGACCGACAGTAAACGATTTACTGCAAACACTTAATAAAGAATATTGGTATAAAATAAATGTAACTTTTAATAATAAAGTGAGCACATTGCGCAAAAAGCGGATTGTCATTGAAAATAAACAAGGTGAACTTCATGAATCAGATTCATTGTCCCTTGGAGAGGAAATTCGTTTAACAGAAAAGAAGTTTGAACCTTTTATTTTCCAAGATATTTTCCGTTACATCAACATTCAAACGGATCGTATGCGTGGAAACTATCGTTTAATGAAAAATGATGTTCCAACACAATTTGATGCTGAAATCGCTGATGGAGATCGATTGTCAATAAAATGGGGATCATAGGTGAATTTATCCTATCGAGCCATAGTCACGTATAAAGACAACATAGTTAGAGTATAGCACTAAGGCAAATGTTTTTAGCGAAAACGCGCTAAAATTGATGTTATAAAAAGGAATCCACCCTTTTCACAGGGGTAGATTCCTTTTTATAGGCATTATAATTATGCCTATAAGCACAGACTTGTGTTTCTTCGAATGGTCTAATGTGATTACTTCTACTAAAATCATTGACTTATGTACCATTGCACACTTCAATGTGAGCTAACTTCTAATAACATCAATGACTTACACACCATTGCACACTTCAATGTGAGCTAACTTTAACTAACAAGACTAACTTATATACCTTTAAACATCAAATGCGATATTTTAGAAAAAACGATAAAAACGTACAAATCTCCGGCACATTGCCCGAGATCTCTCAAAGATAATTGATAATCTATCATGATGAAAGGGAGCAAGAAAGAAAAACGGTTTTTGCCCTTTTGAATACAGAGCTAAAACCGCTTAAGTCAATTTTTATTGTTCTCTTTGTTCCTTATTGTCGATTTCTTTAGCAACTTTATCAATTTTTTCTGCGACTTTTTCAACTTGCTCTTCGATCTCTTCCATCGCTTCATTGTCCTTGTTTCGAAGATTTTGGACTTTCGATGTAGCCGCATCTTTTAATTCTTTGGATTTAGTTGTTACAGCTTGAGTTAATTCGCTTGTCTTTGTAGCTGCTTTTTGTTTTAAATCACTACCTGCTAAGACTGCCTTGTCTTTTAATTCGATCCCTTTTACTTGAGCGGTCTTTTTCCATTCATTAGCTTTAGTTACTGCTTTTTGAGCACCGACTGTAATGTCGCCTCTTAATTCTCTACCCGATTTAGGAGCGAATAATAAGGCTAAACTAGCACCTAGAGTTGCACCAATGACAGTACCAATCAGAAAATCTTTTGTGCTAACATTTTCTTGTTCATTACTCATGTAAATGACCTCCCCATGTAGTGAACTTTATAATTAATTGATCATTACTTACGTCTGTTCTTTCTCCATAAATCAAGTACTGCTGAGCCCCATTTAACTGCTTGGGATGCTTGTTCTTGATTTTCGGAAGCATCTCGGCTAATTTTATTCGTCACATCTTTTAAAGACGTGTTGAATTCATTTAATGTATCGCCAATCCCTTTAACGCCATCAAATACGCCATCTAATTTAGCTGTTTTTTGATTGACATCTTCAGCTAGACGGTTTGTTTTCTTTAATAACTCGGTTGTCTCTGTTGTAATGCCAAGCATTTGTTTTTCAAAGCCTTCTAATGTGTCTGCCACATTATTCATCGTACGTGCCACAGCTTTAAGTGTAATTGCTAAAAAAACAACTAACACTGCGAATGCGACGGCAGCAATTAATGCGGAAATGTATAATAAACCTTGCATCTCCCAAAACAACTCCTTTTGTGCCAATTAATATTTTTAAAACATAAAACAACTGTCAATCTAATAGAAGAGCTTGTCCTATTGTAACTCTTCTCAAAAAATAAAAACGATTGTGTTGTTAATCTTACCATAAAAAGACAACTTGATTCAAATGATAGTGTTAGTCATTCGAGAGGTCATTATTCATCTAATTACATTGAACAGTAGTTTTTTCATAGGCTTGTTGGAATTTTTGAATATCGCCTGCTCCCATAAAAATTAACACACTCTCATGATACTGCTTTAATATGGCTGTTTCGGAAATATCTAAAAGTGAACTTCCTTCTACAAGTTCTACGAGTTGTTCGATTGTCATTTGACCAGAATTCTCTCGAGCCGAACCAAAAATATCACATAGGTAAGCATGATCAGCCAGACTTAAGCTCTCAGCAAATTCTGTTAGAAATGTTTTTGTACGTGTAAATGTATGAGGCTGGAAGATAGCTACAATCTCCTTATCCGGATACTTTCTTCTAGCCGAATCAATGGTTGCTGTGATTTCTTTTGGATGGTGTGCATAATCATCAATTAATATCTGATCACCGATTCTTTTCTCTGTAAATCGCCGTTTGACACCTTTAAATGTTGAGATTTCCTTCATCACATCTGCCGGAATGCCTTCGTAATGACACATAGCGATGACTGCTAAAGCATTTAATATGTGATGCTTTCCAAACATAGGAATGGTAAACGTGTCGTAAAACGTATTACGAACGAATACGTCAAATGTCGTTCCTTCCTCATTTTCAGTAATGTTTTGTGCTTGGAAATCATTGGAGGCGGACAATCCATAATATACGACTGGGACTTTGGCTTGTATTTTCTGCAGTTGTTCATCATCACCACAAGCAATAATTCCTTTTTTTACGCGATCAGCCATTTCTTGGAATGCGTCAAAAACATCGTTAATACTTGAAAAATAATCTGGGTGATCGAAATCTATATTTGTCATAATGGCATAATCTGGTTCATAGCTTAGAAAATGGCGACGGTATTCGCACGCTTCAAAAATAAAATACTTACTTTCTGAATGCCCTCTACCCGTTCCATCACCAATTAAATAGGAAATTGGATAAGCCTGATTCAATACATGTGATAATAGACCTGTTGTCGATGTTTTCCCATGTGAACCTGTAACAGCAATACTTGTATATTTTTTCAACCACTCACCTAAAAATTCATGGTAACGGTAATATGTTGTTCCACGTTTTTTAGCTGCTTGAATTTCTATATGATCATCTGGAAATGCGTTTCCAGCAATAACAATATAATCGTCTTTAATATTTGTTTCCGAAAACGGGTAGATTGGAATTTGCTTTTCTCTTAATGCTTCTTCTGTAAAAAATGTTTTTTCAACATCTGACCCCTGAACCATTTCGCCCGAGTCATGAAGAATTTGTGCTAGAGCACTCATTCCCGTCCCCTTTATACCAATAAAATGGTAAGTTTTCATAAAAAAGAACCCCCAAATATGTGTAAAAAAGCATGTGGTGTTTGAGTCGATGCAAATGGAGTTGCTTCTCATTCACATGCTTACATTGTTTTTTATAACGTCATTGTAATTATAACAGAACCAAACTAAGATGAAAAATAAATTTTTAACTTATTCAACATGGTTTTATTGTTCTTGGTATTCGACTTTTTCAAGACGTGGGTTAGGACGATAACGACGACCTTCTTTTGCACAAGGTATACCATTTAAAAGGACATTATCACCAGTAAAGCCGATATTAATCTTGAGTAAGTTACTACCAACACCATACATATCAACTGGTACATTATTTTCTTCAAAATATTTAATTCGGTCTTGATTAAAGCCACCGCTTACCATGATTTTTACATGGTCGTAACCTTCTTCATCGAGGGCACGACGTAATGCAAAGACAAGTTCTGGGTTAACACCACGTGGGTCGAATGCACCCATCTGATGATAATTTCTAAGAAAGTATTTGTCAACTAATGTGCGTGATGTATCAAGACGAACACCTTTTAATTCTTTGCCGAATTCGCGTGCGACTTTTAGTGAGTCCGTAATGACATCATTATTAAAATCAACAAGAGCAACTAAATCATCTTCTGGGAATGTTTCGTGATAAGCATGAGTCGCAGCCACGACATCTCCACGAAACATTTGAATTAATGCATGAGGCATTGTACCCATTCCTTCTTTTCCCCACCATTCATTCATCGCGTGTGTTGCCTGAGCAGTTGAACCACCAATAAATGCGGCATATCCATCCCCTGCTTGTTGCGTATAGTGATCATCTCGGTCTCCCATAAAGATAACAGGTTTTTGCTTTCCGGAAGTTCGCGCTGCTTTTACAACATTATATACATTTGTAGCAACTGAGGTTCTTCTTGCTAAAATACCGTCGATAATACCTTCCAGAAAGCCAAATTGTTGATAAGCACCAGAAATAGTTAAAACAGTTTCAAATGGTTCGATTTTATCCCCATCTTTTAAGGCGTGAATATCTAACGTTTCTGGATTAACGGCAAATTTGTGTACGAGTGCAATAACTTCATCTGTCCCACATAGTACAGCATGCTCTTTTTGAAAAAATTGCATTGTAACATGATTATTAGGCAGTTTCTTTTCAGCAATTTCTCGAGTCTTTAAAAAGTATACGGCTGAGAACCACCCTTCTCCGATTCGCTCATCAAACTTAAATGTTTTGTTTGTTAATCGATTAATCTTTCCTGCTAACTTTTTCTCGATTTCCTTCATGGTTTTCCCCTCGATATTCTTTTTTTATATTGTTATACTTCATCATATAAAAACGATAACAATTTAACAAGTCCTATATATTATCATGATTTTCCCGGAGCGCTTCATACTGAGATTGCGTTAATAAAACATCACGCGGTTTACTACCGTTCTGTTGCGAAATAATTCCACGCTGTTCTAAACAATCAATGAGTCGAGCTGCTCGATTATAACCAATACGAAAGTGGCGCTGTAATAATGAAGTACTCGCCTTACTTTCATCAATGACGAATTGTATAACTTCCGGCAAGAGTTCGTCTTCTTCCTCTTCAAATGTAAATTGTTCAATTAATGTTTCTTGTTCAAACACATAGTTTGGTTCAGCTAAACTACGCGCATGGGCTGTGATACGTTCAATTTCATCATCTGAAACAAAGGGACCTTGGAGGCGAACACTTTTTCCAGAACCATTTTCAACAAATAGCATATCGCCTTTACCTAGTAGTTTTTCTGCTCCAGCGTGGTCAATAATCGTTCTTGAATCAACTTGTGATGATACACTAAAGGCGATTCGTGTAGGAATATTCGCTTTAATTAATCCTGTGATCACATCAACAGATGGACGTTGTGTTGCTAATAGTAAGTGAATACCCGCTGCACGAGCTTTTTGCGCAATACGGCAAATCGCATCTTCGACATCTTGTGGTGAGACCATCATTAAATCCGCTAATTCATCAATAACAATCACTAAGTAAGGCATTTTTTCATCTGAACGTTGTTGCGATTCAACTTTTTCATTATATCTTTTAATATCACGAACGCCTTCTTTAACAAATCTTTCATAACGTTCTTCCATTTCGTTTACTGCCCATTTTAAGGCAGCTGTTGCTGCTTTAACATCTGTAATAACAGGTGAGATGAGATGTGGTATACCATTATATGGTGCTAATTCAACCATTTTAGGATCAATCAGCATAAATTTAACCTCGTCATGATGTGCCTTATATAATAAACTAATTAAAATCGAGTTGATACAGACACTTTTTCCAGATCCTGTTGCACCCGCTATTAAACCATGTGGCATCTTACCTATATCAGTTACAATGGGTGCCCCTTCAATATTAAGACCTAAGGCAATTGAAAGTGCGGAACTGCTATCTGTAAAAGCCGGGGCTGTAAAAATTTCTTGTAAGCTAACCGTTCGTGGTGATAAATTTGGTACTTCTATTCCTACTGTATTCTTCCCTGGAATAGGTGCTTCAATACGAATATCTTTCGCAGCCATATTTAATTTCAAATCATCACTTAGATTACGAATTTTACTTACTTTAACACCCATTTCTGGTTTAACTTCAAATCGTGTAACAGATGGCCCTTGTGATACATTGACAACGCGTGCTCGAACATTAAAATGTTTTAATGTCCGCTCCAATAGTCGTGTCTGTTCATCAATCCATGGTTGGTCATGTTCGGTATCAATATGGCTATCATTTAATAAATGCAGCGGAAAATGTCCAGCTTTATCCTTTTTCTGATGAGTTAATTCACGATCATTTTTACTCGTACTAGACATTTCTTTTTGCTTTTGCAAAAATAGGTTTCTCTTATCACGTGGTGTCATGATAACATTATATGGGCCTTGTGATTTTTCGTTCGATACAGGTATTCGGTTAGCTTTTTTTTCTTGCTTTGTGCTTTGATGTGGCTTTTCTTCATTTTTCTTCATGATAGTATTAGATGCCACTTTTGGCGTTGAAGAATGTTCCACTGTATGTATATCTTCAGTAGTTGCACTTACTTCATGCTGGCCATCCAAAACATTGTTCGTTGCTTCACATTCCTCTTGTTGCTTAAGATTATATCTGATTTGTTCCTTTTTTTGTTCTTTTTCTTGTTGTTTACGTATAAAAGCTGGTACTTGTTCGACTTGCCGCTTCGTTTCGCGCTTATGGTAACCATAAATCGGCGATGGCACCCGACTCGGTTGAAAAGGTTTTTTACGCACCTCCGTTTCTCCCTGTTTTTCCTCCCGTTGTTGTGGATTTGCACGCGGGGCATGGTACCTTTCATGTAGCATGCGTTTACGTTTATATGCTGGGATATCTATATCCTCGAACTTTCTATTTGAATGATTTCTTTGTTGATCAGGAATAACTGGGAATGGAAACTCTTTTCGTTTTGGATAACGATAAGCCACTCGCGACTTAACAGTTGGATCATGTTCGACTTTCAACCGGCGTACTGGATTGTACTCTTCTTCAACTTCCACTTCCACTTCTTCATAAAATATTTTTTCTAACTTTTTTTTAAGTCGTTTCCACATAATTTCACTCATTTCATAAAAATCTATCTAACGTTTATTCTATCAGTTTTTTTCATAATGTATAGGGTAGAAATACTCAGTTAGACATCATGTTATTAAAAAAACAACCTACCATCTGATAGGTTGTCCTGTTTTATCATTTAAAAAGCAAATTCATCTCCCGCTTGATATGATGCATCGAGGACATAAATCCCCTTTTCTTCTGGTTTTTGTGGAAGACCTAGTTCTTTTTTCGAGCAAATCATACCATTTGAAGGTACGCCTCGTAATTTCGTCGGTTTTATTTTTAGCCCACTTGGCATGATGGCACCGTTTTTGGCAACAACAACTTTTTGATTTTTATCGACATTTGCTGCACCACATACGATTTGAAGAACTTCATTACCCACATCGACTTGACACACGCTTAATTTATCAGCATTTTCATGTTGTTTTTTCTCTAAAACATAGCCGACGACGAATTTCGGACTTAAATCAAAATCAAGTGAATCATTTAATTCATATTGGTTGAACAACTGCTTTATTTGATCAAGTAACTCTTCTGTTAAGCGGATTTTTCCTGTTTCTTGTAAATCGAAGTGTAATGAAGCTTGGAAAATATTGTAGCCAAGAATGTTGTTATCCTTTCCTAATATTTTAGTTATTGGACCAATTGATTTATGGGTTACATCATAACGATCTGCCGCTTGTTCAATTGGCATAATAAGGACATCACCGATACCGGCTGGATTATAAAATACGTCCATTAAAATCCCTCTTTCTTAATTATTTTTCTCGTCTGTTTTTTGCAAGGATAAAAATCGGTGTCAATTGATCATCTTCCATCAGGAAGGAAAGTGATGTAATTGGAATACGGCCATCAGTGAAAAATTGCATTGTCATATGTGCAAGAATATCGTAGCCCGTTTTATTTTCTATATCTGCGATGATTAACACATCTTGATGTGGCACAGCGACAGCAAGCTCCCCTTTTGCATTTGCTTTCATTTGTTTTAAAAAGGCCTCGTTTAAAATCCGACTCGCATCGTATCCGTCTTGTGTAGCAATAAAATAAAAATCATTACCTGCAACACGATCGACTTTATAATCTGTCGATAAGGAGCGGATATTAAATGTGGCAATTTCATCTAACTGTTCTGCTGTCCAGCCCTCCTTTTCCAGAAGAGGTTGATCGATCAAGCGATATGATCTTCCCAAGTCCAATGCATAAAAGACTCGCGTTTCGGCTGTGTGATCTTTATAAATTAATGGATCACCTGCATTCGTTTTGGTCGGGAATGAGGTAGCACGAATGACCGGAAAGATATGTTTTTCCTTTCCTTTTAAATCATGTTTTTCATTCATGATTTTTAAAGCCTCTAAAGTATGATCGATTATTTCTTGAACTGCTTCTTCACCGCGTTCATTATATTTGCTCACAACATTTGGTAATGTAATCGACACACCTTGTTTTGACTCTTTCCATTCTACACGAAATGTATCATTATTTCGATTATAAGATGTGCGAAAATCATCATGAGCTAATTTCTCTTCTAGTAACTTTTTCATTTTTAAACTTGTCATTTTTTTCATTAAATCTCTCCTAAAACAGGAAAATTATGCAGATAAACCTTGGATAAATTGGATGATTTCCTCTTTTGTTTTTCGGTCTTTACTTACGAAACGGCCGATTTCCTTTCCGTTATCAAATGCGATAAAACTCGGAATACCAAATACGTCATGTGCTTGACAAACGTCGATAAATTCATCACGGTCGACCATCATAAATGTATACTCTGGAAATGCCTTTATTATTTCTGGGTAAAACGGTTCTATGACTCGACAATCAGGGCACCAATCAGCTGAGAAAACAAAGATAACTTTTCCTTGATTGATTAACTCATTAAATTGTTCTTTCGTTTTTAAAGTATCCATAAAATCAACTCCCTTTTCATATATTAACTTTGAATAGGATTTGTTGCAATTAATCGACCCTTCTCTCTTTTATTTATACAGAAAATTGACTACAATAGTATGTAAAGCATAATATGGAGGGATTGACATGCAGTTAACCGTCTATTTAGCCGGGCAAATTCATGATGATTGGCGAGAAGAAATAAAACAAAAAGCAAAAGAAAGAAATCTACCATTGTCATTCGTTTCACCACAAACGAATCATGACCGTTCAGATGACATTGGAGAATTAGTTTTAGGCAAGCAACCGAGTGCCCTTTACAAGGATCATGTTGCTTCTAATATTAATAACTTACGCACACAAGTTCTCATGCAAAAGGCCGACATTGTCATCGCTTTATTCGGTGAATCTTACAAACAATGGAATACGGCCATGGATGCAAGCGCTGCAATCACATTACAGAAGCCAACGATTATTATTCGTCCAGAATCATTAATTCATCCATTAAAGGAATTATCTAATAAGGCTAATGTAACTGTGGAAAACATCGATCAAGCTCTTGATGTGTTGGCTTACATTTTCGAATAGATTTTTATGCGCCGGGTAGCAATTATTCGGCGCATTTACTTTCTGTTCGCATATTCCCATTGGCCTTTCAATAATTGGACAACATGGCTAAACATCGCTTGCCTTGATACAAGTTGATTTGTAAATATACCAATTGTCCCCTCTTTTTTTCTAATATCTTTTTTCTTTGCGAAATTATCAATCACATCACCAAGTTCTTTTCCTAATTGCAACTGCTCCTTAATTGATTCTGGTAATGGAATTCGCGCGCCACTCGCAGTAAAGACTTCCCCATCAGGTGTTACTAACGCTCCCCAATTACAGAGAAAAAGTTCTTTATCAATATACATGACGCCCCCTTCTAACCCGATACCGAAAGAATCAGTTTCTGAGCTATCAACACAAGCCTTAGCACGGTTAATTGCACCTAGTCTTGTTTCTTGATCTGAAAAGGGCTGCTCAGCTACATCCGATGGAACGTCTTTTGCGATGAGATCGACTTTTGGAAAAACAGCTTTCACCGCTGCTAATTTCGCAGGATTCTTTGATCCAACAACTATCATCATATCACCTTCAAACAAAAAGCCGCTACCACCTATGATAGCAGCTTTTTTAGATTTATTTTTTCCGAATGAGATCGACTGTGTTTTGATCTGTTGCTTTCACTAGATTTTTAAGTAATTCTTTCGCAGCCGCGTAGTCATCAACATGAATAATCGATGCTGACGTATGAATATATCGTGAGCAAATACCAATTACAGCAGAAGGGATTCCATCATTAGCTATGTGCACACGTCCTGCGTCAGTCCCACCTTGTGAAACAAAGTATTGATAAGGAATATCATGTGATTCTGCTGTGTCTAAGACAAAATCACGCATCCCGCGGTGAGTAATCATTGAACGATCATAAATACGTAATAGAGCTCCTTCTCCTAATTGACCGAATTGATTCTTATCACCAGACATATCATTAGCAGGAGAAGCGTCTAATGCAAAGAAAATGTCAGGTTGAATCATATTTGCTGCTACCTGTGCCCCGCGTAATCCGACTTCTTCTTGGACCGTGGCACCGGAATAGAGCTCGTTCGGTAATGTTTCATCTTGTAGTTCTTTAAGTACTTCAATCGCTAGTCCACAGCCGTAACGGTTATCCCATGCCTTAGCTAATATTTTCTTTTCATTCGCCATTGGTGTAAACGGGCAGATTGGAACAATTTGTTGTCCTGGCTTGATACCGATTTTTTCTGCATCTGCTCTATCATCTGCACCAATATCAATTAACATGTTTTTGATTTCCATTGGCTTACTTCTTTGTGCGTCTGTTAAGAGGTGTGGTGGAATGGAACCAATTACCCCTGGAACAGGTCCATGATCAGTCATCACTTGGACACGTTGTGCTAATAATACTTGATTCCACCAGCCACCAAGTGTTTGGAAGCGAATCATACCATTATCGGTTATTTGTGTCACCATAAAACCCACTTCATCCATATGTCCAGCAACCATGACTTTAGGTCCATTTCCATGTTTCACACCGAATACACCACCAAGTCGATCTTGGATAATTTTATCGGCGTATTTTTCCAGCTCTGTTTTCATAAATGAACGAACAAGATGCTCATTACCTGGTGCACCTTGTAGTTCAGTCAATGTCTTAAACAAACTTAATGTGTCTTGATTCATCCTTATATTTTCCCACCTTTGTCTATGTACTACTATATAGTATAACGGATAAAAGGCTTGTTTCCTATCAATTAATTAAATATTTCCATTGATTATCACTTATCCATGCTCTTTTTATTTATATTTCGAAATTTTTACGGTATAATTAAAAGGAGGTTCGTTTATATTTGAATGCGAATCAATACTTTTTAAGCAAGAGGTGAGCAGATTGAGTAAGAAGAAAGTGATTCTGGCAGCTGGTCTTGGTGTTGCAGCTGGTTACTTGGCGAAGAAACAGTTGGATCAATACCAAAAGACGACACCTGAGAATGCATTAAAACAAGCAAAAGAAACATTTAAAAAGCAAGGTCCCATTAGTGGGTCATGGATTTATATGAAACCTGAGACAGTTGAAAGAAATGGTCTTGAGTACGAAGCCTATCGTGGTGGCATTACGAGAACAATCGATGGTGAAAATAAACAGTTCGAATTTTACGTTGATGTGGAAACAGGCGCTGTTATTGATGCCGCCGAAGCAAAATAATACTTATATTAAGAAAAACCCTTTATACATATGGATATTAACTGTACAGAGGGTTTTTCTTTTGTTTATCTTTTTTGACGTTTTATGGAATCGACTTTCTCTCCTGATGAATTAAATTGAAGCGCCCGATAATACGCATCATGATAAAACGTAAACCAAGCCTTTCTTTCATACCCATAAGCCATCCATTTTTCTTTTTGGTGAACAGATGTTACGGGATAGTCATCATAGGCCATTGCCCAAAGAACGGGTTGATGTGCATGGGTTGCCATTAAGTCAGCCATATGAATCCAACATTCCGCCCCATCATCAAACACAAGAATGGCGTGTCCTTCACTATGACCACCGGTGTGAATCATGCGTAAACCGGGTACAATTTCTATTTCCTTAGTAAATGTTTTAACTTGGTGCGTTATCGGCTCCCAATTCATTTTCCAATATGTATTAACTGACCGGATATTTGGATGTTGCATTTCCTTCCATTCTATAGCTGACACGATAATATCTGCTTCCGTGAAGATCGAACGATACTTTCCGTCTTCTATTTTTTCTGTTAAACCACAAGCATGATCAAAATGAAGATGAGTCATTATAACAAGTTCAATATCCTGCTCCGTTATACCGAGGTTGGCAAGTGACTCTATAATTGATGATTGTTCAAGAATTCCAAAATTCCGAAGCTGTTTCTCTGTAAATTTATTATTTCCAAGTCCTGTATCTATTAAAATATGTTTCCCGTCGATCTGTAGTAGGATTGGATCTGTTCTTAATTCTACACGGTTCTTTTCGTCTGGAGGGTATGTTCGGCCCCACAATGCTTTTGGGACAACACCAAACATGGCTCCTCCATCTAAATGCGTCACCCCTCCACGTAACCACGTTAACTTAGCACGTCCAATTTCAAGCGTCTCCACTTTTTATCCCCCCTAATAAAACTCAGAATGCAAGCGCATACATTTCATTGAAATTGAAAGACCTATTGATGTAGGTCTTTTTTTTACATAGTCTTTTAAAAATATCTCATACTAAAATAGAGGTGATGATGATGCAACTAAATATAGCCCACCAACTACAACTATTACATGATCTTTTAGATGATCATGTGAATGATTTAGATTATACCTTATCCGAATATGAACAAATAAAACGATTAGTACGGTCAATCATATCACAAGAGCAACTTTCGAATGAACAATTAAGTCAATTTTTACCAGAAATATATCATTACGGTTCACAAGGTAAACATGTACAAAATATTAAAGAACATATTATCACGAATCAACAACAAATTGAAAATTGGTTAGAAGCAATCATGCTTTCCTTAAGTGAACATGGTCATGACATCATTCGTTAATTCTCTTAATTTATTAAGACGATTCGATACCTTATCTGGCTCATCACGTAATAAATGCCAAACTAAATAGTCAAGACAATCAATGATTAAATACCAATACATCCGCTTTAGCGTTCCCTTATTTGCTGATATGCCATAAAGATTAAGCCAATCATCCCAGTCCGATTTTGGAATATACCATTTTAACACATGGCCATAGTCAACAATTGGATCCGCAATCTTTGCGTTTTCCCAATCAACTAAATAAATCCTTTTAGATTGATCTAAAATGAGATTGTGATGATCTATATCCCCATGACAAACGGATAGTTTTTTATTTCTCGTCAAAGGCAGAAACTCGGTTAAGATGTTAATTGCCTGACGAACTTCTATATGTTCTTCACTTAATAAAGGGATAAGTGAATGTTTTTTCAATTGGGTAAAACGATGGTCAGACGTTTTTGGCCTTTTACCTAAACGCATTAACATATGCAGCAGTTCCGAGGAATGATGAATTTTATAAAGCAATTCAGCAACACGTTCATGCTTCATTTCCTCACGTTCTAATGTGCGTCCATCTAGCCATTCTTGTGCTGTTATGACATCACCATTTTCCATGCGACGCGTCCAGATTAGTTTTGGAACAATTCCTTCCGCAGACAACACAGCTAAAAAGGGTGAGGAATTACGTTTCAAAAATAAACGCTTATCATCTTTTTCAGCAATATAGGCATCACCAGTCAGACCACCAGCTGGTAATATATTCCATTCTTCACTTAATATTTTTTGAAACCATTCCACCATTCATTCCTCAAATCTGTTAAGTAGTTAAAAAAGTATATTGGCAGACATGTTATAGATTATCGAAAAAATGCCAGCAATGCAAGAAGGATATATTGCCAATCCTCATTTAATAATTAACTTGCATCTTGCTTCTGATGATCTACGAACTCTTCCTGATGCTTTATTCCTAAAATACGAACCGGTTTAACCTTTTTTGTAATCGTACACGCCTTAAATGTCTCTGTTTCTCCATCAACTTGATAATAAATGGGTCTATCAATTTTAATATGTCCAACCTTTACCTTTTTTGCTTGCAAAACAGATACTCCTGGAAACTTAATATGCCCACCCCAAAGTACAGTTGAAAATAACGTGAGGATTTTAAGCTTTGATATACCATGAATAATCAATATAGAAAGATGCTTTCCTTGGATTGTCGCTTCAGGTAATATTTTTAATCCCCCACCAACGAATTGATGATTGCTAGCTAATACCAATAAACAATCTTTATAAAGATGCTGTTTACCATCAACCTCCAATTTAACATCAAAAAACTTAAAACTGAATAACACTTTAATCAGTGCAAATAAATAACTTAAACGGCCAAGCCTGATGGAGTTAAGCCATTTTTTCATGACGGATTCATTGGCATGTTTCGCAACTTCAGCATCAAAACCAATCCCAATACTATTAACAAAATACCGCTTCGTTCCGTTAAAATGAAATGTGCCAACCCAATAAGGTGAACTATCTTCATCTTCAATAATACTTCGAAAAATTTGTAACGGCTTTTTCTTAATATGATTGCCACGTGCAAAATCATTTCCTGATCCCCCAGGAATAAAAGCTATCGGAACATCACCTTCAGCCACGGTTCCATTAATAACCTCATGGAGTGTCCCATCTCCACTAATGACAATAAGTGCTTCAATCATCACAGTAGATTTAACTACTTCACTCGCTATGACTTCGGCATGCCCGTCATATTCAGTTATGTACACCATTTTATTAATATTATGATATAATTCTGTTTGTTTTATTTCCGAAAATACCCGCTTTGCTTTTCCGTTACCAGCAATCGGATTAACGATAAATATATACATGTCTATACCTCATCTGTAAATGAAAAAGAGTCTGTTTCTTCTTCCCATTCTGGTCGTTTGAATGATAATGATTGACAGTGCTTTAAAATAACTTCAGTTGCTTTTAATTGTTGACCTTTTAACGGCGCTGATAAAACACGTTTTTCTTCAAACCATTTTGGATAGTCGCTTTTTCCAATGATCCGTGTTTGGTAAGGTTCAGCCTGACAGATAATATGATTTGTTTCTGACAAGACAACTTTTTGAACAGGAAAATCAACGTCTGCCTGTTTTAAAATACTTTTAATAATCTGTTCAGTTCGTTTCAATGGAATAAGTGGACTCAAAACGTGTTTTTGTTTCCGATTTTTCTCCTTAATCCAGAATCGCTCATCGCCCGCAACATAAAAATAGGGTGTTGCGGTTTCTAAAAGATGGATAATTTCAATTCCTAGAGGACTAATAAAAATGATTTCACCATCAATTGGTGCATTCTTAATTGCGAATACGGGATAATAAAGCAAGAAATAATTGTCTGGAAAACGTTGTAAAAAGTATTTTAGTGTCTCATCCTCATATATCTTTTCATCAATAAGCGACATGTCGCTTATTGTAGATGATGCCCATTTTAATTGAAAACGATATAAACGGTCTAAAAACGCCTGTTTTAATCGTTGTTCTGTCTTAGGAATCTCAATCTGATGATTTTCTTGCATGTCTTTTTTCTTAGTTTTAGAAAACCATTTAAGCTTAGGACCTCGTTCATTCTTTTCTTGTGGCTTTCGATCTTCTACACCTTGTTCTTGCCAACGTTCATAAATTTTTTCCCATTTATCTTGTTTTAGTCGGATATATTGTGTTGGATAGCGATACATATTCCATTCATAGCGAGAAATATAATCATATAACTTAATCAGTTGTGCCATTGTTGTCACCACTTAATTCATATATTTGTACGCCTACATATTTAGGAGAACGTTTAGGTTGAATGCGATATAACACGATATTGTCTATATATAAGGATTGCTTATATCCTGTATATTGCTTTAATAGTCGTGCAAGTAATTGGTTTTCAACTATTTCATGATGGTTCCATTTCTTACCTAGTGTTATATGTGGACGAAACTGGCGCTTTTCTTTTGGAAAACCATATGGCAGGACAGATTCTTCTACTCTTTTCTGTAAATCAATTAGTTCTTTTTTTCTATCCACACCAACCCATAACACTCTTGGTGAGTTAGAGTGCCCAAATGTACCTAACTCTCCCGTTTCTACCGAAAATGGCGTTACATGTCGCAGATCGTTTAATTCATAGGTTATTTGTGTTATTGTATCTTCGCTTACTGGACCAAGAAATTTTAATGTAACATGCAAATCATCTGGATGTGTCCAATTGCGATAAGGAAGAATTTTCCTACACTCGGATTGCCAAGATGTATAAATCTGTTTTAACTCATGAGATAAAGGAACCGCAATAAAATAATGGGCATCTTTTGACATGCATCCTTCCTCCTTTGTTATGAACTAATTGTTTAATAAGCTTTTACAATACGCCATCTCTTTCGGTGTCAATTCCCGATACGCACCGATAGGCAACGCTGGATCTAATGTTATTTCACCCATTCGAATTCTTTTTAAGTAACTAACTTCTTTATCGACAGCTTTAAACATTCGTTTAACTTGATGAAATTTTCCTTCTGTAATCGTAATCTCTACTTCGGATATATCATCTTTATTTAATATGTTTAAATGGGCTGGTTTTGTTACATACCCATCATCTAACATCACACCTTGATTAAATAATTGAACATCCTCTTCTGAAACCATCCCACGCACCTTCGCATAGTATGTCTTTTCAACAGCATGCTTTGGTGATAAGAGACGATGTGCTAACTGACCATCATTTGTTAATAATAGAAGGCCTTCCGTATCTTTGTCGAGTCTACCAACCGGAAAAGGATTTAAATACTGTAATGAAACATCTAAAAGTTCAACGACTGTGCGATGTCTCAGATCATCAGTTGCCGAGATGTAGCCAGGTGGTTTATGCAACATGATATAAATGAACTCACGATAAACGACCAACTCACCTTGATAACGAATCTCATCCTCAGAAGGATCTACACGCACACTACCCAGCTTAACAATCGCACCATTGACCGTTACTTTTCCCTTTTTAAGCAAACGTTTTACATCTTTACGGCTACCAAAGATTCCCATGTTCGCTAATAGCTTATCAAGTCGCATAAATATTCTCCCCTTATCGTTTAAAGATACGAGCTATGGAACGCATTCTCATTAGAAATTTGTCTTCTAATTCACTGCCAAAAACATGCTCTAATAATGTTGATGCATAAGCTAACCATAAATAGACAAAGCCACCTACTGCCACACACACCAACATCACGACTGTTGTTGCCCATCTTACTGTTTCAAAAGGCAAAACAAATCCAAATAATAGCTTTAATAGCCAAATAACAGCTGCCATAATAGCGGCAAAAATAAACACAAGTGATGTTCGCTTAAAGAGCTGTTTAAATGAAAATTGAATACTTCGTTTCACATGCCATAGATTTAAAAAAGCAGCTGTTCCCGCAGCTAATGCAGTTCCAAAAATAGCACCCTTTGCTCCAAATAGATGAATGAGTTGGGTATTTAATATGATTTTCAATAACAACCCTGCCATTAAGCTAACGACTGTAAAACGTTGTTGATTAATCCCTTGTAAAATAGATGAAGAGACGGTAAAAAGAGCAAACAGTAATGAAACAGGTGCATACCATGCTAGAAGCGCACCTGTAATTTCGATCTCATCTAACCCGTATAATGAGCCGTAAATTTCATCTGACAAAACCATTAGCCCGACTGCCGCTGGTATGACAAGTACAGCAATAATTTGCAGTGCTTGATTAATTTGTTGGTGTACTTGATTAAACTCTTGATTAACGAATGATTTAGTGATAGCAGGTAGGACAGCTAACGATAAGCCAGTCGCAATCGTACCAGGAATAATAATGAGTTTATGACCGTATAAATTAATAGCTGAATATGTGACTTTCCATATACCTTCTTGGTCAATCGCATACATCGCTCTCTCAAACGTAAATTGATCAACGAGTTGATATAATGTTGTCGCTAAGCCGACAATAATAAACGGTCCGGCATAACTAAATAATTCTTTAAACAAATCCTTCATCGGAATGTCATATGTGTAACGCTGTTTTTCAATGTTTTCGAATATGAATTGTTTCCGTTTTCGCCAATATATATAAAGTACGACACAAGATCCAATTGCCCCAACAAATGCGGCAAATGTTGCAAATCCAACTGCTGTCGCAACCGTTCCATTAAAAATTTTAATAATCAAAAAGGCAGATACTAACACAAAGATGATACGCACAATTTGTTCGACAACTTGTGAGACTGCAGTTGGTCCCATCGATTGATACCCTTGAAAAAATCCCCGAACAATACTCATTGATGGAATAATTAATAAAGCAAAACTAACCATGCGGATGACCATTTTTGTATCTTGTTGCATCGCTAAATCATTAGGTACAGCATATTTAGCAATCGAACCTGCTCCAAAAAACAACGTTAAAAAAGTAAGTAAACCAGTTATCGCCATTAGCATAATCCCTGAGCGAAACATCCGTAAACCCGTTTCATAATCCTCTAGGGAATTGTACTTAGAAACAAATTTAGACACTGCCAATGGTACACCGATTGTTGAGAAGCTAAGTAATATATTATAAGGGATGTACGCAAAACTATAAAGCGTCCCCCCTGTTGCTCCAACTAAGCTGTTAAACGGAATAACATAAATCATGCCTAAAAACTTTGATAAAAAAGAAGCTCCAGTTAAGAGCATAGTCCCTCTTACAATATTATTTGACATTATTTCACCTGCATTTATGTCTATTTATGTTTATACTAATCGTTATTTTATCATATATTGACTATTAAAGGGGTAAGCTAAAATATTTCTTTGCAATACTTAAGAATTTATTCCACATTAACATGCTGTTTGGGAGATGCTTCCATGTATGAACGTATCCATATCAGACAGCCTAATAATGTCTGCAACATATCATGAGAAGGGATGGATATTTAATGAATAACAATAATAATATTTGGATCCCATTACTTGCTTCTGTCGGTGTCGGCGCAGCAACTTATTATACAATGACGCGTCATAACCAAAGGTTTGGTCAAACAATGCAGAAAATGTTACCACTTGTTTCTGAAATGACGAATATGAGAAATGATACGCAAACATTTAATTCACATGATATGTCATAACAGACGGAAAGCGCACAGAACTTGTGCGCTTTATTAATTTTAATTACATATAGTGTATATATATTAAATCTGTTATACTATAGAAATAAGTTATAAATAATCTTTTCTTAGGAGGGAAGAAATTGAAAGGTTATCGCTTATTGATGTATATTTTTATCGCGATTATCCTTGGAGTTGCTATTGGTTCAATTGTACCAGAAAATATCATTCGCTTTTTCGCTACATTTAATGAACTGTTTGGTAACTTCCTTAGCTTCGTCGTACCACTTATTATATTAGGTTTTATTGCACCCGGGATTGGAACACTTGGAAAAGGAGCGGGTAAGTTACTCGGATTAACGGCACTTATTGCATATACATCAACGATTATTGCTGGTATTGTTGCCTTTTTCGTAGCTAAAGGAGCCTATCCTGTTATATTAAAAGGTCAATCACTAACGACACTCGGTGATCCTTCTGAAGGTCTAGCAAAATCATTTGTCGAATTAGATATTGCTCCACCTATTGACGTCATGACAGCTTTAATCCTTGCTTTTGTTTTAGGACTTGGCATGATTTCTATTAAAGGTGATACATTATTAAATGTAATGAATGAATTACGTGATATTATTCAATTAGTCATTTCTAAAGTCATTATCCCATTATTACCATTTCATATTTTTGGTATTTTTGCGAACATGACTTTTGCTGGTCAAGTTGGTACAGTATTGAATGTATTTGCTAAAGTATTTATTATGATTATTCTTTTACACATTCTTTACTTAATCTTCCAATATTCAATGGCAGGTACATTTAGTAAACAAAACCCATTCGTTATGTTAAAAACGATGTCACCAGCATATTTTACAGCATTAGGTACACAATCCTCTGCAGCTACTATTCCGGTAACACTTGAACGAACTAAAAAACTAAATGTCCGTGAACGAATTGCTGACTTCACGATTCCTTTATTAGCTAATATACATTTATCGGGAAGTACAATTACACTTGTCAGTTGTTCCATGGCTATCCTTTACTTACAAGGTGACCCAGCAACATTTGTTAAATATCTACCTTTTATATTAATGCTAGGTGTAACGATGGTTGCTGCACCTGGAGTTCCCGGAGGCGCTGTTGTCGCAGCCCTTGGCCTATTAGAGTCCATGCTCGGTTTCGGTCAAACGATGCTTTCGCTCATGATTGCATTATATGTTGCACAAGACAGTCTTGGAACAGCTTGTAACGTAACTGGTGATGGTGCCATTACCTCACTTGTACACTCAATTAGCAAGCGAAATATACCAGAAGCTTAAATTTTTATCATAAAAAATATTAACAAATAGTCGCACAAACCGTGATCTTTGGTATGTGCGACTATTTGTTTGTAAAATAATGAAAGACCGTGGTCTTGGATGAGTTAGATAATATTTTTGATTGTGAAATTGACTTGATTCATTTAATAAAATAAAAAAGGTTAGATGACTCTATCTCAAAATGAACTACAAACGATCGATTGCGCTAATAACTTCGTTGACTTGCACTACAGGTGGCTGCTTGCTTTCCACGGGCACAGCTCAGCCTCCTCGGAAGAAAAACACTTCCTACGGGGTCTACAAACCCGTACTATTCCAGCGACGCACAGGACAGGACGTGCTAGTGTCAGCGTTGGTCCAGGACGGGACCGTTTAGCCGTCCTGGAGTCAGCACCTTTCGTTCCAGTCAAATAAATAAGATATTGGCTTAAAACATTTAATTTTATAATAAACAAAAAGAACACCTTAACGAAAAATGGGAACAACAATTGAATATATTAAACAAAAGCTTTCAGAGGAGAAAACCTGTAGAAACGTAAAATTCACGTGGAACCAGTCTCTGGTTTCTTGAAGTTTAATTTGTGTTTTACTCGTATGTCCGGAAGAGGCAAATCAAAAGTAGAAAATGAATTAGGTTTTGCGTTTATGGTGGTGTATACTTGAGAAAGTACACTGCCATAAAAACAATTCCATCAACAGATAACGAAAATTTACCAACAAAAAAGGATTCAATCATCGGTTTTTGATGATTGAACCCTTTTTAAGAATTATTTTTGGCTCGTTATGTCAGCCTCTTTACTGTCTGGCAACGTCCTACTCTTGCAGGGGCTATGCCCCAACTACCATCGGCGCTGAAGAGCTTAACTTCTGTGTTCGGTATGAGAACAGGTGTGACCTCTTCGCCATCGCCACCAGACAGAATGATTTGAAAGACAAAATCTATGATACGCACTTTTTACATAATGCAAAATTTTTATACCCTGAAAACCAAATAAGAAGAAAACCAAGACATCAATTAAATAGCTAGTCAAATCCTCGATCAATTAGTATCCGTCAGCTCCACGTGTCACCACGCTTCCACCTCGGACCTATCAACCTCATCGTCTCTGAGGGATCTTACTCACTTGAAGTGATGGGAAGTCTCATC
>NZ_DATBTY010000017.1:0-3326 GCF_036516575.1 Cerasibacillus sp.
CGTCTTCAAGACCTGAAACGCGTAACGTTGTAAAAGGTTTCCGACAAGAAATAATTTCATTGAATGCTGTTATTTTATCTGTATCCTCTGAAAAAATAACTTTTGCTAAGCCTTTTTCAAGTACCTCTATTCTCGTAATTAGTGTTGAACAATATGAACGGACTTGACTGTTTCCTTTGACTTCTTCTAATAGTAAAGCGAATTCAATTGCGTCATTAATTACCTCAAAACTTGTTACATTTTTCAAGCTTCTTTCTTGCATTTTATTCAATTTTTCTTCTGCTTTACTTAATTCTTCTTTATAATCCAAAGTCACTTCATTCCGAGTTTCTTTCAAACTTGCCCAATCACTATCTTTCTTATGTTGAGAAATAATATTTGCTAATTCTTTTAATAGCAATGCTTCTGGATTGTTTTCGAGGTTACCGAATTGAGCATGGTATCTGTCCAAAGCTTCATCCAATCCAACGGATAATCCTTTCGATAAGCTCACTATCTTTCTTCGTGTTCCAACAACATCTGTCCGAACATTTAAATACATTTCTAGCGCACAGTAAGCTGACAACCATTTCTTATATTTCTCCACAATAGGCGCTAATCGAATTGCTTGAAGTAGTACAGGGAGCTGCACACCATCAGATGGATTTACTAAATTAATCCAATCACTTTCTTCTAGCGTCTTTAAATCAATAACAAGATCCTCTAATTCTACTACTTCATGATTCTCTGCATCTTCAATTCCATATTCATCATGGACGTCAAAAATCAAAAAATTGATATGTTCAGGATTAAGTTCTCCTTTTTCAATCTTCTGCTCAATCATATGCAATAAAGTACGAGATGTAGTTGACTTTCCAGAGCCAGTATTACCTAAAATACTCATATGATGCGTGAAAAGATGATCGATTGAAATTACTGGTTCGTACTCTCTTAACGTCGTTAGAGGTCCTAGTTGGAGATCAAAACCACCCGATTGACTTTCAAAAATTATTTTTACGTCTTCTAGAGCTGTTAAATAGACATCTTTGCCAATCATCGGAAACTTAGAAAGACCAAAGTGAAATTCATTTTCTTCAATTTTTCCTAATGGAATCGCTTCGAAGTAAGATTCCACGCCAAACTTAGAGTCTTCTTCAGGTAAATACGGTTTTTCTTTCTCATACATTCCGATTACTTGATAAATATACTTTTCATCTTCTGTTTCATAAATTGTGAGTAATTCATTAATTCCTTCGCAATGGTAATAATCGCCTTTGTAATTGTGACTCAAGGCCATTAAATCAGGGATATCTATCGTAACCTTATTAGGATACACCTTATTCAATACTCCAATACTACGACGCACTGTAACCTCTCCTTTCTAATTTAAATAATCAATAACATTCTCAAAGTGATGCCCATTACATTCACCTTCATTCAAACTTCCTCCTATGAAGTGAAAGTTCACAAAATCTTTGTTATTTTTGATGAACTCAGATGCATTTGGTTCTTCTTTCTTTCCCAACACAATGAGATTAAACGATGGGTTACTTAGCGCCTGAGAAAGTAGATGATTAATATGCTGATCCGGAAAACCGTAGCCGATTACGATTAGTGTTGTATCTTTCTTTTGGATGTTATTCGTTAATTCACGAAACAGTTCAGAGTACGGAGTTTGTTGTGTCTCAATATGTTTATTTATCGTCGGATAAATAAGAACATTCTCTTGCGAACTATGAGACACATCTCGCTGGAGCACTTTCTTTGAAGCTTCATCGTAACTCCAATCAACAGATCCATGAATCTTGAAAAGCTTTACAAACTTTCGTACCGTATCCCACTTTTCTTTATATCTGTTAGCATCATCTACTAGTCGCAAATGAAACATCGAGGGATCAAAAAGTCGCTGAACTGTCCCCTTAAAGCCATTTGTATAATGTATACCTAAATTTTCCAATGTTACTTCGTTAAATAAATCATAATTCGTTGTGAAAATATTAATCGGTTGAGTGACATTATATTCCCTATGCTTGAAAATAGATGTATAAAACTTCTTATAATTTGTTAAGGTAACATCCAATTTATCTTCTTCATCTGATTTTTTTGGAGAATCCTCTAGAATATATCTGTCAGGCATTGAACTTATTAACCCTTTTTTTACTATGTTAAATGCTTTTTCATATTCTTTATAATCTTCTCCCTCTTTATGAAATTGCATAGCGTGGTTTAGCCAATTTAAATATGCTTCAATATCTTTCCCCTCAACAAAATCACCTAAATATTCTTTATCTAATTTCTCTTCTTCGTTACTAGCTTCTTTATCATTTCCATCACAAGAAGTTTCAAGCTTGAAATATTGCTCTCTTAATTTCTTAAATGTATCACCCATCAAGGAAACTGCCGGAAGAGAGCAACCTGATCCAATTAAAAAATTCAAGTTTTGACTTTTTATGTGGGCTTTTAAAAATTGTCCTACTTGATTTCTTTGTTGCTCGAACGATTCGCCTGATAAAATATCTTTACCGTTACGAATATGATAAATATTTATACTCATACCAAACCCCTCCTTCAATTACCTTAATGTTACAATTAAAGGAATGTAATATCAATTAAATTACTAATTTTATACATTCACTACTTAAAAATGTTTTTCTTTTTATAATAAATTACTTTACATCCCGATTTATCTGTGTCATTATAAAGGTGACAGATTCTGAACCACCTAAACGGTGACAGATTGGAGGAGATGATATGTTCATTCGATTGTATGAGGAGGACGAACGGGATTTATACGTGCAATTGACCGATGAAATCATTCGACTCATGGCAGAAGGTACGTTGAAAGATGGCGATGAGTTGCCGTCGATTCGGTCGCTCGCCAGCAGCTTACAAGTGAATGTCAAAACCGTGCAAGCGAGTTATCAAAAGCTCGCCGATGAAGGGTATATCGTGCAACGCAAAAAAGCCCGAGCTGTCGTCGATCGTTCGCATTTTGATCAAGCTGCTTGGGAGGCAAAATGGCGCCGTTTGCTTCGTCAATTTCAACACGAATGTCGCGCGACGGGGCAATCCGAGCACGACACATTACAACGCTTACAACGAGACGTCCAAAAGGAGGAAAACTTATGATTGATTTGCTATTTTTCTTCACATTTATTCCAATTTATATCATCCAGATGGCGATGCCTCACATTCAACGCAAAACACGCGTCTTTGGCGTATCGATTCCAGAACCTTTCATCGATGACGACCAGTTGCGCACATTTAAATGGGACTATACGAAATCGGTTGCGGTCATTCAACTCATCGTCATCCTCGCGACATTTTTCATTTTACGCCCCCTCTCC